>CAIYET010000115.1 GCA_903925285.1 Candidatus Hydrogenedentota bacterium | reverse complement strand
TCTCGCGCCTCGCCCATCCGATCCATGCAGACAAGTGCGCACACCGCGCACTAGACACTCGAGTTCTACAAAGAAATAAGTGTGAGCCATATTATTCTCCCTGCTTGTGTTGCCAGCGCGGCTACGCATTCAAGCCCGGCGTTGGTGGTGTGCGCGCTTCGGACGTTCCGCGCCCCGCCGATATGCCGGTGTATGTCCCCAAGCCGCGAGTTGTTCGCAAGCAAGCCAGTCTGAATCTTGACGAGGAAAGGAGTCCACAGCGAGACAAAAAAGAAACTCACGATCCATTTGAAAATCAATTCAAGGAGAATGAAATTGGCACAGCAGTTTTATGGTGTCAGGCACACCGACCGTTTTGGCTATGAATTGCCTGAAGTCGTGTCCGCGATCCAGAAAGCCATTCGGCGCGGCAAGGAAAAAGAGGCAATGTTTTGGGCGCTGGAAATGTGTCCGCACTATGAAGGATACCTCTGGCGACGTTTGATCGATCCCGGCATGGCAAACGCAGATCCATCCATCAAACTGGGTGGCGCGGCGTTGGCTGGCACTGTTGATGATGAGCTTGCCGAGATTCTAAAGGATTTCAAATGAAAGCAAAAAATACTCGCGCCTCGCCCTGTGCAGTGGCATCGGCGCGGCGCATTGAAACCCAGTTGGGCGAGCGTGTTAATGTCGCCGTTCCAGACTGGGCGCACCTGATGAAGCAAGGCGTGGTTGTGAAATTGCACCTGCGCCGGTGGCGTGGCAGAACGCAGATCACGCTTAACGATCTCGGCATCCCCACGCCGAAAGACGTTGAAGAGCAACGCGTGTACGACGAGCTGATGACCTTGGGCGCCAAGCGCCTGCTGCCGGCAGAGTTGTTGCGCGAGTTGAACACCATCGACTCCGGCGCGCGCAAGGTGCTCAGTTCAAAAGCATATCAGACCTACTGGGGCGAGTTCATTCCCATCGGCGCCTGGGACGAATGGAAGAGACTGAACGGCGAGTATCGCGATCGGTACTTGGCAGTGCGCGACCGCATCAACATCGATTGGTCATCCATCATGCGCGAGTTGTTTCAAGCGTATGATGGCGCGGCGCACTCCGCGTACAAGCGCTTGCTGAAACTGAATCGCGCCTCGTTGGGCGGCATCAGCGAAGACACGTTCGTCGCATCGTTCATTGATCGGATTCGTCAAGCCATCCCCAGCCGTGAAGAAGTGGTCGCTAGTTTTGCGTACGAGACCGAGATCAACTATATCCCGCTCCCCTCGTTGCTAGCCGCCGACGAAGCAGAAACCCAGCGGGTCCAAGCTAAGCGCGACCGTGAACGACGCGCCGAGAGCATCGAGCAAGATGCTTTGGCGAACCGTGAACGCGACCTCGCCCGGTTGAACGCTGAGGTGGTATCTGAAGCGCGCTCCAAGAAGGATAAGATGATCGCAGACTTTGTGTTCGCCTTGCAAGAGCAGTCCATCAGTTTGATCTACGATGGAATGGTGAACGTGCTCGAAAGTATGCAACGCAATGACGGCGATCTGATTGGACGCTCCACGCTCCAAGTTCGCAACACAGTCGCGGCGTGGAAGTCGATGAACCTGATTGGCAACGCCGACATCGATGCGCAGATTGCGCGGATCGAGAATATGCTGGATGGCACCACCACGCGCAATGTCACCGGCATTCAAACGCTGTTGCGCGAGATTGGCACGACGGCGCGGTCGTACTTGGTGGCGTATGGCGCGACACCCAGGTCGGCGCGCAATGTTGGGATCGCCGACGATGTTCAGCCCATTGCAGCGCGCATCCGCCAGCGCCGAGCCGCGATTCCGCTCGAAGGATTCACGGTTGATGAAAGGACGCAAGATTCTTAAAAATCGCCGTTGGGAAGACGGCGTTCGCTCTCCCAGTCTGAATGACGATGCAGTTTCTTCGATGTTTCGGAGTGGCTTGATTGAGAATGAATACGTCGATCTTGTCAGTTACGATGTTCGCTACATCGTGCTCAGTCAGTATGGCAGGGTGATCCTGAATATGCTCCCAAAACTTTTTGAAGAAAAGGAAGGTGACAATGATACTTCAAGTGAGTGATGTCGAGCTGGCCACTTTAATCGGCGGCTTGCGTTTGTACCAGACGAACATTCTCGGCGTCAAGTTGGAAGATTTGACGCCCTGGGTTTTGCCCATTGGACAACCCGGCATGGTGGCAGTGACCCACCCTGAATTGAGTGCCGATCTTAATGCGCGCCTGGTCGCGGCAACGCAGACCAAGTTTACGTGCGGCAAGTATCGATTGGAGATCGAGCGCAGTCAGTACACGCTTGGACTGACCGCGTACACCACCGACGATCAAGGACGCGAGCTGCGCGCCAGCGTGATCCAAGTGAGTGGCATCCTCGGTGAAATCCTGACTTACGATCAAGCGGAATCGCAAAGCTCCCAGTACGAAGAAAACGACCTCGGATTCGACACCGAAGAAGAAGCCGACTTCGCCGAATTGAATCTTCGCCACATGCTTGAACCCCAGTATTCCGCTTCGATTGAAAAGAATCTCGACGATGATCGCGCGGCAGGTGAATGGTCGTTCCCATCCGACGAAGACAATGAAGACAAGATGGTGATTCACTTGGACGGTAACGACCGACCCGAAGAAGGTGCAGAATGATCGGTTGGCTGTTGTGTCTCTTCGGGTTTCACGATACGAAGAACGTGGGTTCGCACTTCGCGGGCAAGGTTCTAGGGTGGGGCAAGTTTTGCCAGCGGTGCGGTGTCTGGGTCAAAGGCAAATGAAAAATCCACCGACGTTTGTTTGCGGTGCGTGCAAACAAACTCTTTCCAAGACGCAGATCAATGGCAAGTGGTACGCGGTCAACGGCGATCACTTTTCGACGCTCGGTGAATTGCAACGCGCCGAGGATGCCAAAAACAAGGATCACGATGCCAAGAAGTCACGTTGATCTGCGCGATGGCTCGACGCGCTTGATCTCGGTGATCGAGAAGTGCGGCTATGAAGGATACAATCACAAGGAAACCTTTGACGGATTCCTCGACTTTGTCGAGTATCAGTTAGATCGGTTCCCCTCGTTGTTCAACCAACTGGCGCAGTTCATTCGCGAGCACCAGCATCCCCCGACCGTTGAGCAGGTTGACCAGTTTCCTGAACCCGCCGATCTCAAGCCGCGTTGGACCGCGATCCAGAAACGCTGGAAAGTTCAGACCCTTCGTCACTTCGCTGAAGGGTTTGCCATTCTGCTGTCAGAAGCGGAAGATGGCGAAGGCGAGGCGACGTATGCCGATTGCTTGGGTGAAGCGTATCAGAATTTCGTTTACTCTTCGACGCAATCGGCGCGTGGGCAGTTCTTTAGTCCCGAGCACGTTTGCGAATTGATGGCGCGGAACACAGTCGGCGAAGAAGCGGATGCCGAAGCCGCACTCGCCCAGCGTATCGACGAGCAGATTGCGCAGTCCGAACATGCGCGCCGCCTGTTAGCGATCGGTGAGTTGATGGGTGCGCGCATCACGTTGCAGACGCGCTTTAACGCCTTGAACAGCGATCCCAGTATCAAGTATCGTCCGCTGACCGTCGCCGATGATGCCGGTTGCGGTTCGGGGCGGATGTTGCTTGCTGGCGCGCGGCAGTTTCCGCGTTGGGCGGTGATCGAGCGCGCCGTCGAGTTCTATGGCTGTGACATCGACCAGCGTTGCGTGCAGATGACGATCATCAATGTTCGGCTGTATGGCTTGAACGGCACTGGCTATATTCTCGAAGAATCCAAGCCAACCGCGCAAAAGGCGATCAAGCAAGGCAAATCCCAGCAACCGTTGTTGTTCCCCGAGTTCGAGAAACCCAATAGAAAGAAGGTGTACGCGTAGTTTGCCTGACTTCGATTCATTGTTTTCGGAGTTCGGATAATAAAGAATTGCGGCAATGCGTTAGCAACCGCGAAAGGAGACCCAATGTCTACAGTTCCAGTTCCCGCGTTGGATGTCAAACGCCCATCGCGTAGTTTGGATGTCAAGAGTGTTTTCGACCGCAGTCCTCTGATTCAGCAAACAGCGGCGAGCGCGCCGCTCACCGCGCGGCAAGTCGCCGAGGAAGATTTGCCGATCATCGAGCGGCTTGATCTGTTGTGGTCTTTCCGCGAAGAGATCAAGCGCGCGGAAGAAGAGTTTGCCGAGCAAAAACTTTCGATGATCAGCGACGATGTTCGCCAGCAATGGAAAGAAATGGACGCCGAGTTCAACGCCAAGCTGACCGCGGCTGACGAGAACCTTGTTTTGCTCGAGAATGAAATCGACGCTTTAACGCTGGCGGCTGGACATCGCGTCGATGGTTCCAAGTTGAAAGCCGTCTACCGCAAGCCCGGCACGAAGTGGGACAAGGAAGAGTTGGACGGCTATGCCGCCACGCACGAAGAGATCAGGCAGTTCTGCCATGCCACCGAAGCCAGTATCGCGATCACCGAAGTGGTCGAGCCGAAAGCCAAGTCTAGCAGTCGGAGAAAGAAATAATGGAAGTAAACTCTCAAATCAAAATCGTTACGTTGAACGACCATCCCAGTGATGGCGCGAAAGCGCTGTTTGCCCAGCTCGCTCCGCACAGCGTTGCCGTTGCGATAGAGCGTTCTGGCAAAGTCACCGTGTATTACGAAGGCGGCATCTATCAGCGGGATGACTTGAATGTTCCGCTCACTCCCGCCGAACGCGACGAGTATGCCATCGTTGCCGCTGGACGTGCGTTCACGCGCTATCCGACCCGAGCAAAAATTTTACTTGCCGGATTGGAGCGATCTGCGCGAGATTGGCTATGTCAAAACTTACGCCCTCTCGTTGCACCAGCATTGGGAAGTCCATTGGGAAGTCCATTGGGAAGGAGAAGAAGATGCCAAGGAGTAAACTCACGCTTGCAAAGGCGAAAGTCTTTGATATTCGCCAGCACTATGCCGTCGTCCTCGACGAGCGCGAGATCCTAGCGAGGCAAACTAATGTTACAAGCCACTGGAAGAACCAAAGAAAATAAAGGTCACTTGTACGTTGAATACTATGAAATCGATGGCAATCTTCGCAACGGGAAGATTGCAAATCTTATCGGTAAAACAGTTTGGATCTGTTCGCGTTGCGGCGCGACCGCTGGACGGAACGCGCCCAGCCAATGCAATGGAGCCAAATAGCGCAATCGCGCAAAGGAGTAAGATGCAAGTTTCAGTAACCCGAACGTATCACATCACCCTGACCGACCTCGAGCTGGCGAAGATACTGGTCGATCCGCGTCCGTTCCAGCAAGAGTTGCGTGCGCGCCGCGCCGCCGAGCACAACGAGATCGAAGGCGATGTCGTTGAAGGCGAGCGTCCCGCCGCCGGCGAGCGAGTTCTGCGCCAAATCGCAGGTAAAAGTCCGCACGTTCGCAAAGCGATGAGCAAGTTCAAATCCAAGTCGTCGGACACCGTTGAATGCGAAGAGTGCCACAAGTCATTTCTCCGGCGCGGTTTGAAAAAGCACATGCGCAGCGCGCACACCGCTCCGGAGTCGTCGTGTGTCCCTCGCGCTTGAAATGCCCTTGATCTGGTATAGCCAATCGTGCTATCCGATCTTCGAGACCATCGACGAAGCAGCGGCGCGCGCATCCGCCGACTTTTGCTCTGCTTGGGCAATGGAATACCCGCTCTGGATGCGGGATGAGCACGGCAAGTTTCCGACGCGTGACATCCCTGGGTTTGGCGTGAAATCAAGCGTGTTTGCCATCGCCGTGGTTTCGTCCTACCTGGTGTGGACGCAGAAGAAAGCTGGCTGCCCGCTCCCCGATTCGCCGCTTTTGCAAGCGTGCGAAACGGGCTACAAGACCTGGCGATTCTCGCAGAACCCTTGACATCCCCCTAGTTGTATTGTATATTGTTTACAAGTTAGTCCGAGTTAGTGCGCGGCGGTTTAGAGAGGGTCTCCAGCCGTCGCGCACTAATCTTACTGAAAGGAGTCCTTTGACCATTCCCCAACTCGTTACTTTTATAGTTGACCGAGTTGCTGCCAATTACGGCGAAGCCGTTGAAGTCGATGAAGCACTGAACAGCGCGACTCGCGACCTGGTTCATGCTATGGCGCTTCAGAACGGCGGCACGTGCTACCTCGGTTTGGTGAATCTTTACAAAGACCATCCCCGAAGCAAGGTCTTTGCTGGGCGTGGCGTCCCGGCGACGAACTGTATGACTTTATCGCGCACTATGTCGCGCCGGCGCGTGATGCAGAGTTGATCCGCTTGGTGCAAGAGCGCGAAGCCGCTCCCTATACTGGCGTTGCCGCTGATACGGTTCGGGTGGATGCGATCCATGACCGTCTCGAAGCGATTGGCGGGCATCCACTTTTCTGGACGTAGCCATGCCCATCCCACTTCCGCCCCTCGATGCTCAGTTTGAATTTGTCGATTACCTTGCCGGCGTTGGCGTGTACGTGATTCGCGATCCGCACAATGCGAAAGTCTCTTGGCTGGGGATCAAGCAAAATCCGATTGCGCAAGAGTATGCCACTCGAACGGGCTGGGTTAAATATCATCACGCGACGATGGGCGAGTTTTGGGTGTTTGAAAATTCCCGCGAGCTCCTGCGCTTGCTGGGCGCGTTCTCGCAAGTGCTCGGCAACATCCGCTTCAAGCTCGCCAAAGCACCCGCGCTCCAGCACGTAGCGCAAGAAGAAGAAATTCCGCTTTCCCAAATCCCACTTCCGAAAGGAGTTATAAGACGTGAGTCAGATAAGTCAGAATGATACCAAGTTCCTTGATGCCGCCGCCCAAGCCGCTAATCTGAACGGGCATTCGTTTATTGCCTGGGTCGATTCCAAAGGCGCTTGGGAATCGACGTGTAGCCAGTGCCACCAAGTCTTGCGTGTCAATGCCCAGTATGAAGTTTTCGGCACGGCGACGCTCAATCCCTGCGGCGGTTATGCAGGATCCACTCTCGTGGCGGAGCGTGACAATAAATTTTCCGTTGCCACGCCGATCACCGTGATCGGCGCCACGCTTTGGCAAGCATTGAATCCCAAAAAGAAAGAAGGTGAACATGACTGATGATTTGCAAGTGATCGTTCCATTCCAACCTTATGACTCGATTGCGGAAATCCCGGTGGATAGTTATTTGCTCCACCGCGATCCCAGCAACTTGATCTGCCTACAGCGCGCCGTGCAGCAAGACGGCACGGTGCTGTGGGCAGTTCGCAGTCTCGGCTCGTTCATGCCTGGCTTTACGCTGAACAAGCAGAGCGAGTTTGAGTTCGAGCCGTTGCCCTCGTCGCGCACTCGCGCTTATCTCAAGCGATGCCGGTTCCCCACCCCGGAAGATGCTCTCGCCGCGTGGAATGAATGGATCCGCAAGAATGCCAGCGCCAACGAGGCGGGTGGTGAATAATGGCTGATGAAATCAGATTAACGCGCATCGAAAGCGATGTCAATGGAAATAGCCGGTTCATCACAACTGATTGGGATAAGCTGCCGGGTGATCCCAAAACTTCGCCCAGGGTGTTAAAATCGCGAACCGCATCGGCGGTCGCAAGACTTCGCACAAAAAGCAACCGTGCATCGTGTTTCAAGGTTCGGAATCCGAGATTCGTCACAATCTCAAATACCTTGCCAAAAGCTGGCACGACAACGCTAGTCGCGGCACTTAATCCAGAACAACAAAATTCGACGACTTGGCAATAAGTCCAGTCGCAAAGGAGACCTAACAATGAGTATGAATATCCAGTTTTTTGATCCTGCGCTGGTTGACGACAATCCATGGCAACCGCGCACGAGCTACAGCGAGCAATCGCTTCGCGATCTCGCCACTGACATGCTCACCCCGAAAGAGGGCAGCCCCGAAGTTCGCGGCATGATGCAGATCCCGCAAGGGCGAATGGTCGGAGACCGTGTGCAGCTTGCCTTTGGTCATCGCCGCAAGCGCGCGTTCGTCGTTGCATTCCCAGGCGAGTCGTTCCCCATCGACATCCAAGATTTGTCGGACCGCGAGATGAGCGATCGGGCGGCATCTGAGAATGGACAGCGCGACGACCTCTCGATTATCGAGAAAGCCAAAATCATTCAACGGCGCAAGAAAGAGTTCGGACTTTCCAACCTCGCCGCCGCCAAGGAATTTGGTTACAAGTCGGACTCGACTATTTCCGATCTACTGCGCCTCTTGTTGCTCCCGCCCGAAGTTCAGGCGCTTGCCGACGAGCGCAAGATCAGCCAGCGCAATGCGCGTGCGTTGGTGGCGTTGTCCAAGCTGGCACCGCGCTCCGCGTTGAAGATTGCAAAGGCATCCATCGAAGAAGCCAACCCCGAAGAATACATTGACGACGAAATCGAAAAGCAGATCGGCGACAAGGCGCGCGCGTTGAACGATGTGCCGTGGAAGATGGATTGGCCCAAGCCAGGGCAGGTGACTTTATTCGATCAGCCCTTGGACGACGAAGAAGCCATCCCGCAATGTTCCGGATGTTCGTTCTTGTTCAAGTACGAGCATTCCACGTTTTGCGCGCGCCCGGCGTGCTTCGATGCCAAGTTCAAGTTGACGATCCCGCAAGACCTCGTCCGCATTCACGAGAAGACTGGCATCGCGACATTCTCGGCAGATGAAAACATCACGCCAGTGTATGATGGCTCGGAGCGCGACTCGACGTACACAACGATGATCCAAGCGTTGATTGCGTCCAAGCGTCCGGAATTGCGTTTGTATTCCGTTCCGCCCGCCCCAGCGGGAGGCTGGCAATTCCGCAATCAGTCGTATGACCGTTTGCATTTGCTCGGTTCGCGCTGGGTTTGCTTGGGCACAGTAGACGAAGAAGCAACGCGCACCTGGCTCAAGGAAAAATCCGAGGCGCTGAAGCGCGGCGATAAAGCCAAGTCCAAACCCGCCAAATCCGCACCCAAAGAAAACGAGTCTCCCAAAGCCCGTGATGATCGGCGCAAAGAAGAGAATCGCGAAGCGACGGCGCGCCGGAAAGAACGCTCCGCCACGAACAAGAACAAATGGAGCGTGATCTGGCTGACGAAGCACACGGCGGAAGTCGTTGCTCCGCAAATCAAATCGAGCGGCGCGGCGTTGCGATTCTTGGCGCGCCTGGCATCCAATGACTTGCGCGTTGCCGGCGATGAGTTGAAAGCGCATCGTGATGCGTTGACCGAGCGCATTCTCAAGACCGACAGCGATGAAGCATTGCGTGAATACATTGCGTTCATGGTGCTCGCCGAGCATTCGGTTGATTATCAAGGACGCTACAATCCATTGACCGAAGTCCGGCGCAAGTTCATCGAGATTGCGAATGGCTGGGACGATCCAGATCTCGACGGCTACCGTGGAAGCATCAATCACCTGGGTGTCAAACTTCCGCCGAAATGGGATGCTGTCCCAGTTCAGCATCTTCCATTCTGCTGCTGGACGTGCGGTGACTATGCCCCCGCCGAGAAATTGACCAAGCGCGACATCGAAGAAGAGCACTGGGTCGGTGACGAGACCATTGGCGTGTATTGCCCGAAGCATCGCGGCAACCTCGCCAAAGCCACGCGCAAAGAAGCGCGCAAAGCCAAGTCCGCCAAACCGATCTCGAAGAAAAAGTAGTTGTAGTTGGACGCATCCTCGCGCGAGGATGCGTCCAAGCAAGGAGGCATGCGAATTGTTCCGAAACGCCCAGCAATCCGTACCTGCGCGTCCGCGCGTAAGCAACTCAAACCAAACACCGCATACGAATTGTGGGTTGACGGTCGGCGCGGTTTCATCTTGAAATTGCGTGAAGATGGAACGCTGTATGTTGACGCAATCATGGTTGGGACGAAAGTCGAAGCCATCAAAAGCACAGTCGGCTATCACATCAAAATCAATGACGAGTTTGAAGCAAAGAAGGAAGTATGAAAATAAACATCCAAGTTAAAAGAACCGTGACCATTCTGCCGGCAGATGTTAAGAGTGTCGTTGCCTGGGCGCGCAAGCATGGAAACCCGAAAGGTGCGATCTCAGCATCCGAGATGATGGTGCCAATGTGCAAGTGCCGATCAAATCGCGATGCAGATAGCAGACGCATTGGAAGTTCGTGGCTTTATTTCCACTGGCAACGAAGCCGACGCGGCGAATGTCATCGCGCCGATTCTCACCGAGTTTGCCGGCTTGCTCGAGCAAATCGCCGATCAAGCCGGCAACGTGCGCGCACTCCAGATTTGTTACTACTCACTCGATCCGCAGGATCCAGGCAAGCGTGCTGGACTTGTCGCCAGCAAGCAAGCCGAGCGAGGTTTGGACGATCTTTTGCTTCAACGCGAGCGCGGCAAGGCGCCAGTCCAGCAGGAGCGACTGCTATGAGTCAAACGCTACGCACCGCAATGCGTGAAGAATCAAGCGCCGTGCGTGCCATTCTGGCAAACTGGGTTTACCGACCGCATCCATCCGATGTCTACAAGCCGGTTGCCGACGCTTACAAGCGCGGCGCGGAGATGCGCCGTTTCGAGGTTTGAAAGTAGAGTTCCACCGACAATCCCAGCCGTGATGACGCAAGTTGTCACGGCTGGGATTTTTTTGTGTTATTTACGACCTTGACATTGTCGCCAAGTTAGAGTAGAATAGCATCGAGATTGGGAGTTACCTAGTTCCGAGTCTCAAACGATCTGTTGACGCAGATCAACAAATTACCGAGTTGGGTGGCACCAACTCACATGGTACATAAAGTTCCTGTCAAAGCATGATTCAGTCTTTTGTTATCGGCATAGGGTTGCACTAGCGAGTATTATCCGCCTTGAGTGACCCCTACGCCAACGGGGGAGTCTTTGACAGGACACCCTACGCCGAGAACAAAGGACTGATTTTTTATTTCAGCAACTTAGCTTCAACAAGCACGGCGCGCGCAACGATGTGCGTGCGCTGGAACATAGTGGATGCACTGTTTCTCATCGAATCCTAGCGGTTTGTTTGTGACCTAATCGAACACTAAGACGCGCTAGCGGCACGACCAACGCAGATCTGGCAAAACATTCAACATACACCAAGACCAAAGCGAAGTTGCGGGGAGATTGATGTGGCTGCGCCCGCTTCCCTTCGTGGGCACCTAACGGTGGAAAGACTTTGGTTGAAAGTGTGGACCCCTCGGAAACAGGAAACCTCACGGCAACGTGATGAGCGCCGAACCCGCTTGTGTTCGACTCTGATCAGGTTGCCGAGACAGTGCCTCGTGTTCAGTTTCCTTCGACTCGTGTATTTGACGCTGAACGCGTGCGCGGGAAGATGGATTCCGATCCAATAACGAAAAGACGCACCAGATTTCCAGTCTGATGCGTCTGACAAGCCCTTCCGAACGCGAGATAACACGGTTTTACTACCGATAACCAAATACCGAGATGTCGCTCATTTCCCAGTAGCCGTCACAGGTTGAACCATCCCCAGCAGTCGGGGAGTGATCCGGCGCCCTTTGTTTCGACCCTCACCATCCTTGATGACTGGCGTCAGCAGGTTGTTGCGTTCCAGCCAACGCGCTGCGTCTGTCACCTTGGCAGGTCGGATGTTCAGTTCTCTCGCGATCTGCGTGACGACAAACAGTCCACCGCCCTGCCCTATCGCGATATTGACCATTTCCCTAATATCCGGCGGCATTTCCGAGACATTCCACTCGCCGGGCATCGGGACTTTGACAGCAAACGCTTGCGCTACGATCAGTTTGCTGTGGTAATTGACCAGCATCCGCCCAGGAATCCCGCCCAGTTTCTCGGCGCCCGAGCATCCGAGCACCGCCACGCTGTTGACACTGTGCGGCACGGAAAACGCGATCCGCAACAAAGCATTTGAAAGAATGCCCTGCGTGATTGTCTTCGTGTCTGGGTGTTGCGTCGCCATGACCAGGTGGATGCCCGTTGCGCGCGCTCGTTCAGCCAGTTGTTCCAGTCGTTCGCGTGCGCCGGCGACTTCCATCGCGCGGCTGATCTCATCGATGAAAAGAACGACGTGCGGCAAGTTCTTGCCAGTGGCATTGTAGTCGTCGAGATTGCGTACTCCCAGCGGTTTGAACATCTCCGCTCGTTGCGCGTCCTCGTTCGTCAGCTCTTTGAGAAATTCCCCGAGATTGCGATCGTTCAGCGCCACGGCGCCAGTGCCGGCGTAGCGCTCAAATTCCAAGCCATCTTTACCATCATACATCCCCAGTTTTACAGCCCGACCCGCGATCAACGCCTGAATCCATGCGTGCATCAAGGTTGATTTGCCCATGCCGCTTGATCCAGCCACCAGCGCGTGCGGAACCGTGTTGAGCGGGATCCACATTTCCTCTGCCGTGCCCGTGACGCCAACTGGCAAGAACATTTTTCGATTGGGTCGCAGTTCCAGCGGTCGAGCTTCAAAAGGTTTGCGATCTTGCTCTGGCTCGAGCTGTAACCGCTCACCTTCGTTCATGCCCGTGTCAATTTTCAGATCCGTTTCCGCATCTGATGACTTGGCGGCTAGGAGCATACTGACCCGTTGATCGTTGCGAGTTGCCGGCGCGCTGCCGGGTGCCGCGTGGATGGTCAATGGGGTTGAAGTTCCATCCGCAATGACGGATCCCTCGCTGGGCATTCGCCCCGGGCGCAGCATCGCGGCGTTGCGCTTGTCGCCGGGAAAGAAGATCACCAGCTCACCGGACGCGTCGCGAAAAGTGATGCGTTTGCGCCAGATAAAAACATCGATAGCGCGATAGATGAGAATCGCCAACAGCAGGACGAGACCCGCGCCAACGATCAGTCCGCCCCAAGCGATCGTGCCGGCAGTCATGCGCGAGTAAGTTTCTTGCTCGATCTTTGTTTTCACACCCTCGGCGACGACGGTTGCCGTTGCGTTGCCGCTGACTGCCGTCGCATTCGCGCTCGCCGCGTGCGCGGTAGATGTCGCCGAGGCACTGGCTTGCGTTGCTTGCACATTCACGGCGCCAGCCGTTGCCGTGAATTGATATGACTGGGCAGCCGCGGTCGCGTTGGACTCGGCGATCCGTGCCGTCTGGGTGGCGCTGGCTTTGGTCGCTTGAGCACTGGATTCGCTGGCTAGGGCAGTTTGCGTGCCGATCACCTTTGCCGATTCGCGAGTCGCTTGCAAGTTCTGCGTCATCGCCGTCGCCGTTGCTCCATTGCTCAAGTACACCCGGGTTTGTTGCGCCGACAGCAGGAGATAAGTCTCCGTTGCGCTTGCGCGCGACGTGGCGACGGCTGAAACATTGCTGTATTGTCCAGCGGCGGCAGTCGCACTGGCTTGAGCGCCGATCAGTTGCTCGAACGGATCGGCGCTCGTGGGCGCGGCAGTCGTGATGAACGATTGCGATCCGCAAGCGGTCAAACAGAGTGCGATGGCAATGAGCGATAGTTTGTTCATGGATCACCGAATTTTTTGGCACTAGTGCCAATTTTTTGATATACGGCAATGAGTGAATTGATCTTGACTTGGTTCGTGCGCCAGCCCTGGTCATCATGCACCACCAGACCGACGTGCGCCGCCGCTTTGAAAGCGCTGATGTACGTGTCGGCGACGGAATGCGACTTGACCGCGCGCAGTTCAGTGGGCGACAGGATCCAGCCAATCGCCGGCAACCCGGCGACGATCAGCGATTGCACGATCATGACTTCATTCGGGTCGCCGGTTTGAGCGGGCAGAACTGTGTAAGGTTGGTTGAATGTCAGCTCCGCCGCCTCGAGGTTGACGTCCAGCCCACGCCGCTCGCCGATGCCGACGATCTGCGCCAGCGATTCATTGCGGCGTTCGTTCAAGTAGGCAATCGCTTGTTGTTGCGCGTCGTTCGCTTTTGTTGCGATGCTCAACGCGTGTGCCCAAACGGTGAAAGTCGTCGTGGCTTTTTCAGTTCAATGCTAGGATTTGCGGCCATTGTTCACATCCTTGCTTGGTTCAGTCTTTGCATCGTCCACATTCACACGCGGGCGCGGCGCGCGTGCCATTGATCGGAATCTCGCCAGGTGGAACCTTGGCGTAGCACGCCAGCACGAGTCTTGCTTTTTTCTCGATAGCGTCGCCCACCTTGTCGTCTTGCGTGATACGAAAAGTTGCGTGCTCGAGCGTGCTCGATTGAAAATAGGTAATCAGGGTCGCGTCAAAATCTGAATAGCGCATGTACGCCTGGACTTGCCAGTAGTGAAATGGCGGAATCCTATTTTCCACGCGCACGATGCGTTGGAATTTTTCAGGCGCGACGCTTTTGCACTCCGCGATCTGCCCCGACTTGTAGATTCCATCCACGTGCCCACGAAAGATCGGGTCGAAGCCAACAATCGCGGGTCCTTCCGGATCCGGCGGGAGCGGTGCTGGGTCGAGCAAAGCATCTTTGACCATCTCACGCCATATTTTCTCTATGCCATAGCCCCGTTTGAAATTGCGTTGTTGCACCAGGCGCAGATCGCGCGGCAATGTTTTGAGCAGGTGATCCGATCCTTTGAGCATGCCCCAGAAGAGTTTGCGCGGGCATTCCGCGATTCCACTCATGCCAGATACTTGCGTAGTTGCGCCTCGGTCGTGCGTCCGAGCGTCGCGTCGTCGATCAGGTTGTCGATGTCTTGTGCGGTGTACATCACGGTAGCACTCCTTTCAAGTCCGTAGCCAGTTTGTTCAGTCCACGTGCATAGTAGCCCATCGCCAGTGCGTCGGTGACGTGATCGGGCACGATCTCATCCGTCCCGATGTCGATGCAAACTTTCTTGATCGTGCGTTTGCCGGCGCGCGTCTTGTCGGAGATCCCTTGCTTGAAGCGCATCGGCCATTGCTTGATACACCATTCCGCCGCGCCCCCTTTACTGCGTCCCGTTCCCAGTGCGCGTTTCCATTCCAACGGTCCGGTGATCAGCGGATCAATCCCCAGTTCCAAGCAAACGCCAAAGATAGTCGAGGTCGCAATGGCGAGTGCTTCGCGTGCGATCCCATCGGTGATGAGACCGACGCGTGACGCTGACCTGCCGCGCTTCCAGTCCGTGCGCTCAATGGCGATGGTGAGATTTTGTAGCCGGCGCTCGGCTAGGACAAGAGATGCACCGACAGCGTGAATCACGTTCAGAACCTCGCCGCGCAAGACCGCTTGGCGATTGAATTGATCTTGCCCATCCGTTATGTCGGCATCGTGCTGAGTTTTGATGACGCCGTAGCTGTTGATCTCGCCCAAGTCCCCAAGGACTCCCCAGCCCGTGAATTTTTCGGCGGCGTCAAATGCGATAGTAATCATGTGCCTCGTTTCTTGCAACTTGCTCATTTCCTCTGCGTTGAACGGCGTATCTCGAACCACTTGTTGCAATTCGAGCACGTCGCAAACAATGTCACTTGCCACGGCGAATTAACCTGAATCCGTGTTGCGATGCGGCGTCCCAGTTTATCGGAAACCCACGTTGCCAGCAAGCGCCCAACAGCGTCCACGTATTGACGCGCCATCATCTTTCGTCTTGATTCCCAGTTTGCGACTGTTGATCGGCTGACGGGATGCTCGCCGGACTGCCTCGCCAATCGCGTTATTTCACGTGCTAACTGCGACTGAGACAGCCCTAGCACTCTCCTTGCTTTTTGCAGCCCGTGTATCGACCTGATTGCCGCGAACTGCGTTACACGAGCAGAAACCTCCCCGGAACTATTTGGATCGAACCGAAACGAGTTGTTTGACATTCTGGTTTCCTCTCGATTCTTATGTTGTGTGCCACGATTCGGGCAGATCCAACAGTTTTAGGTCGTGACACGGCGTGCAAACAGTGGTCAGGTTCTTTGGATTGTCACTCCCGCCATTCTCGCGCCAAATGATATGATGAGCATCCAGCATTTTGTCTTTGAAGACCTTGTGGCATCGAGAGCATCGATGTCCATCTCTTTTGAAGACATAATTCCGTAGCTCTTCCCAGTAAGGCGGTATCTTGGCGCTACCCCAGACGCCGATCCGTTCGATCTCTTGATTTGTTAAGCGTTTATGCTTTGCTGTGTTCACGTTTCTTCCTTGCTCGGCTCGTGCGTTAAACTGGCTCGGGTTTCGCTTCCAGCTCGGACATTGGAATCCATAACTTGGCGCTGCCAAACCGAACCGCCGACAATTTGTGCGGATGACCCGTGGGCAATTTGATTCGATTGGTCACAGTCATCTTCGAGACACCCAGCTTGCGGACCGCTGTCCAAACATCACCATAGACCACGGTCACGGTTTTACCGCCGATCTTTTGTTCGTCCGTGCGAGTCTTGCCCAGCGGCACGCGAGTCGGGCGTGTCCCTTGGTGCAGCATGATCATCTCTGCCGGCGCCGCTCGCCCTTTCTCCGCGACTGATGGCGCTTCTAAAGCATCGTGGTATGCAGTTCTTTCAAGCGCCGCGCCAGTGCGCGGCTTGCTAAACCCGTGCGCGCCAGTGCGCGGCTTGCTAAACCCGCGCACTGGCTTGACCCTTGCCGATCTTTTTTCTACCAATCTTTTTTTTGTTTTCTTCTTTGCCATTGTTATACTCCCTTTGAGTGTTATTCTATCACAGTTGTAAAGATTGTCAATACCCAAGTTTGTTGCTAGAAGTTGTATTTTATAGCTTGCGATTTGTAACTAACCGTGTTACAATTTAATTATGAAGCCAGCACATGTATTCCCGTCACATCGTTCGCGTCACCGTTGCCGAAACGGCGGATTCACCGAGCCGGAGATCGTCAAGCCGATCCCGTATGGACTTGTGTCCTGGCAAAACAAATGACAGCCATGAAACCCGCAAAGGTTGGCTGTCATTTTTAATTTGAAAGCGGGCCTGTGGCAAACAGACCCGCTTTTTTGTTCCGCCGTCGCGGGATGCAATCGCGACGACTTTTATTATCCGAGTGCGCGCTGCGCGGCCGATGTTCCGCGCGGATGCGCGTTGAGCGAGACCTTGGCAAAGTAGTAGTTGACCGCAACCGCGACGAGCACGATCACGATCTGCCAGAGCGGCAGCGGCAAGTACGCCGGCGCGACCGCGCCGACCAGCGCCGTGAGCGCATTGGCGATGGCCGTGAAGACCAACCCGGTAAAGACCTGGGTCACGGAATCCGGAACTTCGAGCCACGTGGCGATCGGCGTGATGATATAGAACACGAGCAGGGCGCCGATCCCGCCGCCCACCACGATTTGACTGGCCAGCCAGGTGAAGAACTGACTCAGCGACATGCCGAAGAAGGCAATGATCGTGTTCGGATCAATGCCCTTGACGCTGACCGCGTCGGCGGCTTTGAACGGAAATGCGAAGGCGGCGATCACCGTTGCGACGAGCACCACGAGCGGGACTAAATTCCCGCGAACGAATTTTTTGAATGCGTTCATAGATTTGACCTCTTTGCGACTTGATTTGCCGCGAACGGCGCGGCGTGTTTTACCACGCGCCAATTTAGCGCGTGGTTGTTTTTCCTATTCGGCATTGTTCTCCTGCGCGCCGATCCCGCCCTCAGCCCACTCGACAAAATCGCGAATGTCTTCGGTGACCGAGTTCGTGAAGAACGCTTGGAAGGTTTGAATGAGCGGGAAAGCGTCGCTCTCCGCCATGTCCACCGAGTTGCCCAATGACTTTCCATCGTCCTGGACGAGTCGGACCGAGACCAACTTGCTTAGATCGTTTGCCATGAAATCACCCCTTGAAGTGTTTGTATTCTAATCCTGGCTCGCCGCGAATGCAAGTAAGCTACCCGCGATCAGCAGGATCCAAAGTTCTTTGTATTGACTGTTGCGCTCATACTTGAGCAAGACCGCGCCCATCAGCGCGGCGAGCAGAAATCCAAACCTCATCGCGCTTTAGACTTTGCCCGCTTTGAGAACCGCAAGCTGGGCTTGCAACGACTTGATGTAGAGTTGAACATTTGGGTCTTTTGACGCGCTCATGGACTTGATGTTGCGCGCGATCATGGCTTGCAGATCATAGCATCCATTTCCGGGAGTTGGGACTGGGACGTTGGCAGTTTCTACCACCGCCCCGATCTCGCCGGATTGTTTGTAGAGAGCTTCAAAGTCAGCGCCCTTGATGTAGAAGGTGCCGTTCTTTTGGTAACCCCACGGACCCCAAGATTGTTGTCCGGTCCAAACGTCTCGGTCGCTATCGAAGCCGCGGACTTCCCACAAATGACCGCCGGCAACATTGCCGCCAAAGTGGATGAAACCCTCGGCGTCCGTGTCAAACATATCTGCGAGCCAGACGCTACCAAAGAGTAGGGTGTCCTGACCTAGAATGAATGACTTGGCGGAGTTCAGATCGCTAGCGAAAGCATACGCCCTTGCCCAGCCCAGTTGGACGCAGAGCTTCAGAGCATCGCGGGTGTAAACTCCATCCTCATAGGTTGGATCGTTTGGCTTTACGCCCTCTAGGGCTTTGATGAGATAGTAATAATCGTGCCCATCTCGGTCTGTTTGCGGGATCGAGCCGAATGCCGATCCAGGACTAGCGCGTTTGTCGGCGAGAGAGAATCCGCCACAATGTGAGGTCTTTACCTGATTGAGAGGTTGCTGAGGGAATCCCCAGTCACGCACCGCCGGCAGGACGGCAGCTTTGCGTAAGAAGTTTGAAAGCTCGTAGTCGTTGTTGTCGCGCGGTGAACGCGGCAGACGTTTTTGAATCATAATTTATCCTTCCGTTTGTCTTTGCTTTGCTTGTAACTCCGCCACTTGCGTTTCTAGTTCAACGATCCGACTGTCCCGCGAAGTCAGTTCTGCTTCGAGTCGCACGATTTTTGTGGCTTGCGTGGCATTAGCCATAGCCAGCGCGAACATAGATTTTTGTATCGTGCTGTTCTCAGCCTCGACCACTTGCAGCCGCTTGTCCATCCGGTCAATCTGTTCGTTTGCGATTGTCAAGGCGTCCCGCTTTATTTGGGATGATGAGTTTCTGACACTAATCACCCCACTGACGAGCGCTACGATGAGTGCGGTTCCCGCAGCTATTATTTCCGGTGTCATTTGCGAAGTCTCTCCGCGATCATATTTACGATGGATGTTGCGAACAGCAGAATCAGTGATATGTAATCCAGGTCGCGGACATAGACGGGATGCGGCTCTGGAATGAGTCCATCTATCATAAAGATCACCGCGATAAATACGCGCGGCAAGATCGCCGCGAAGATGCCCATGTCGCGCACGATCCGGTATCGGTCAATCAGTTGAACCGCATTGATGCTCGCGGTCACTCCTATGATTAGTTGCCAGTCATTTTCTGTCATACTTCACCTTTGTCTGCCCACGTCATTTCACCGTCCCGTCAGAATTTGCAATCCCCGCCGCAATCGCCAAGAGTTCGACAATTTCAGCCAAGTCTTTCGCGTTCATCTTCGAGATGGACTTGGATTTGTGTTTGTCCTTAATGACTTTCGCTTCTGCCGCGCCGGCGGCGATGTTGCCAGAGGGAACGTAATAGATTCTCATGTGACAATCAACCTGTAATATGCCGTGACCAATACAGTTACCCCGCCGGGAGAACCTGATTTGGTTGCCAGCACATCGAGCATATAGTAATTCGCTGGGGTTGCAGTTGAACCCGGCGCGCGTTCGTGATTTGTCCACGTGTTCACGGTGTCAGCGGACGTGTTGAATGTATCAATAGTCGTTGCTGCCGAATCGGTTAGGTTTATGCCCCTAATCGCAATCGTCCAGTAGTTTGATGCGTTGTTGGTGGTATCTGCGTTTGTCGAAATTGCCACGCGGGTAATGTAAGGCGCATAATCAGTTCGTAGGCGATGGAGCAGTCCGCGAGTACCGCTCACTGTGTAATATGTTTGCGGAATATCAACAGCCACTTCATGCGCTGTCAGCCAGCGCGTCCCGTCGTAATATGTCCATAGACCCAAGTCCGTTCTGAAATTGGCGTCGCCTGAACTTGGGCTTCCTGGGTTGGATGTCCCAAAGGTAACTTTTTTCCCGTCGATGGTTGGTGTGGTAAGCGGCACCGAAGCGGCAGAATGAATGTGGTCGCGCCGCGCCGCGATGATTTGCGTTCCCGGACCCACCGATCCAAGCGCCGCCGGGTTGGTCGTGTCGAACAGCGCCTTGTTACTTGCGGCTGTTTCCGTGTTCGCGATTCCAAGGACATTCAATAACCCAGATGCCGGCGCAACCATTTTCGGAGCAAGCCCGTGCGCGGTTGTTGATGTGTTCAGCGTGGTGATGTCGGTTGGCGAAGCAAGGGTATCGAGCGCCGGATTCGTAATGGGGTGCGCATGATCACGGTGCGCGGCGACAAGCGAAGTTCCAGCCGCGCCCGCTCCGCCCACGGTTTCGGTTGCCGGAGTCGTGCCGTCTAAAATAGTTTTATAGGACGGCTCGGTGTCTCCGTTCGCCGCGCCTAAAACATTCAGGACATTGGCGGCTGGGACGGAAATCGCCAAGCGCGACCAGGTTGGGCTTGCGCCTTGCGCTGTGATAACATCACCCCGCACCGCGCTCGCCGCTGTCGCATCTCCATGAGTTGCACTCAGAATGTTGTGCGCGGTCGCTGGCATTGAACCCAAGTCTGACTTCAGTGTTGCAAGCGAATTGACTTCGGGCGCACCGCTCCCGGCAGTTTTTCGATAGATCAGCGAAGCGGTTGCCATGTTCGCCATCTTAGTCAGAGTGACAACCGCATTGGCAATGGTCAGCACGCCGGTGTTGTCTATTGTTGCGTCGCCACTCAAAGCAGTGTCGATTGCGACGTTCGAGCTGTTGCCTACGAAAATGTGCGCCGATGTAAGTGCAGTTGAAAGGTAGCTGTGCGTGTGTCCGATCACCGCATAGAGCGCGTCGGCTTTGCTCTTAAAATAATTTACCCACGCATTCAGCGATGTTATTTTTTTCCAGACATTTGACGCGGCAGAATCAGCAATCGGGAGTTCGTCCCCGTCAACGAGCGAAGTCTTTGCCGTTGCGGCGTGGATGACCTGGGGATCAAGCGCGGGTGAAGCGTCTGAGCGCATCCATGTGATGGCCGTTCCGTTGATCGCTGCAAGACCGGTCTGTGCAGACGGATTCCCAGCCACCGCCACCGCCACGGATGGCGGCGCGTAGCAAATCACCCAGCCGCCGACAACCAAGTAGGGTTCGTTGCCAGAGCCAGTTGGCTTGTCTGACGTAGGTTGTTCTGTAGAGGAACCATAAACAGAAAGACGATTCGGGCTGCCTGCGCCCGTTCCCCAATCAATGCTCGTTGCGGGAATGTTGTGCGTGTGCTTTGGCGTGCGACTTGCATTTGCAAGCCCATCACTGTTGCCTACCGTTGACACGTCGGCGTTCGATCCCTTGCCGTAAATCGTGCGACCATTTAGATCTGGCAGGTTGAATGTTGTCGATCCGTCGCCCGATCCGAATGTTGTTCCTAAGTACGTAAACAACGCCGCGTAGGTCGTGCGAGATACGGCTGAACCATCGCACCACAGAAACCCAGTTGGCAGAGAACTCGTTGGATTTGCAATAACGGCTCCAACGTACAGACCACCGCCGCCCGTGATGTCGCTGGTCATGGCATATGTGCCATCTTTGTCCGGTTCGTATCTGTGGCGAGGCGCAGTCAACAGTGAAAAATCATCTTGGATCTGCTGCGTGGTGGGCGCGGCGCTGGCGGAGCGCGTCGGCGTGTTGTTGATGATCTGCACGGTCGCTGTCACGGGGTCTAGCGCAATTCCGGTGCTGGGACTGCCCACGCTGGCAGCTTGCGGCACGGGGATCAGCCACTCGCTGGGCGGCGATGCGTTGCCGTTGTCGTCGTAAGCCACCACTGCAATGGGATAAGAATTTACACTAACAGGCGCCTGTCCTGAAACGGAAACTAGATCTATCCATGTGTTCATGGTGACGCCATCTCCAAAGTTAGCCGGCGCGAAATACAATTCCATATACGCCGCCGTAGCAGGTGCCGTTTTGGTCGCCGCGCGAAGTGTCCATGAATTCAGAGCGAAGGGTCCGGAGACAGCGCCTATGTAGCCCCCGCTTCCGTAAGGCACAATGGTTTTGGTTGCGTCATACCACGCAATGTACAGACTAAACGAGTTACTCCCATGCACCGCATTGTCGGTAAAAGCATACAAGCTGACCGTGTAGGGATTCCCCGCGATCACAGGAATCAGATCGCTATTCAGAGTCGAGTAGTAGTAATTTGCGCCGTTCTTATATACGTTCGACTGGATCAACGCGGAATACGTTCTGCTATAGGCATGAGTGGATGAAATGGTTGCGGGAAGAATTAGCCATGACAATGAGTCAGGTCCATACGGCAGCGGCTCTGGACCGCCCCACCCCGTCAGGTTGTTGCTCTCAAAACTCGGGTTGATGAGATTGATCTGGCTCGTGGGGCTGGAATTGAACAACCCATTCCACGCCGTAGACGCGATGTTGGTAGCGCCTGGCACGGGTAGAGCGCCGTTCATGTGGGGCGTGCCGTTTGGGTTGTAGAAGACCGTGTATTTCGTCGCGCCGGGCACTTGCGTCCAGCTCGCTTGCAGTTGCGTTCCCGATTGCGATAGATAAACCCATTTCGGTTGCGCGAGGACAGACGTTCGCGCGGGCGTGTTCGTGCCCACACCAAATAGCGGCGGCTTGAGTTGCGTGACGTAATACTCGCTGACGCCGGTGATCGTGTCGGTGTCGCGAGTTACCTCGGCGCGCATTCCAATCGCGACATTGGAGATGTCGCGATCCAACGGAAATAGAGCATGCACGGTCCCAGCGCCAGTGACAACGACATCCGCCCAGCGGAGCGGTATGCTGTAATCGACGATGGTCCCCACTTTTTTGTTTTGATCGACGACGACTTGCGACTGGCTCAGGCGTTGAATCGTCGCCTGAGCGGTTGTGTTTACAGGCATGGGAGTCCTTGTTCGGGTCGGCGTGACGCTCGGCGCGCGTGTTCGGGTTGCGGTCGTGCTGGGTTGTGACGTGACGCTCGGCGTGCTCGTAATTGCAAACGCGATCGGTTCAGGCGTGACATATTTAGCCGTCCGCTCGCTGCTGGGCGTTGCGCAACCCAGCAGAAGCATGGCCAGCAGAAGTCCGTAGATGTGTTTCATAATCCCCTTGGAGTTGGAACTTTAACCGCATAGAATCCCCTATGAAATGAACTTGCGCAGGTTCATGGTCATGCTTTGTTCGGCGCTCTTGGGTATGATCCGGATAGCATAGTCCGTGACGATCCAGGTTCCGTTGACCACGCCGTCAAAGGCATTGGTCGTGATGACTTCATCCTCGACTTCGAGTGCTGGGTTAGCGCGTTTGAATCCCGCTGGGTATTGCTCGCTAGACTCCTGCCCATCCCGCGCTGGGATCTGTGCATTCAAGTAAGCGGCGCTGTCGGTGTAAGCATTCGTCGAATAGCGTTTGTAGAAGCGTCCGCGCAATGCCAGCACCGTGCTCACCAAGTAGCGCGCGAAATAGTTCCCTTGCGCGTTCAAGTCCGAGACGCGATAGCGTCCGCTGTAGATGTGTCCCGCATCCTTCAAGGTGATAGAGTAAACCGCGGCGTCAAGGTCGCGACTCGCGTAGATGGTGATGAAGAGCGATCCATCTTGCTTGGCGCTGTAATAGATTTGATCCAGCCCGATCAGTTGATCGAGATTCTGGCGACCGTCCTTGTCCCCTTCGAGGGTGTAAGTATCGCGATGCGGTCGGATCTCAGGAATACGCAGGTTCGCCCATTTGCTCGCGGTTGTCCCGTAGCTCACCAAGCCCACATAGCCGGCATTAGCGACGGAACCGTCGCTAATCATTGCGCTTAGAATTCCATTGACATAGACCGTGATGTAATTTTCGTACTCGGTCAGCATGACGTGTGCCACTTGGTTGATCGGCAATGGGGCGAGGCACGTCGATTCCCCTAGTTTGTATTTCGTCATGTTGCCAGCAACGACTTGATAAAGCGTGATCTTGTCGATGCTTCCGCCAGAAGGTTGGAATTCAACATAGTAGCCGGCAAGCGTGCTGTCGTTCGGGTTCCCCGTCAAGCGAAAGGCGATCCCTTGCTTGTTGGTCGCGCCCTGAATGACCAGATCGATCTCGAGCGGAAACTCGCCCACCGTTCCCAGATAAGCGTTGGTGCGGACAACTCCGTAATGGGTGGAGTCTGCGCCAGCCACGGTTAGATAGCCCCCGCTCGCCGAGATGGATCCGACCGAATTGTTGGCGAACGTGAATCCCTGTGTGTTGTCGGTTCCCGTCGAGTAGGTGGACAACGCATCGCTCACCCAGCTTTTTGCGGTGATCCCGTTCATTTCGGCTTTGGTGGCAAGCTCGGCAATGACGTGCTCCATCGTATATTCAGGTTCACCCGACGCAAAATTCAATCCCAGGATCGTGAATCCCACGGATTGCTGCGCGTAATATAATTGGCAATAGAAGCTGGGCGCCGTGTCGAAATTTGAGATAGTCCATGTTGGATTTGCGCCAGTCACGTCATGCGGTTGCTGGTAGATCCACTTTGACAGGACACCGCCCTTGTTTGCGCCGACCGCATCATAAAGCCATCCCGCTGGTTGCGCAACCAGCCCGGCGCTTGCAACCGCAATGTCGTTCGCTGGATGCACCCAAATCCAAACGTAGCCCCCTGTTAGCGCGATCACGCTGTACGCTTGCAGAGAGATCGTGCTGGTCTGGAAATTTATGTAGGAAGCCGCTAGCGCGCTCGGTGAAACAGTCGTTGAGTAGAGAATGTTGCTCGGCACGGTCAAATCTGCCGGTTGGGTTCCGTCGCCCTTGTCCAGAACGACATTGATTGAAATTTCAGGAATGCTCGGGACTTGGGATTGATTTGCGTTGATGTAAAAGTAGAGGTCAAGCCCACGCATGACACCCGGTCCAGGAATCGGGATGCGCGCGGCAAGTTCGTCGCGTTTCCCTTGGTAACCAGAAGCCGTGTTTCGGTCATTCAAGAACATCATTTTCTGATACGGCGTGGCTTGGTTGTTGATCGAATATCCGATCGGCGTCGTGTTCGCCAGTTGCCCGGTCATCAAGATCCCCCAGTAAGCGGCATTCGTTGGCACGCCGGTGTAAGACAACGCCGCGTTCCAAGTCCGCGTCCTCGTGATCGGCTTGACGGGCGGCGATCCGCTGGTGAGAGCAACTGTTCCATCGTCGGTGTACGTGACCGTTGGATCGTTCACGGTGGCGAGCAACGAGGTCGCCGGGTAATTCGCCGCGCCGCTGACCAGCGAGCGATAGATCTTGTATGTTTTCCCCGCTGCGTTCGGCACCTTGTTCCAAGTCAAAACATTTTTTTGGTTTGTGGTGTTCGTCGTGACGGCGAGTTCAGCGGACGGACCCGACTCTTCATTGGTGAGCGCATCAATGGCGGTAATCGTGTAATAGAACGTATGCACGCCCAAACTTCCACTCACGGCGGGCGCGCTGCTGAAGTTTTCCGGCGAGTTTATTCCGCTCGCCCATTCTGCCCAAACCTTGTTGTGGTACTGTCGCACGCGCATGGCATAAGTTCCATTCATTTTGAACGCCACAGTTTGCTCGTTGCTCGTTGTTATGCGCGTGTACGTCAGGTATTGAATGCTCGTGGTTGCTGCCGGCGTTGCTTGAACAAGTTGGAATTGATTGTTCGTCCCGCGATTCCAGGTGACGGCGTAATAGTTCTGCGCATCCACGCCTTGGAAGGCGATGCCAATGTAGGCGTTGACATTGTTCGCATCAATGACTGCGTTGTCGATCTTGAAAGGCAATTCGATCCAGCCATCGGTCACGCGCCGTTGTGAGTTGACGTAGGCCAGGTTGTCATACCATTTGTCAGCGGCATTTACTATGGCGGGATAGAGCGTCCCGTTTTGCGCGGTGAAATTCCCATTGAACACAGCGAGCGCGGTCAAGTCTTTGAAACTATTCAAGCTAATCTTTAGTCCGCTGGCATATTGATAATAGTAATCTGAAATGTAATGCACCAACTTGTCCAGATAGTCGTGCAGGGTGAGTTCGATCTGATGGTCAAAGGTAGTGCGCCCAAACTTGGTCAAGGTCTTCGCTTCGTCGATGACCATCGTCCCCAAGGTGGTGAGGTTGCTGCCGTACCCAGCTTTCAGAATCACGCGGGCACCGTCGATCAACGACGCTTGGTTGACCGTGTACTTTTCGCCACGATTTCGCAAGTGAATGGTTGCGGTGCTGATTTGCTTGACTGGCGTCCGCTGGTATTCACCCTGGGTCATGTCGCCGGATAGATCCACTGTCTTGGCGGGATTGCTGACGCCACACAGAGAGGTGGCGCCAGCTACAAAGACGCGGTCATAGGACAGCATGAACAAATTGTTCCCAGCCACAAGCATCTTGTTGTAGAGAATGTCGTTGAGAGTAAACAAGGGCGATAAAACGCCGCTCGTGTAATTCGTTACAGTGCTCACGCCCAGCGATCCCAAGCCCATGCGATCGGTGAAGTGGATCGTGCCGCTGGTTGTCTTGGCGCGCAACGCGCAGAGAATCGCATTGAAGTTGCCGGCAAACTGCGTGACCTCGGTCGCGGTGATCCACAGATCCGATCCCACGGTTTGAAGTCTGGGTGCAATGACGAGATAGCCCGATGGGTTCGCGTTCTCCGATGGGAGCACGGTTCCCACGTTGACGCCGGTGAGAAGTGATTCGATCTGCCCGAAAGAAAATGTATTGGTCGCGGTCAGATATGCGCGCAATGTCCAGAGCCCCGCCGTCGTATAGCTGCGCGGATTGGCGCTGTAAAAGCAGAAAATCAAATCCCCATTGGGTAATGCGGCACACGCCATGGTTGACGAAGCGTTATCGGATCCGAATAAGGACACTGGCGAATCGATCCCCATGACTAGGGCGTCGTAATCCCAAGCCCCGCCAGCGACGGGAGTCACCCAAGCATCGGTGGTCTTGAAGTAATTGAGTAATACGGCATGGCTCGCAAAGCTGCTGGTGGTGGTGTAAAAAACAAGGTTCGCCGCTGGGGCAACGAGATTGATCGGCGCGGGCGCGCCCGTGCCGTACTGGGTGCTGAGTCCGCCCGTGACGCTGTGAGTTGTGCCCCACGTGCCGGCTTTGCCGTTGTCACTCGAACGCTTTTGATAAACGACGGGGGACAGCGGCGTGGTCGTCGCGTCCACCCAGAAGAGATCGATCACACCCGCATTGTTGAAGAGAGCAACCCCATGCTTATAAGTGGCGGTGATGGTGGTCGGTAACGTGTTGGCGGACCAGGCGAGCGTAGTCGTGATCGATGCGGCGGCAACCGTGCTCCGGGTCACTTCCAGCGTGTTGTTGGCGAGAATGCGCGCGCGCAATACATAGCCATCAGTCGTGACTAGCCCATCGAAGAGCGACGCCGTTCCGAGTCCGCCATTGGATGCCAAGACCCAGCCCGTAATGCGTGGATCATCCAGCATTACACGGTTCGGTGATGTGAAATTCGGTTGGGCGATCTGCGCGTGTGCGGCGGCGCTGTTCGCTACGGATTGGCTGTCGCTTTGCATAATAGTGGAAGTCTAACTCGTTGCATTGACGAGCAACTTGATGGCGATCGTGAATAGGTTCCCAGTCCAGCCCCCGCGCCCAGTCAGCGGTTGCGGCTCTCCCTTGTCCGTAAAAAAAACACCCGTGCTGTACGCGTGGGTGGCGTCGTTGACGCCGGTGTTTGGATCCCAGGTGAATCCCTCTGGATCCGTGAGCGCGAGATTGTCTTGGGATGGCGTGCCGGTGGTCAAGCGTTTATTGTAACTGGCTTCCAGCGCGGCGAGATCGACCGTGCTCGCCAGCAGGGTGACTTCGTAGGTGTTTTCAAACCAACCGGTCTCCGTGACCAATGGCATGCCCGTCCCACCGCGATCATAGTCGGCAATGGGCTTGCGAATGTGTTTGTAAGCCGGCTTGTTTCCGGTGGAAAGAATCCGGTAGCTATTTCCATCTAGGACAATGTTGTTCATTGCCATGCCTGGTTATAGAGCGTGCTGTCGGGTCCCGTGTAGTACGCCACTTTAGGTTCGTTGCCCATCGGCGTGTTCGCCAGTTCAATTTTCTTGGCGATCAGCTCGTTGAGTTTTTGCTTCAGCTCGTCGAGATGCGTCATGTATTGGCGATGCACCTTGTCTTCTGAATTTGTTTGCGCCGATTCCTCGAGCTTGATACGGCTGTCAAAATCCGTGAACGCATTCTTGTTTCGCAAGTTCTCGGCTTTGATCTGAGCATCGAGCGCGACCTGCGCCGCCTGAATCTGCTGATCGCGAGTCCGCTGCGCCATTTCGATCTGGTTCTCTTCGTCGCGGCGCGCGCGCGCGAGCGCCTGGTCGGCATTGCGGTTGATGACGTCGAGTCGCTGCGCTTCGGTCTCGCGAGTTTTGGCGAGCTTTTGATCTTCCGCCGTCAAGGCGCTCTGCAAGGTGCGTTGTTCTTGATTGATCGCGTCGCTGGCAGCCGAGTTCTTCACCGCTTTTTCATGCGCGGCGGTGAACTCGATGGCTTCCGCGTCGTGTTCGGTCTTGGCGGTTCGCAGTTTCATGCCGGTGTCATAGTCGAGCGCCGTTATTTCGGTTTGCAGTTTTTTCTCGATGTCGAGCGTCTTTTGCGCGGCTTGGTCTTCGGCTTTGACTTTGGCGTCCAGCGAGGCATTGACCGCATTGAGATCGGACTGGGCGAGATCATCGATCGAGTTTTGGCGCGATTGCGCCATGTCCTCTTCCTTGATGGTCTCTTGCGCGCGCAGGTCGTCCTCACGCTGCGCTTCCTGGGCGCGCAAATCATTTTCGCGAGCGAGTTCCGTGTCTGCCATGCGCACCAAGTTTTCTCGGTGCGTTCGGTTCATGCGCTCGATCTCTTGCGCGTTCGCGGCGGCTTTGGCTTTTTGCTGGTCGGCAATGTCGTCGAGGTGCGATTGATAAGCATCGTCGGCTTTGTAGAGTTCGGACTTCGCGGCGCCGGTGTTCGCCGTGTTCTGACTCATTTCCTGCGCGGCTTTCGGATCGGGCGCGCCAGCCATCACTTCATTGAGATGCGATTTCGCATTTGCCACACGATCCAGTGTATCGGCGTATGCTTTGTTGGCATCGGCGGCGGCTTCTTCGGGTGACTTGAGCGCGGCGTAAGCATCGGCGTACGCCTTGATGCCAGCCATCGTGGCTTCAAAGCGCACGGCAGTCGATTCTAAAGTCACGGTGCCGTGCGTTATGATCGTGAACGCGGCACTGGCCGCTTCGGCGAGTTGCTTGAATCCACCCGTGACCAGATCACTGATGGCTGCCGCCGCAGTTTTTGCCGCCGTTATAAAACTCTCCCACACATTGGTGTCGTGTTTGGTCGCTTCAGAGGCGGCTTGCAAGTCCTTGGCATACTCCGCGTTGTTGTGCGCCGCGTCGAGTGCTGCTTGGGATTGCTCTTTGTTCGCTCCCGAAATCTTTGCCAGTGTTTCGGCGAGCTTGTCCTTCTCAGATGCGGATTGCAGATCCTTGTTCAATTCTTTGACGGCGGCGTCGCCTTCTGACGCGGCAAAGGCCAACCCCAATATAATCCCAGCCAATGCGCCATACGCCGCGCCTTGGACGCCGGCGACGTGACTGCCCAGCATCATGCCATCCGCGCCTAACCGCATTGTCTCGGTCAGTTGTTTTGCCTGTGGCCCGAGGTTTTGATCGATCTCGTTCCCCAGCAAGTTGAGTGCGACACCCAGCATCATGGCGGCTTCGCGCATCGCGCGAGCATTCCCGCGCATACTCTCGTGCCCTTCGCTGGCGCGGGCTGTGCTGTTGGTCAGTTTATCGTACAGCGCGATATTCTCAGCGGTTGCTTTTTGCTCTGCGAGCGCGGCATCCACCTCTTCGCGCGTTGCCTGGGTTAGCGAGAGCTTGCCTTGCGCGGCGAGCATGACCACCTCGCGCAACCGCTGTTGGGCGCTGATGTTCTGATTCAGCGTCGCGATCTCGCGTTCGCTGGCTTCAGCCGCGGCTCGGGTCGCGGCGGTTTGGGCTTGTTGGGCTTCCATCGCGTCGGCAATGCTGTTTTGCCATTCCTCAAAACTCTGCGTGGTATTGCGCGCGGATTCCGCATTCGCCCGTAGTGCCGGGGGAATGTCGTTTTGAGTGACGCGGAATCCTACATTCAGATTAGCATCAGCCACGGTTCAACGCTCCCGGCGCGCGGCGGCGCCGTACAAAACGAGTCGGGCGCGCCGAGGTGGCGCGCTTTTCAGTTTTGAGCATTTCGCGCATTCGCACGACTAGCTCCATTTGCTCTTCGCTTAGGTATTGCATTTTTTGTGGATCCCGGCATTGTTGAGCGGTCTGGTAAACAAAGACAGCGTGCCGAGCGCGTGACATGAGGGCGATGTCTTTCTTGTCGCCGAAGCCCAGTTCCCAGGGGGGGCGTTTGAAGTCATCCATCCAAAGACCGATCCATAGGTCTTCGGACATCGGTTGGTCGCCATCCGTTGAGTCGCCAGCCCCATACTTCCAGATGGCTAGCTCACTAAAGGGTCGATGCGCGAACTTGCCGAGTACGCCTCAAACGCCGCATTCGAGATTGCGCGTGCCTTGGCGGCGGGCAACTTGTAAAGCGGCGTTTGGTCTTGGGTCAATCCAGTTCGGTTGAAGACGATCACGTTCCCACCGAGATCGGTAATGTGCCAATCGACGATCCGCTCGAGCAGCGCGTTGATCTGGGGTTCGGTGCCAGCGATCCATTTTCCGACCTCGACGATGTCGCCGTAGCACCACTCGCGAATAAAGGTGACGTGCTCGCCGGGAAATCCTTTGAGCGGAATGACAATCCCGCTCGCTGTAACCTGGGTTTGGGTTTTTACTTCGGGTTCAACTGTTTTGGTAGGTGGAGCCATTTGCGCTCACCGTGTTCCTCTCTGTGTCGGCTGTCCTTGGACGCCACACTTGTTTAGTACGATCCGCGTGCCGGCGAGCCGGTGCCTTGAATGGTCAGCGCGATGCTGGCGAGGGACTTGACCTTCACGCCCTCTTTGAAATCCGTGCAGATGCCGTTGCCCGAGTATTTCGGGTTGTTGGCGGCGGTGCCGGCGAGACCAATGATCCAAGCGGCGGTCTGCGAGGTGGCGCCGCCCATCTTGGAAAAGAAGAGTTGGTCGTTTTGACCCGTGGCTTTATTGACAAATCCAGCCAGCGCGACGGTGTAGCCGCCCACGCCGGAGATGCCCGAGTCCCAGTCATCGCCAAACGCGGTGGACTCAATGTAAGGGGTCTTGAAATTGATGTCGAGCGAGTTCATGTCTCCGCTGAGATCGGTCCCAGCGAAAACAATTTGAGCATGATTGCCCAGAAAGGTTGTTGCGCCCATTTTATTCTCCCTCGCTTGGCGGGACGGGTATCTTGCAAAGATTTACCGCGCCACTGATCCAAGCGTTGATTGTTTCTTCGTCCTTGTTGGCGACCTGTCCCAGCAAAACGCGCAAAGGAATAGTCGTCGGTTTTTTGCTTTCGCTTGCCATCTCACTTCCCGGGATGATCGCATCCAGTTCGGTCGCGACATCCTCGAGCGTGTTGATAGCGTTCAGGCGTAAGAGATCTGCCACTGCCGGCTCAAAAATATCTTCGAGATTGAAATGCAGTTGCGCGTCAGCCGGCGCGACCGTGTTGGCCATGAACCATGCTTTTTCTCGCGCCTTGGATGCGATGATCTTGAATCGGCTGCCCGATCTAATCAGCGTATCCTTGGGAATCGCGAGATTGCGTCCAGGCGTCCATTCATTGTTGTGGTGATAATATCCGAGCACGAGCGTTGCCTCTCGGAACATCCACTTGTTATCAATGGCAATATACTCGGTTTGAGTTTGTTCCACGAACGACCTTTCTTAGCTGTACGATGGCGGCAAATGCACGACGGCGTATTGCAGCGCTGTTGACGAAAAGTCCACCGAGAAAATACCCGCGTCGGCAAACAATGCTGGGTTCAGCCAGATCACATAGCCGGTGGCGTTCACAGGGATCGTGTACGCCTGGTTTGCCAAAGCATACCCACCTGCGACTGCCTGGGCGCCAGCAACGAGCGTCACGATTGGCGTCAATGTCGTGTTGGAGCTGTTGATAAGCAACAGGACACGACCATCCGTGTTATTGATGGTGATGCCATTGCCCGTGCCGTTGGCGGGCGGCGCGGCGAAGGTGACGTTCTTGCCATTGACCGAAAGTTCTTGAATTGTGGCGGCAGTTCGAGCCATTGAAACCTCCTAGTAGAAATAGTATCCGGTGAGCGTGATAATGCCTCCGCGAAAGGGCACTTGATTGAACATCAGCCCATCGCGTACATCAGCACTGGCTTCCGCATACAGATCGTCGAGCCCTAGATCGTCCTGCCCGTCGATGGCTTGGACGAAGTCATTGCACCATTGAGTCACGCGTGGACGGGATTGCCATACAGGCACCAGATTGATCGAGTCGATGAAGTAGACGAGCACCGTGAAATCACGCTGGGTACGATGGGACTGGCTTCCCGCGTAGCTGTTAAATGTCAATCTTTTCGCCGCATTTTTCGCTGGATGGAAAAACACTTGCGGATTGTCGCCCTGGGACAAACTCGCTGGCGAGTTGTTCAGATCGCGCACGAACGGATGCCAGTTGTCGGTGAGCACCACGCTCCGCGCGATCGGCACCAGCGCCGTGATAACATCGTTGATGCTGGTGACCGCCATTACTGATAAGTCCTCATGTATGGGTCGATCAGCTTGGCGATGTGCGGCGGAATCTCTTTGGGTTGGATGGATGTGTTTGGCATCCCGATGAATCCCGCACTCATGGTCGGGATGAAATCACGCAAGCGATAGTCATGCCCGATCCACTCAACGCAAGCGCGCACGATCGGCGCGGGGATCGTGGCGTACCCGCCCACGTAGGAGACTTGCACCCATAATTTTTTGCTGATCGAGCGATAGTTCAGCCAGCCCAGTGTGTTATCCACGCGGATGGCAAAGCTGGTCAATGATGGGCGATCCGTGTCGGCGAGGGTGTCAAACATCGCCGCGCTCGTGCTCACCGGAATCCAGTTTTGCGTCCACTGAGTCTTATAAGCTATTGCGCTCACGCTCTGAATCGTTGGATAGTTGGTCTTGATAATCAAGTATCCGTCCGCATCGATGGTCACGCGCGACGACGTGGTTGCCTGTTTTTCAAAGACTTGTGCCGTCACGGTTTCGGTTTGCAGTTTCCAGCCCAGGTGATCGTTGATCGCTTGCGAGAAAGCGGGAATGGCTTCCTGCAATAGCGGATCATCCCGCGTCAGGTTCGGATCAATCGATCCATCTGAATCTTGATTTAGCGGAAGATATTGCTTCACTTGGGTCAGCGTGCAGAATGCAGGTTGGGTCATGGTTCGCGCTCCATCTGGCGCGCGGTCAAATCCAGAGTGATCTCGGCGGCTTGACGGAATAGTTCAGTCACCTCAGGCGCGTCTTGCAGCAAGACGCTTTGCACGGTTTGCCAGCGTCCTTCGTGGATTCGGCTTTGATAGTCGGCATCTTGCACATACTTCGCGCCCGGCAAGTTGGTGAAGACCTGCCCCGCGACTCCGCGCACGTTTCCCGAAGTCACAAGCTGCACGTCCTTTTGCCACGAGCGGGGCAGTCCGCCGTTGCGCACGTGCGGGATCCCGCCGCCAAATCCATTGGTCGCAAAGAAAGCGCGCCGCTGGCGACCCGAGTCCCAGTTGATCGGGTAGCTCGGCACGGATGGGTAAACAGCGATGTCCGCGTGCAGCACGTCTACGGCTTGTCTTCCAACTTCCAGTAACATGCTATCAAACAAGTCGGGCGCCGCATTCCATGCTTGCTCGAAGAGACGCACCGATTCAAAATCAAACAGAATTTCAACCATAGTTTCGGAATCCAATATTAACCTTGCAGGGGAGCGTTGCCGCCCCCCTGCATTTCTCGTCGTTACGCCGTGTTGATGCACTGAATGGCGGCTTGCGCCGGAGGGTGATAGTTCTCGAGCACTTGGTCCGAGAACATCATGTAGGGCCAGGACGCCGTCAATGCGGCGAGCGGCCAGTACGTGAGCGGGATCTGTTGCTCGATCACCCAGCCCCGCGCTTCGCGAGCCATCGGGTAGGGAATTGTTTCGGTCATCACCATCAAGGTGCCGTCCGCAAGATACGGGTGCGCCATGACGTCGATGACCTTCGGGACATTCTGCAAGCCGAGCGAGTAGTTGTTCGTGTACGCGCCCGCCCACATGCCGCCGACGAGCGACCCTTGTTCGGGTCCCGCGCCGAGATGGATGATGTACGGTTGCGCCGATCCACCCGATTGCAGGATGTTGTTGAAATGGCGAATGGTATTCGGCGAGCCCACGATCAAGCTCGGCGCGAGTTGCCAGTTCGTCATCAGGTCGGCAAGAATCTTGTCGATCTCGGAGATGCGGTTCGGACCTGCCAGCGTCAGAGCGGCGCCAGCTTGATCCGTGACCGTTTTGTTCGTGATGGAGTTTCCGTAGATCGTGGACATCTCGCACCATTGCAAAGCGCCTTCGTAGCCGTTCGCATTGGCGGAACCGTCCGCGGTCGGGTAGGACTTGGCCGCGCCCACCGCCGGCAAAGCCGTGATGGTGATCGCGTTGGTGTAGTACGTGCCCACGTAGCGCGCGTTTCCCACCACACCCGAAGGCAGGTAGTACACGTTATACGCCAAGCAACCTGGCTTTGCCGCAAACGTGAGTTTGACGCTCGTTGCGGTCGAGAGATCGGTGGCGGTGGTCAGCGTCGCCGCTGTCTCACCTTGGACGGAGCTGGCTCCACCCTTGCCGCCGATGCCGAGTTGATTGCCGCGCCAGCCGATGCCGGTCAAGCCAGTCACAGCAAACTTGTCGTTCGTTCCGCCAGCGAGCGCGGAGCTCGAGCCGCTGGTCGTCGCGGTCACCGCGCCAATCGCGCCGACTGCCGCGTAGTTGTTCCAGAGCGTTGCCATTTCGGCGATGCGCAAGTAAGCGGTCAGGGCGCGGACGATGCTGTATTGGAAGGCATCGTCGTATCCAAGCATCGCGTACTGGGCTTCCACCGTCACGGCATCGTTGACAGGATGGCGAGAGTAGGGGGTTTGGAAGAGCGTTGGATTCTCGCTGATCGCTTGCCCGGTGCCGGTGGTGCTACCAATCGCCACGCCGGCTTCGGGCGCAATCATGCCCTGGGTTTCGTCCAAGTTCTGGAAACCCAAGTTGACGCGCCATTCCGCGCGGCTACCACCCGTGCGGGGCTTTTGCATCGGGATGCGATTGAGCATCGGAGTCAAAACAGGGAGCATCATTTTGACCATCATCTGCAAGTAGTAGCCAGGTGCGGTCGTGCTGATGACGCCCTTGTTGAAATCGTTCGCGAGTCCGCGCGAGCGGATCTCGTTGCCATCCATGGCACTGACGGCCATCTTGCGAAATTCCGTTGCATTGGTATCGCGGAATCCGCCCTTGTTCAGAACTTGGCGATACGCCGCGTGCAGCGTCATGTCGAAGAGATGGAAGTCGTAATTGCCTCGACCGGTCTTGAACAGATCAAGCGCATTCTCCGAAGCAAAGCGACCGCCGGTCAGCAATGCCTTGGTGAATGCTGGCAATTTTTCTTGGATGTAAAAGTCGTCGCCCATCCGCCCATAGAACGAGAACGGAGCCGCTTGCGGGTTGGGTGGTGGCGTGGCTAGCACGACGGGTTGCTGGGGCATTTGCTTTGCCATGGTCGCGCCACTCACACCCGTGCCGAACAATTCAGCGACCGGGTCATCGAGGAAAGCGTCGTCGGACTTGGCGATGACATCACCCACGAGCGATCCCAGAATCGCCGATCCAACGGGTGGCGGTGGCGTTCCCACGGCAATCGCGCCCTTGGTCACTGAAGACGAAGAGGGCGTCGGTGTTGCCGGCGGAGTTGCCGGGGACGGTTGGGTTGCCGCTTGCGCAAGCGACGAGTCGGTTGTCCCGCTCGGTGCGCTGGCGCTTGGCGTACTCGGTGCGACGGACGAAGCCGCCGATGCCAAGCTGGGCGTGCTCGGCGAAGACGGGGGCAGCGCGACGTTCGCGACCGTGTTGTCGGCATCGCTTGCGACATCACTCACCGCATCCATCTGATCGAGGGATGCGAGTGCGCCCTGGGTATCACCGCTACTGACCTGCGCGCGTAGCTTCTCGGTGAGCTCGCGAGCGGTGGCGGCGAAATCTTTTTGAAGACTTGCTTTCATGTTGCCTCCTGCTTTAGAATTCGCGCTCGATTTGCTTCTCGCGCGGGTTGTATCGGTACGATCGTTGAAAGGTCGTGCTGGCGAGGTTGCGAAGTCGGCGCCCGAGTATCGCCCATTCGCGTTTGGAGTATTGATCTGCTCCGATGCCAGCATTGAATTTTTGAATGGAAATGAAAGCGTGCGCCTTGGTGTCGCAGGCGTAAGCTTTATTCACGGGGTCGCCATACGTAGCGCGGTCGCTTCCGCCTTTGAGCAGCGATCCCGGCAGATCGCGAGCTTTCTTCGCGATCCCCACAAGGTCAGCCATCTTGGTGGCCGCGTCGTCATCGGTGATCTCAGTTTGCGCGGAAATAGCCGCTGGCGTTGACAAAGCGAGCTTGAATCCGCCACTCTCCGTGTCATCAGTCGCGGTCAGCGCTTTGCCGCACGCCGAGCATTTCAAGTCGCCGGCTTTTTCGATGGCGATGGCTTCGCCACACGACGGGCATTTGACATCTGCTTTGGTCAGCTTGGCGACGTGCGCCATTTCGTCCGGTTCCCCAGTCCCATCTTCCAATGTGAAAGAATCGCAGGTCCAGTCCTTGGGCGATGGGAAATCATACAAGCGGCAATAGCCCGGCGCGACATCGCGGAAATTCTTGCAATGCTCACAGATGCTCTTGCTGCCCGGATCGCCGTGACGCAGACCCGGGGCATCGCCGACCTCTTTTGCCAGGACGGGCATGGATCGCCCATCGGGATACTTGCGCATGGCGCTGGAGACGGGAATGCTGTCAGGATTGATGACCTGGGCTTGCGGGTGGTTGGCTTGCAGGGCGGCGGTGGATGGCACGCTCGCGGGCGTGAACGCTTGCGGTGTGGTCGTGGCGGCGTATTGCAAAATGGTTTCGTCCTCTGCCTTGCGGTTGGTTGGCTTCGGGAAACCTGGGATTAGTTTTTGTAAAGCGAGGGACATGAATTCGCCGAACGGCATCTTGCCGTTGACGCTCACGGTCAGTTCGTCTTTGGCGAGAAATTCGCGAGCTTCTATACTGTGGTCTGCTTTGACGACGGAGAAGGTCGCGTGCGGGACGGCGGGCACATCGACGAGGGAAACCTCGTTCGGGATGGCGGTATAGGACATGATCGTGCGACCGTCATCGGTGCGCGTCATCCAGCGTTTGCCGTACTTGCCACCGATGCTGAATGCGGTGTATGTGCCAGTGAGGCACTTGTACCATTCGTTTTCATCGGTGATGTGCGTGCCGATCGGGAATGACTTGGTCGCATCGTCAGCTTTGAAATCGATCACGATCCCAGCGGCAATGGGCTGGTGCATGGCGCGCACGTTGCCGAATGATTTCCCGCAGGAGCGCTTGAAGGTGTCTTCCGACCATTTGACAAAGTGCGGCTTGGACGAGTTATAGTCCATCTGCTCATCGCCGCGGTCGGGTTCCTCGACGCAAGCCGTGCCCCAAACCTCATGCTTGACCTCATCGACCTTGGTGATGGGGATGTTGAACGTAAATTTTCCGAAAGGTTCGGTTGATTCTGCGAGGTTGTCGTCTGCCACAGTTCCTCCTAGTAACAAAAAAGGCGCCGACTTTCCACACGGTTGTCCGTGTTAGAAAGTCGGCGCCTTGTCGTTCAGAGCCGAAAGTTATATTGTTGGAAGTATTATACTATGGAAACTGGGTGCGCGTCAAGGTCACTCCAGTTGGTTTATTGCCGAGATCGCGGTTAGCGTATCCTCGCAACCGAGTTGATCCACCACCCTGAATTCGTTGGCTGGGTTAATTGCCAAGACGTGACTCGCGCTGACCGACAAGATATGTCCAGCGCGCGCATGATCTTGAATGAAACGTGCCACGGCGGGCGAGACGGTCAGTTTGGCTTGCCGGCGCAGTTCCGCTGTTTGCGGCTCAATGCGGAAGAGTCGCTCAATCGCCCCCACAGGTTTGAGATTGGCTTCGCGCATCTCCAGCAAGACCTCGCGCATAACATCCAAGACGATGTCGCGCACCACGTTGCGATCCGACTCACTCAGCATTTTTGTTCGGCCTGCGCTTGGTCGGATAGGACTTCATCGCACCGCCGCAAAAGCGGCATACAAAATATGGATGATGGGTGTGTTCGTCAGACAGATCTTTTCCGGGTTTGCAAGCGTGGGGTGGCGTCGGCGCCCCGCGTCCGTGTTTCATTCGCCGTGCCTCTTTGCTTGCTGGCGCTCGGCGTGCAAGTTTTCGTCTGGTGCTCATGTCAACCTCACTGTAAGTTGGTAGGGTTTCCCATCTGGGAAAGCGTTTATTTTCTCGCCGCACATCCCGTCTTGATGATTCAGGATGCGCGTGCCACGAGTTTGCTTGATCTTGATCTCTGGCAACCCAGAATAGTCGAGCGGTGAATATCCGCGCACGTAGCGAAAGAACCAAACATCGTGCGCCATGGTGGGTGGGCACTCGTCGAATGAGAAGGACATCAGAGTCCGGCGATTGAACATGACACAGCCGAATCCGCCATCGATCCATTGGTTGAGCTGGCGGTTTGGGCTGGCGTGTGCGAGCACGTCAGCATCGCCGATCAGCTCTAGCAAATAGTCGATTAGATCGGGATCGCCCCACTCATCGACATCGATGTTCAGCCAGTAGTCATAGCCATACACGAGCGCGAACTTGCGAATATGCTCTGCCGCTTGCGTGAGCGGCGCGAAGTATTCTCCGCCGGGCGTCGCCACTCGGTTCATCAACAGCGCGCGGAAATCATTATTCAATGCCGTAAGTACGCTGGGCGCGGCTATTGTTTTTAGACGCTCGAAAAAATCAGGCGTTGCGCTGTTGTCCACCATCAAGGTGTCGTGTTCGTGTGTATAGAGTTTGTCGGCTTCGAGCCATTGCGGCACGGCGTACTCTTTTTGGTCGAAGACCGGCGTGGCGAGTAGGATGCGTGGTTTCATTTTGGAACTCATATACTTGACTCACCTCAATTCGCTGTTGATATTCCTGTTCGGTTCTTTTCTTGAAAATGTGAACTGTTCGGGCTTCGTGCCATTGCCCGGGATGAACAATAATTCGTTTGTGATAATCCGTACCGTCAGGTTTAGGCAACCAAAGCCGATGATAGAGCGCAATGTAACCGCCGTTTTTCAGGACGCGCACTGATTCTTCAATGCACTTGACGACCTTGATATAAGGAGTTCCATAAAGCCGTTTGGCTTCATCTTCTGAATAAGGTGGGTCGAAAATAATAAAGGAAAATGATTCATCTGCGTATGGGAGATGGTGCGCGTCCGCGCAAACAGTTGGTTTTACATCTGCATTCAAATCAACGCGAACTCCATACTCGGCACGACCACCGAACGGATGCAGAACGCCTTGCGGGTTCTTCTCATCAATTCCATAAAGGCGAAGTATCTTTTTTTCAAAGTGCAAAGGAAATCCGCCTTTGTAAATAATTTTTCTCGGTCTTGGGAGAATCCAAACGAGCGTTTCAATCATTTTTACATTCGCGGTGTGTCAAGTATGTTAGTGCCTTCATTTTCTATCGAGCCAATGCACCCAATAGATGTTTGACGCCGCTTTGGTCATTTCCATCGCGTCGGTTGGCTCGATACCATTGGCGACGAGGGCTTTATAGTATCCAGCAATTCGCGTTGCAATGTGAAACGCGACACTGACACCAGCTTTTGCGTCCTGGCTAAACTCCGCTTCGCCGTGCTCTTGGTTAGCCGCCGCCGCCAGTTGTTTAGCGACTTCGGGATCCAATTTGTCGTCTGTGTCTGCCATGTTACTCCTTGAATCTTGGTTTCGGAAAATGCAAATCACGCCAGCTTGGAATAGTTCCCTGCGTGTACGCGCCCACCCATTGGAGCGTGGTGTATGTTACACCGAGCGGAATCTCCACCCGTACTGTCAAGAGGTCTGCCATCGTTCTTTTCTCTCGGCGAGATATTGGCTGAGTTGCTCGGAATGTTCGATGTAAGGCGCGTAAATTTTCTCGCGCACCATTGGATGCAGGTCCCACGCCGTCAAGCGTATGTTGTGCATGTACTCGTGGAAGTGATAGAGCACCAGCGGATCCGTTCGCAAGACTTCGCGCCCGACTGGATCGCGATCCCAGACCTCGATCCAGTCGGGCGCGCCGACAAGTTCAGACACCCAGTAACTGTATTGTCCCTGATTCCACGGCGCAAGGTTTAGTCCGCGTGATTGGATGTCAAACACGGGATGGATTTTGACGAGTTCATCCAGATGCCCCTGGTCGCCAAATTTTCCATCCTCTTGCCGGTAGAAGCACCAGTCGATACAGCGGCGCGCCCAGTCCTCGGCGAACGCTCGCCCCGTTAGATTGTTCCGCATGTAGATGAAGTTGGCGTTGTAGGTGCCGTTGCCGATAAACAATTCTGCACGACTTGGATGAATGCGATGTGGCACAAGCGCGATGCTGGCATCGCCAATCTCGGCGTACACGGGCTTTGGATCAGAAAAGAAATAGGAGTCCGCATCGAGGTAGATGCAGCGTTCGCCTTCGGGCACAGCCAGCAGATTCATTTTAAGCCACACCGATGCCAGCGTCCAGCAAAACTCTTGCCAGGTTCGCGAGCGGCGCGTGTCGCGCAGTTCATCCGTCATTACATCGGTCAGGTTGGTGACGGTGACGTGCTTTTCCATCCAGCCATGTCCGAGTAAATCCGCGCCCTCGATCCATTCGCAGACGAGTCGAAAGGTTGTTGAGTCGAGCGCCAGAATGTGCAATCTATAATCTTGGACATTCAACGCCATAGACGCGGCCAGCGCAAGCCCTTTGACGGCATAAGTCTCATCGAAGAGTGTGCAGTAGTGTGTTGTCAATGCCATAGTTCAAATTCTCCATCGAGCGTGGCTTGGATCCATCCATCCGCGTCGGGAATGTGGTGCCAGAACGGCGGCGCGATCTTCAGGTGTGAATTGACGATGCCGGCGAGATACGAGAATCCACTGCGCGAGGTGATGAGCACGCGTGCGCTCGCCAATGCGTTGAATGCTTCGGTTGGATCGCCGTTGAGGTGCAGCGTAACCTCACCTAGCACACTTCCCATCAGTTCATCAAAGTCGTCCGGTGCGCCTTCGGAAAAGACGTGCGTCGGTAATTTTCGATTGTGCACGATCTTGTTGATGACCTTGGGAATGGAAGCAAGCGGCTATCGCGATCCGCTTGACTCAGGTCGAGCACGTCGCCGCCAGTTTGTAACCGATTGGGTTGCGCGCGCGCGCGCTGGTCGGTCGTGCGCCACATTCATTTTAGGATTCGCCCTCGCTCGCTGGGGTCAGCGCGCGTTGCTTGTTTCGCTCTTGGGCGAGTTCGAGGTAGGCTGGGTTGAGGTCGATGTAGATGCTGCTGCGTCCCAGGCGCTCGGCGACTTGGCTCACGGTCCCGCTGCCACCAAATGGATCGAGCACGGTCCCACCGGCTGGGCAGCCGGCGAGAATCATCGGCTCGACCAGCTTGGGCGGCATCGTGGCGAAGTGGGCGCCTTTGTAGGGCAATGTGCTCACGGTCCACACATCGCGCTTGTTGCGTCCGTTGAGTTCTCCGGTTTTCATTTTCTCAAACGCTTTTTTGAATCCTGAATTTCCGCCACCTGTGCCGTGGGTCATCCTGGTATCTGTGTAATTACTACCTGGCATACTTTTTGTTACGCTCTCCTCTTTTATCGCCTCCGCATCGAAATAATATCTGGGCGACTTGCTGAATAAAAAAACGTATTCGTGCGAGCGCGTGCAGCGGTCGGTGACGCTTTCGGGCATGGGGTTCGGCTTCGCCCAGATGATGTCGTTTCTCAAAATCCAGCCATCGTCCTGGAGCGCGAAGGCAACACGCCAGGGGATGCCGATCAGGTTCTTGGCGTTCAGTCCAGCCGGCGTTTTTTTTCCGCCGGTCAGGGTCGCCGCTCGGCTGGGTCGGTTCTTGTTGAATTCAGGATTCCCAATCACCTTGTTGCCGGGCGCGTTTCCTCCTGCGTACGAATCGCCGAGGTTGAGCCAGAGCGTACCGTCGTCGCGCAGCGTCCGCCGGGCATATCTGAAAATCTCGACCAGGTGGCGCACGTATTCCGCCGGCGTCGGCTCTTGTCCCAGCTCGCCGCGCCATGCTCCGCAAACAGCGCAGGTGTCGGACTTCATCACAATGTCCTCGCGCTTGCCGCGCCCGTAGTCGTCAAGGTTTATTGCTTTGATGCGCCGCAACCGCGTCCCGGCTGAACAAAAGATGTTCGGGTTGCTGTTCGGTTCGGGGGGCAAATCGGGACGCTTTTTAATTTGTGTGAAAGATTGCCATTCGTGCTCCGCGCATAGCTCGTGCCCATTGCGCCAGATTTGCGGCTCGGTTCCATAGGCGCGAAGTCCCCAATAGGGCGGACTTGTGACGATGGTCTGGACCGTGCCGTCGCCAATCGTTTTCAGCTGCTCGAGCACGTGCCCTTGTAAAAAGTTTATCATTCCGACTCCGTCAATTCTCGATAAGCGTGGATCATCCTGACCACGTCATCTTCTCGGATGGCATCCTCTGCCTCTTTAATTTTCGCCGCGATCACCATCGCTCCCAATGTAGCATTGTTGGCTTTGTATGCGTCCAATAGCTCACGGTTGCGTGCGAGTTCCTCGATTAATCCATCCATGAGAAAGTTACGCCATTGGATGATGGCGATCGGGTCGCGCTCCTCGAGGTGTTGGCTCATTTTGTCGCCTCATCAAAAAGACCCGTGAGATTTTTGGATTGCGCGTTCGGGGTGTCCTGGGTTGGGTTGTCCATATTTCCTCCTCTAAATTTTTATGCCGAGGTAATCGGCGATGGTCTCGATGCTGTCCTCGGGGTGGTGCCACCATTTGTTGCTTCATGTCAGCTCCAATCGATTGGCGTGCCGAGTCCATCGTTCATCTCGAAAGGTTCGGTTCCGAGATCGATCTTGTTTAAGTTGTTCAAGACCACGTGCGACCCAGCATGATGGTGCGCGGATGCAATCCAGCAGAATAGAGTTCGCTCATATGCGCTTTCGCGAGATCTAACACCCTTTGCTCATCGATGGTTGTGAACGTCACCATCGCCTGCGTCTCGTTAGCGCCGATCTTGGCGAGGATCCACAGGCAAATGCGTTGCAACGCGCGCCAGCGTTTGTCTGATCGGTATTTGAAACTATCATATCGCGCGGTCAGACTGAAACTTCGTTTGTACAATGCGATTCGCATCATTGCTCCAAGTTCTCTCGCATTGAGCGAGTCAGTTCTTGCAAACTCGCCGTGAGCGAGAATAGATTTGTTTCGATTGCCAAGACTCGCTCTTCAAGCGTGGGTGTCTTGATCCAGCGTCGTTGATCGTGATTGTATATTGCGATCACTTGCGCGGGGTTGCCGGCAACCATTGTCCATGCCGCCACGTCCATCGAGCGGACAACTGATCCCAGCGCGACAATCGCGCCCGAACGACGCGACGAACGCCAGTCGATGCACCGTGACCGGTCGTGCCACGACGATGTTAAAGTCGTACTTGTCGTGCGACTGAACGACGATCCGCACCTCTTGTCCGAAGTTGGCTTCGCCGCTGACGAGGTGATCGGGTTCGCGGCAATCGAGCCAGGCGTCCCGCCCTTCCCAGTAGGACAGCGGATGCTCGCAGCGTGGTTGCGTGCTCAAGTCGCCGAGGATGTGTGCGCCCAGTTGTGCCATTTCACCTCTTACGAGAATTGTCGCGCCAGCCGATTTCGCATGGATTTGCAATACAGCGGGCTTTCCTGCCACGTCACGCGACAATCCATTTCAGTATTTGCTCCAAAACCCCCATTTCCTCGAGCCAGCGCGCATCCAGTTTTTGCATTGCCTTGTTAATTGCGTCGGGATGCGGCAGGATGCTTTTCACGGGGAACGTGTCGCCGCGGTACGAGGGTATGAAGTTATGCACGCCTTGCCATTTGCGCTCGATCTCTTTGCGCTCAGCGAAATTGCCTTTCGCCCACGGCAAGAACACGGTCCAATAGTAATCGGGAATGCAGATCGCTGGATTATAGTCCGCGTAATAGCGCGACTTGGCTTCGACCTGGCTTGGGTAGACGTATGAATAATGGTAGAGATTCAACCCCATAGATTCGGTCTCTTCGTGCGAGAGATGGCGTCCGCCCTCGCGCCACGGCTTGCTTGTCTTTGGATCGTTCACGGTCGGCGGGCGGTGGGTTGCCCATTGCGCGCCCGGATACCAGCGTTGAATGCGGTGGAACGGTTGCGCGCGCTCCCAACCGCTGACGACATACTCGAAGCCGGCGAAGTAGCTCCAGGTCTTGAACGCGACGCTGTCATATTGACCGGTCTCAAGCAAAGCGAGGATCCGTTGAATGTCCTTCGTGTCCCACACTTCGTCGGAATCGATCCACCAAACAAAGTCCGTGTCTTCGGGGATCAGGCGAGCGGTCGCCGCGGCTTCCTCATCTTTTTCTTCCCAGCAGCCATGGATTACTGGAATGCGCAAGTCCTCGAGGATTCGATTGGTGCGGTCACTGCTTTTCTTGAATCCCAGTTTTTGATAGTGCGCGGTCGGTCCCTCGACGAACACGACCGTGCCGAATGGCTTGACGGCGCGAATGACTTGCTCGAGAAAGTGGTCGCCGTTGAAGACGATCCCTGCGAATGTTACTTTCATCTGGATTCCACCTGTTGCGCTTCTTCGATGGGTTGCCAGAGAGTAATAGTTTGACCAAAGAAATTGTCGGGTCCGAACGTGTGAAAGCTGTACGGGACAAGGTTATTGCCGCTCGTGAAAAGACGTTTCCTTGAGTCGTCGTCTGAAAGACCATTGCGTTCCCGCTGGCTGATGCCTTTTTTAAGTTTGACGACAACGCAGTTCACATTCTCAGGATCATCGCTGTCAATCCAGGTTCCTCGATTGTGGCGACCCAAAACCCATTTGCCCGGGCGGGAGTCGGTCATCTGTCTTGATCCATGCCATCACGTCCACCTTCCGAATAGTTTTGATTTGCGGATTGCCGCGCGCGCCTGCAGCATCGGGTATTGCTTGAAGATCTCGGCTTTGATTTGGCGCGGGTCTTCGTACACAATGCGGTTTGGAAATCGCATCACATTGCAACCAGACTTCCGCAAATAAGCATCCCGCTCGCGGTCGTATTGCTCGCGCCCGACGTGCGTTGGTCCATCGAGTTCGATGACCAGTTTGTCGATCACGAAGTCGGCGATGTAATGACCGATGACGACCTGGGTCTTGAATTCGATGCGCCAGGCGCGCAGCAACCCGAACATCTTTTGTTCAGCCGGGACGCGGTTGCGGCGCATCGACGTGGCGTAGGTGAAAATCTTTTTCACCAGTGCCGCCCGAAGTTTAATTGCGCGCCAATCCATTCTTGATCGCTTTGTTGCCTGGCTGGATCGATGCCGATCTGGTACGCCGCGCCAAATGGAAGATAGTTTGAAATGTGAATCTCTTCGCCATACAGCGAAAGGCGTGTGTGGTCTGACCCGAATGTCAACGTCTCGCCATAGCGAATGGCCACGCGTGTTTCGTGATAGAGCAGAGTCAGTTCACTCATGACTAGCATTGGTTTGTTCCATTCCTGCGATCTTCCGCATCAGCTTGCGAACGCTGTCCGCATCCACCGCCGCATTATGCTTGGCTTGTTGCGCGATCCCGCATTGCGCGAGCGCATCAGTCAGCTTTGCCCAGCGCAGACCCTTGATTTGAGCATACAAGCGCATGGCGCACGTCATTTCGATGACGACTTGCTTTTCATCGACCCCGCACGCTCGCAGAGATTGCAGAATCATGCGGCGATCAAATTCCGCGTTGTAGGCGTAGATGCGCGATGGCGCTGGCGCGATGATCATTTGATAGAGCTTGAGCCAAACTTGGTCGAAGGTCGGCGCATGAGCGACCATCTTATCCGTGATGCCGTGAATCTTAATGACATCCTCGCCGATGGGCTTGTGAGGTTTGACTAGCTCGTCGAGCAAGACAGTTCCCTTCACGTCGAGCACGGCGATCTGAACGATCTCGTCATCGGATCCGAGACCCGTCGTTTCGGTATCCAAGAAGAGCACGCCTGTCAGGTCGATGTTCAAGTTCACTGGCTATTCACCCAGTCGAGCACCGCAGGATCGATGTCGCCCATCCGCATCAAGTTGTTGATGCTGATCAGGTTCTCGCGTGTTCCGAGAAACCGCCATTTGGAGTCGCGGGCGCGTTGTTGTCCCAATCGTTCGAGATCGTGGGCACTCTCACCCTCGCGCATCAGATCGATCAAGCAGGACACGCGCCATACAGTCGGTTGCAAACTGAGAATGTAATCCTGGGTTCGACTGAACTCGCCCAGCCACGGAAATTCAGAATAGTCCATCTCTGGACCAGGACACGGGTTCAATCGAATGCACCCAATTTCCAGATGAACACGCAGGTAGTTGCAACACAGGTTGACCTTGTGATGATCCACGTGATCCGACAGCAGATAGTCGTCGAGCATAAGCACTGTCACGTTTCCATCTAAGGTGCTGAAATAATCGATGGCGGCATCGCTCCATACCTTGTCACTACCGGCAATCGTAAAGGATTGCCCTTGCCAGTTCTTGGCAAACATCTTGCGGAAATGTGGTAGGGTGCTCGCCATTGTTTTCGTGTGCGCCATGACGGTGACGGTGATCATCGTAGCAAGTCCTTGTCCGGCAGACAAGCGATTGCCGCACTTGCGCTAGAAAGAGACGTTATCGATGTAAGAGGTTGCCAGCAGGTGACGCCCTTCTCATCGTCGTGAAAGCGCACCAAAGTTGTGCCTTGAACGCGAATTCCTTGCGTGATTGGCGTCTGCGCCTCGATGATTGACGCCATTGCAATCGCTTGCCCATGCGCTATGCAAAACTTTCCGAATCGCGATGCCGTGTTTTGAATCATAGGATCTCCCAGCGTACCGCTTGCCCATCTTCAACGATGTGCAGTGCGACCGCGCGCGCGTTGTTGATGGTCGGCTTGTTCCAGCTCGCCGACACATTGAGTGTGTCTTGGTGGCTCCAGAAAAATTCACGAAAGAATTGCTCGTTGGCGTTGAGCGGCACTTGGTATTGCGTGATCATCTGCCACAGGTTGCGCCAGCGTGCGTCATTGAATCCCGCGTCGGTCAGTTGATCGCTCCGCTCGACGAAGACGATGCCGCCTGGAATGGGTAAGCACATCCATCGCCCTGCCTTGCCGTCAGCGCGTGTGTGGGCATCGCCGTGCTGCATAAGAAAGTCCATGGTGACTGCCGGCACTTCGACATATCCGCGCTTGCCGACTCGTTGCAGTTCGCGCAATGCTTTCAGCGGATCCAGCGTATGCTCGAGCACATGCGAGCAGTAGACGTAATCGAATGCGTTGTCATCGTAGGGCAGGTGTTCTACATCGCCGATGTCACACGGCACGCGGCGCGAGTCCTCATAGCGATCGTTCACATCGAAGCAATGCGTGGCCATGGGCAAAGGGTAGGCGCCGGGTCCGACATCGAGCACGGTTTTACAGGTTTCGTCGTAATGCGGCAGGGGCATCTGGTAGCGTCGATCTGGCACGAAGCGATCTGCCTTGACCGCTCGCACGACCAGCGCGGGATAAAGGTGGAAGTTAGGCAATAATGAAACACGGGTAAACCCGTGATGGTCAAGCAGCCATTCAATGTCCGGCGCGTTGAACCACGATTGGTGGACGTTGTGAATATCACGTCGCGATCCTTCGAGGTGCCGGCGCGCAAAGTCAGCGCGGTCAGGTTGGTGCAGCAGCTCGAGCGTATCGTCCATGCGTGGCACCGACACGATCAGTACGCCACCGGGCTTGAGGATGTTCCACCAGCGCGCGAGAGTGGCATGCGCGTTCTGTTGGTTCAGGTGTTCCAGCGCTTGAATGCACACGATCTTATCGACCGTGCCAGGTTCGTAGGGTGGATCGATGAAATTGAACGTGCGATCCACAATGGTCTTGCGCCGCACAGGCAGGTTTCTGATCGACCCATCGAGGCGAGCGTAATAGTCCTTGATGTCAGTGAGGTTTGGCTCAAAGTTCTCGGCGGCGCGCACCTCGCCAACAATGTCCGAGTTCTCGTACCCCAGCAGATAGATGCCGCCGCACGCGAGATGCAGTTTGCGTTCCCAGTTTTCTTCGCCGAAATCGTAAAGATGGGGTGAGTTCATTGAATCCATCCCAGCATACGGAGTGCATCCATGAATGCCTTGACGATGACCACACCCATCCCTGTAAACGCGAGTGCTACCAGCGCGACAAACCAGTTGCTTGAGATAATTTTATTTCGCATCGATGCCTTCCTGTTTCGTGAAATCGCGATAGATCCTCTCGATGTCATTGACTAGACTGTCCACGCTGGCGACCAAGTCGGCTTCGTTCAGCGAGATCGGCAGATAGTATTTTCCAACGAACAGCGTCAGCTCCAACCCTGAATCGTTCAGCGTCAGTGAATGTCGTTGCTTTTCACCGGGCGGAATGCGCTCCGTGACTTGGGTTAGAAAGTCTTTGGCGGACGCCAGTGCCGTGATAACATTTATCATCATCATCGTGCCTCATCTTGGTTAATGTAGAACGATCTGGCCCTTCCCAACCCTGCCAGTATTCAAAGAGCCGATCCGCCCCGCCATTGCCACGGCGGGTGCCGTCCATCGCTTCGATGTGCTCGATGAAACCAGGTGGATTGAGCCCCACGACCTTGAGACCCGCATTCCAGACGGCGATGGATAGATGCGTGTCGCCGCCGTACTGCTGGTAGATGTTTTGCCACCAACCCAGTTCAGCTCCGAGCGCGCGCCGCATGACGCTGAAATTGGCGTACATCACCACATGCCCATTGACGTTGATGTGTTGGAGCAGCAGCTCACTATGCCCCGCCGCGTTATTGGTCGGCACGTTGTAGGGGATCGCGATTTGACCGATCTGCGGGTCGTTCTGAAGCATCTGGATCGCGACTGGAATGACCGGCGGATGGATGATGCAGTCATCGTTCAGCGCGACGACGAAGTCGCATTGCGCCAATGCAAAGCCGGCATTGAACGCGGCGACGGCGCCTTGTTGTTCCATCTTTTTATAGGTGAAACCAACGCTTTTGTGATGCGTAATCCAGTCGGCTGTTTCCAGATTGTCACTAGAATCCACGATCACGAATTGCCAACGTCCATAGAAGTTGCGCATGTCCTCGCATACACTCGCTACCATCTGCTGTAGCAATGGCAAGCGGTTCATCGTGCCAACAACAATGCTGACGGATTTCAGTCTATGGCTCATTCGGTAAATCGCCTTGGATTGAGCCACGTTGATTGCGCCGTGATAAGTTCGAGCGTGGCATCCCAGTCTTTGTCTTGCTCTGTCGCCTCTTCTTTGATTGGGGTGAGACTGTCGTCGTCGGGGTCAGTCGTGATCGCAAATCCGAACATGGTGATGTCATCGATGACGATGGTTTTGCCTTCGTTGTGTTTCTTGTTGATGCGCATCCCAGGCACGACGAAAATGAGGTGCTGATCCGTTGCTTTACGGCTGCACAGCCCCTCAATAGAAACGCCGGCTTCCGTCTCAGTTGCAGCCGTGACGTAGCCGACGATCTTTTGCGTCGAAAATTCGATTGAGATTGGAAGACCAACCGCTTGCATCGCCATCTGGTGCATTGCCAGTGGCGCGATCTTGTTTCCGCTCTTGCCCACCGAGCCAGTCTCGACGCCGTGATCTTGTATTGCATCCTTGCCTTTCTGATGGAGCGACGTTCACGCCATCGGCGTTAGTGTTATGCGACTATGCGCCTGTTGCTAACGCACATCGGCTCCATTTTATGCTTTGCGGTTGAACTGTCAAGTTTATAGAGTGCTTTGCGCGACGGTCACGACCGTGATGATGCGGTCGGCGCCTCGGTGCTTCCGCACACGAGTTGCAAGAATTTGATGCCGCGCAGTTGCGACACCTCGTCTTGCTTCAGCCCTACGTAGCGTCCAGCCGCGACCGTGATTGAGAGCTGGGCAGATGAGGTGTAGACAGGCACCCACTTGAATCCATCGTCACTGCGATTGAATGTCATCGTCGTGCTCGTCAATGCGTCGGGCAGCAGAATACCCACGGGCACGTTGCCCGTCAGATCAATGCTCCCGCTCAATGTTTTGCCGTTGAGTACGGTCGCCGAAATGTTTCCTGTGAAAGCCATGATTCTCCTTGTCCGCTAGGCGGATTTGCTGAGATCGCCATTCGCGATCTTGTTCGGTCCAAAGTCAGTTGCCGAGTTGATCGGCAGTTCGTCCCAGGTGAAGCCGCAGTTGTTGCAAGTTCGGTGGATCAACGGCGCGTGATGCGTGATTGGCGGATCGGCGAACGTGCGATCAGGTTTCTCGTGTCCCGTGCAGTACTTGGCGGCGATCCGCGTCGATCCGCAAGCAGTGCAGCGAGCTTGGTCATTGTATGTGTTCATCCTTACTCTTTTGCGCGAGTTGCGCGTGTGTTTCGAGTTCTTCGTCGCGATTCTTGCCATCGTCTACGCGTTTGATCCAGTCCGAGTTGGTGTCGTTCGCCAAGTCGATGACATCGTCTTCGTTTGGTTCGTCTGCCTTGACCATCTTCTGCCAAGGCGCCAGACCGTGCTTGACGTTGCTCACCACCGTTCCGTAGTCGCGCGTTCCCTTCTTGTTGCCGATGATGATCACCTCGTACTCGTTCAAACATCCTGGTCCAGTGCGTGCCGTGCTGTAGATGCGTGACGCGGGAATCTTGGCTTTCAGCACGGCGCCGCCAAACTTTGAAGCAGTCTTTGGATCAGTTGACCATGATTCGAGCGCGTTGCTTTTGAGGATATACTGTCTTCCTGGAAACAGCTTCTTGTTCACATCGATCCCGCGATAGACGGTTAGCTCTTTCACGCCCATCTTGCCGAGCGTTTCCTGGGTTCTGTCGTATGTGGCTTTGATTGCAGTTCGTGTCAACGCCTGCGATTTCTTCAGCGTCGCCGCCGAGTATTTTCCGTTCGACTGCGTCTCAACCCACCAGGCACGACTTGCTTTGTCCATAGATGATGCTCTGGCGTTCCCAGTCCAGGTGGATCCATGTTGACTTCGTGTTCAGCCGGCGCGTTGATCGCATCCACCGCTCCGCCCGGCACGAAGACCATGCTTGGATCGTATGGCTCGCCATAGCAGTCGCAACCGTAATGAGTGCTCATCGGCGGCATTGGCACATCGTATGAAAACACCTCGCCTTCATTCGGCGCGCAGATCAGCTCGCATGGTCCCGTGTCGCACTCTTCGCCGTGTCGCCAAATCCACTGATGCGTGTCTATGGCCATCATTGTGATGAGCGCGCCAGCCGTCAGCAGAAACCCCGTTTCCATCTTGGCGATGTTGGCGGCGCGATCTTCGCCGTACCAGCGGTTCACGCCAGCGATCAAGTCGTTGCGATCCGTCCCATCCCAGTTTTCGACGGCAGACTTGGTATTGCGCTCGGTCGTGTCGCCGATTCGCGCGAGCCGCTTGCCGGCATCGATCTCGTATTGGTCGAGGATGCGCTGCGCGTCGGGTGAGATGATCTTCCCGCGCTGCGCCCAGAAGTCTTCCTCGATGCGACTGTATTCGCTCGATGCCCAGGCCATGATCGCCAGCAGTTCATCCTCAAACTTTTTCTTTTCGGCTTCCCAGTCGATGACGGGTTCTTGCTTTTGCACAAAGCGAATCGAATGGTAGACGCTCTGATACCATTGATTCAGCGCGAGCGCGGTTTTGCGTTTGACCTGCGCTTGGATGGGGCGGCGTAGCGTTGGATTCATACATCCAACCTCAATCGCTCGCTTGCTCAGGAATCGCGCCTTCGCTGACCAACGTGTCGATGCGTTCAAGCGCTTGCGCGACTGGATCCGCACCAACGAGATGCGCGACTCGCTTCCAGATGACCGTGTTATCGCGCAACGCGGCAACCGCATCGAGCAGGTCGGGATCGATCTGTTGGTCGCCCCAGGCATTGATAAAGTCACTGGCAATCTTGCGTGGACTCTCTGCCACTGGGAACGCCAGTCCATTGTCGATCAGAATCGGACGGCTTGGATCATCGGGATGCGTCAGATAGTTGGTGTTCAACTTGTGCGGATTGTGCGTGCGATCCGTTTGCCCACAGATGAAATCGAGCACAGCCGCCGCTTGCACCCAGTCTTCTGCGTAGTCGTTCGCGTGCAGGATCTCGCCGCTGTTGAGGACCCAGTGAATCGCCGCGCCGCCCTCGCCCTCTAGTTCGGCGACAAAGGACACGGGCACGAGGAAGAGTTGCAGCGTGCGGTCGATCAGGTAGCACGCTTCTTCTGCCAAATACTGGGGATGCCCGATCTGTTCATTCAGTTTGGCATTCTCATCGCCCTCGGGCTTCCACGCGAATGGACGCGAGTCCAGACCCTTGGGTGAAACCGCAACGATCTCCGTGCCGTTGGCGCCATTGATCGGCGCATCCACCGTGGTACTGCGCATGATGGGCGCGCCATAGTAGGCATCGTCCCCAGGTTGCTCATCCGTTGGCGGGCACACGCCGCAATGCTTTGCCAAGGTGTTGGCGCGCTTCGCTAGGTCAAAGTCATTCCACTCGCCGCCCCAAGCAACATATTGGTCAGGCGTCTCCAGCGCATCCAATCCCGCGTTGATCTGCGCCTGCGCTTGCAGGAAGATGTCATTCGCGATCGGCGCTGGCACGCGCAACGCGATCACGCCATCATGCTCGGCGGACTTGGATAGATTCTGAACCGATCCTGGCGCATCAGCCGCCGCCTGCGTTGGACCGCTTGGAGCACCGGGCGGGAGACCGGGCGCGTGTTGCGCGTTTGGTTGCGGTGGTTTCTGCCCTGGAATCTGGACGCCTGGGAATTGCGCGGGATCCGCTCCTGGGTCTTGTTGCTTCCCAGCGTTTGCCCAGACCGTGCCATCCGGCGCAATGAAGGCGCCGCCCTTCAAGTAGATCAGGTCATCGCGTTGATCCTTGAAGCGTTCTTGTCCGATGGCTTCGCGATACTCGCCCAGCGTCAAGCCGCCGTTCTGAAAGTCCTCATTTACTTTCTCGCGTTCTTTGGCGGGGTCGATGCTTTCTTTTGGGAAGCTCCACTCGAAGCGATGATACACCTCGCCGTCATCGCACTCTTGCTTGTTGATCGCGAGCACATCGTTGAACGGTTCAGCCGTCGCATTGATTGCCGGCAGAAACGATTTGCGAAACACTTGCTGGGACATCGCGTCCATCAAGCCCTTGCCGCCCAGTCCGCCGCGGCCCTGTGTGTCGCCGACCTCTGCGATTGGGATGCCAGCGTGCTCCATCAGCTCGCGCTTCGCCGTGTCGTAAATATCTTTGCGAAATTCAACGCTCTTGCTCGCCATTTGCGTGAAGCCAGCGGGCCAGACATCGAACTGCGTGCGCAGTTCGGGATTGCCTTGTAACGCTTGCGACTTGGTGACGAGCCACGCGGCAACCTGGTCATTGGTCCAGCCAGGGGGAGCATTGACGACGTACTCGGGCATCGTGCCCGTGGTGAACCAAGCCGTTTGATACTGCCAGATTTTATTCAGCAGCATCGCCGGCAGATACGCCGATTCGACCAGCGCCATGCCATACTCTGAACTGACTTGCAACTCTTGCGGTTTATACCAAAGTTGCTCCGTGCTGGCAAAGCCATACGGCACGCCATAGATGATCTGCAAGAACGCAGGTGCAGGTGGCGCCGGCACCGCCGCATTTTCATCGATCAGCGTGAAGATGGTCGATCCATCGACGTTGACGAGACCGGTGATCATCCCAGTTTTGCGATCTCGCGGCAGATACAGCGCGGGTGCGCCGTAAATCACCGAGTTGTAGAACCAGCGCGATAACCAAACGCTCATGCCGTGGTAGCCATCGGGATAGCGCGCCAAACGCGTGATCTTGTTGTCCGTGCAAGGTTCGCCGTCATCGTGAATGATATGAGGATTCAGTCCGCTGAACTCGCGTTTGAGCAGCTTCCAGCAGAGCATGACATCGGGTGTGCTGAAACTCAGTTCTTGAATATCCGCAAACGACATCAGACCATAGCTAATGCGTGGCGTGATCGTGGTATTGACGGCTGGTGGGAATTGATAAGCGCGTGGGACGAACTGATAGGCGCCTTCGTCATCGGTGACTTGGTAAAGCGTGCGCCCAGATGAATCGGTGCTGACCGCTTGCGCCGTCAAACGACTTTGCACGCGCGGCTCTAACGACGGATTCTGGTTATAGTTGGGCTGGCGAGCGGCACCCAGTTGGGGAGCGAGGGGAGACAGCGGGAAGCCAGGTGGCATGAAATTCTGCGCCCAAGACATCGGTATATCACCGCGCCCAGGTTGGTGCGGGATACCTGGCTTGAGCGACGATGACGTTGCCGCGATAGCGCGCACGCTCGCGCTGGTTTTCATTAGTTGCGCGATTTGCGCGGTTGTGGCTACGTTCAAATGCGCTAGTTGCATGTTCTTCCTTGCGCCCTACTCGAGCGCGGCATCCTATTCCGTTGGCACGATCGGGATCGTGCTTCCCACTGGGGGTGGACCACCACGAGCCGGCGCTTGAATCACCATTTGCCCTTGGAGTATACCCTTCAGTTTGTCTTCCTGTCCGCTCATTGCCATGACCATCATTACAATGTCATCGGGCGTTGCCTCGCCCATCTTCTCCCAGATCGTGACGCACGCGTGCAGGAATCCTAGTTGCTCGCGTCTTGCTTCTTGGTCAACCGTCGAGCGCAGCGAGGACAGCGCCGGCAGATCCCAGCGCGCGCGGTCGAACGTGTCTTCGATAAAATCGCGCAGGCGCAGGATCGTAGCACGTGGCGCCTGGTCAGCCGCTTGCAACGCCGCGACCTGCTGCTCGAGCTTTGCGATGCGGGTGGCTGGGTCGCCGATCCCAGCGCGCACTCGCTTTGACGTGTGCAATTCGAGGTCAGGGGGTGGCGGTTGCTTTGCCGTTGAAACTGGCTGAGTAATGGCTGCCGGTCGCTGGGTTTGCTGTTTCGGATTCATTACGAGTATACTTCCAATCTTTTATCGTGCGTCAAACACGCTGATGATCTGCGCGCGCCCAAAATACGTTTGACCTTGCCATACACGCAAGACATTGCGAATTTTTCTTGAGCTTTTTTATAAAGACCCATCTTGTTCGCTGGAATAAACCAATGCTGAAAAATTATTCTCTTGCGTGCAACCCGTGCCAGCTCGGAAAGCAAGTCGTGATTCCATTGAAACTTCCCATTGTAGGGTCGCATAAAACGGTGTCAATGCCGTTGCTCACTGTAAGAGACTGTCCCCATTATCGTCGGCGTTGCGGTGGCAGTCCACCGCCCACACGTGGGATGCCCAGGCGATCCGCCATGGTTGGATCAGGTCTCGGCGCTGGCATCTCCGCTGGTGCGTGTTGCGGCTCCTGGGTCGGTTCAGCGTCCTCTTCTACTTCCACCTCGATGGTCTTGCGTCGCTTCGGTTTTGGCTTGGTCGCTTCAGCCGTTTGCCCATCGAGCGTAATGCGCGGCACGACATAGTCAGGTTGCCCTGGGCGTATCGGCAAACGCGCCCAGTCATTCTCTTCCAGCGGTGCCGCTTGCGGATTGGTGCCTACCGCGGCAAGCCACTCTTCCGCGACCGTTGCGCCGAACAAGCAGCGATGCACCGCCATGGACATCGCGACCGCGAGATCGATCTTCATGTTGGGTGCGCGCTTGACCAGGCGCAGCTTGCTGATCTCCGTCGCGTGTTTGATGTTCGCGTTGCGCACATGCTTGGTCAGCTCGTGATCGCCATTGTGCAAGAGGTTGCGGTCGCGGATGGCATCACGCAGTTGCTTGTCCGCCAGCGCGCGTTCGCTCCCTTGCGAAAATTCGTAGAAATTCGCTTTGCCCTTCAGCCGCGTTGCCATGTCGTGCAGTTGGTATGGGTCGTAGCAAACCTCGATCACGTTGTAGCGCCTGATGAGGCGCAGCAGCTCGCCTTCAGGATAGTCCGGGTCATCGGGATTCTCTTCGTTGCGAAATTCTAGCTTCTGCCCCTTCTTGGGATACCACGCTCGCGCATAACGCACCGCCGCTTTGCCTTTGACGCGAGACGCGGCGACGATAGCGAAGCAGTCCGAGCTAATCCCAGCATCCATTGAAACAAACAAGGTTTCACGTTTGATCGGTGGAATCTCGACTTGACATGCTTCCCACCACTCGGACGGCACGAAGATCTCTTCAGAATTCATTGTCCATTGATTTCGATGCAAACGCAGAAATTCGCTTTCGGTCAGCGACGCTTGCTCCTGGGCATAGTATTCAGGCGTTTGCCACGGCAGACGCGGCTCCGTGTTCCATAGCACAAACAAGCGGGCGGCGTCGTTCGCAAATACTTCCAAGTCCTTGGGCGCGCCGCTGGCACGTAGATCGAGCTTGCGCCCTTCCTTCACCCCAGTTTGATACAGTTGCTCGAGGATCGGACTCTCGCCCGTGTAGCCGGCATAAGTATCCGTCCAGCGAAATGATCTGCCGTACTTGAGCGGCGATAGCGTCATCTCGCTCCACATCTTTTGATGCGGTTGACCATTAGCCGCCCAGAGTTCCGTCCATTCGACGAGATCATCGTTGCCGCCGGCTTCGCCGCTTGGATCCACTGGGACGGATTCAATCACCGACCCGTTTTTGAACTTGACCGCGTGCTGGGTGACTTGGCTGACCTTTGCAAGCTCTGGGTTCATCTTGCAGCAGTCGGCGATCATCTGAAACACACGCGAGTCCGCTTGCTTCAAGTCGTTGCCCACCAGGCGAATGCGCGCATGTCTTCGGTTGCAGGCAAAGTAGAGCGAGACTGCCCCAGCGATTGTGGTCTTGGCGCTCTTCTTCAAGTCAGACCATACTATCGTGCTGTACTTGAAAAGCCCCGTTGTTTCATCGCGTTCCATGGCGGCGCGCAATGCCGCCGCTTGGTATTTGGCTAAGGTGAGCGGTGCCCGGGTCTCGATGATATAGAAGTTGGTTTGAATCCAGTCCACTGGATCGGGCAGGCGATCCTCGCGCTCGATCTCGCCACGCAGTTTCTCAAGCTTTGCTTGGTAGTATGCCTGACCGGGCAGAGATTCGCGCAGCGATGTTTGGTCCAAACTCTTCCTCGATTCGTTCCAGCGTCACCTTGCCGTCTTTGTAGATGGCCAGCAGCTCATCTTCCCATGACGTGGTTTGCTCGATGACGTCGTGGCTGGTTTCCATCTCAGCGGCAAGCCGGCGCACCTTGCTCGATGCGTCCAGCAGGCGGGCGGCATCGGCGAACGACCAGCGCGCTGGGTTGATGATCGTGGTGTTGATGGTTTGCCCATCCGCGCTCGTGACTGAACGCGTGGTTTGTTCCACTGGGAAACTGAGCATACGCGCCACTTTGTCCAGCAGCAGCGTGGCAGTGCCCCATTCTTGTTCGCGCAGTTCAGCGCGGCGTGCCTGCCACTTGGCTTCTTCCACGCGCCTTTGCTCGGCATCCCATGCCTCAGCGCGCTCCTGCCAGCGCCATTGTTTCGCGATCTTCCGCCACGCTCCCGGCACCGCAAAGACACGCCCTTCCGAGCCCCCGCGTGCCTTGAACTGGTTATAGGCCGAGTACAGCGTGCGGTCGGGTCCGATCAGCTTGTAGCGCACAAACCTGTCAAAGTGTTTGGTTGGCTCGCCAGGTTCCTGATCCCACGGCAGTCGGTCAATATCGTTAGGCATCTTGCTTTCTCAAGTCGCGCAGGACGACTGACCATAGCTCTTCTGTATTGATGTCAGGCATGCCCAAGTCACTGAGGACGATCTGCCACAGATCCTCGGAATGCTTTAGGTTGTTCTCAAGCGTATGATAATATCCGCCTCGGTGCATCAGCTCAAAGTCGGCGAGCAGCAAGATGCTTTCCGCTTGCGCCAGCACGCGCTGGCGGTAGGCGTCCATCTCATTTTTGTTGCGCGCGAGCATCAGCACCATCCCGCGCTTGATGGTGGCATCGAAGCGCACGATCGGGCGCTGTTTGTCGTAGAAAACATCCTCGTCATCGATGGTCAGCAGCGTACGGTCAAGCGATTTCGGTGCGTTCCAGCCCGGTCCTTGATAGAATACCGACTCATCGGTCGTTGGCAGTTTGAAGTTCAGTCCGCACCCCTCGCCGCGCACGCACAGCACGTTGTTGCCGTGCCGGTCGAGCGATCCGATCATCGCATCGAAGAAGGAGATCTTCAGCAGTTCGATCATGTTCTCTGGCTTGGCGTAATAAGGTCGGACCGGTGGCTCGCGCAATCGCCCGTAGGTTGGCCACCATTGCTGCATGATGCCGTACCCTTCCTTGCTGTTGTAGACCACGCACGTGCTCATCTTGTTCAGCTCAAAGTATTGCTTGATCTCATCGCACCACTGATGATAGGCGACCTCTTCGCGGGTGCGATTGTGTTTGTGCCTGAACTTGATGAAGACATCGTCACCCTGGTAGGTGCCGCGCCAATGCACGTACTGCTTGACAGCCCATTCCCCACGCCGTTCGCGCAGGTCGGGAATGCCGGCGCGCTCGATCTCGATAGCGTCGGGTCGATGCGTGAGCAAATTGATCGGTGTTGTTAGTAGCATACTTCCACTTTCAATGATTCGGCTTGACCCCACCCAGATTGTTAATTAGTTACTCTTTGTTGGGAGTGCAAAGCCACCCAAGTGATAAACGGCTACTGTCTTGCCAGCGTCGTTCATCGATATTTTACTTTCGCTTTTATAGTAATGAACCGATAGAACGCTTTTAATAATTTTTCGGGACTGTCAGAATCGCTCACCCAAGGAACAGCGATAATGTCTAGGTCGCGTGCCATTGAACCATGCAATGCAAGCGCGCAATTCGTTCGAGTTGCGTGTATGCCATGACGTACCAAGGAGCAATCACAAAAATTCCATGCCTTTGACCATCCGCACGAGATAAAACATTTCGGCGTACGTGAATCCAGATTCCATCCCGCGCATCCGCGCCAATGATTCGATGGATTGTGCCGAGATCGGGTGATCGGGTGTCGAAAGTTGAGACGCGTAGCATTGAAGCGCGACGATCTTCTTTCCCATGAACGATGAGATGTCCACATAGTAATGCCCGCCTTGGATGCCCATTGGCAACCAGCCGATGTAGGTGTATTCGTACATCGCCGCGAGCGATGGATTGTTCTTTCGCGCTCCTTGGCGCAAGGCGCTGAAACACGATTCGTAAACGACTTGATGGTCTTGATGGTGCGAAGCGTATGGAAAATAAATCTGATCGTAGCCGCGATCCAAGATGCCGTCTAGGCGCGAGATGATCTCGTACCGCGGCATCGTGTCGAGCTGACCATCCATATTCTCAAACATCACCTCAGCACTCGCGATTCCCAGCACCTTGACCGCTTGACCCAGTTCATCGCGCCGCTGTTCAAGCGTTGATTTGATCTGACCATCCGAGCGATGGTGCGTCGTTCCGATGGACACAACGACCAAGTCCACCGTGTTGCCTCTTGCACGGCGCGTGCGATCATGCCGCCACAGCTCACGGTTTCATCGTCGGCGTGCGGCGAGACGACAAGGATTCTCATTCTGGCTCCAGAGGTTGGCGTACTGTTGCGCTGTTTCCGCATCTTCTAGGTAGAAATCCAACCCCATACATCCGCGCACGAATGCGCCCAGGTGGCGTTGCGGATAGATCGGATGTTCAAACGCCTGCCACTCTAATTTCACGTCAGTAAATAGCGACTCGCGCAAGTACGAGCGCGCGCCGGTGCCAGAAAGATAAACATCCCCACCGACCGCGCGTGTGAGGTTCAGCATCAGCTCGTCTTTTTTGCCAGTCACGTCGAGCGATGAGGCAAAGACCATTGGCGTGTTGATTCCGAACAGATCTAGTGTCAGTTTCATCGAGTCCATGATGAGCTGCATAGGCGTCATTGTGCCATAGCCCCAGCCCTGACCTTCGGGACAGTCGAAGACTTGGCGCAATCGATCCGCCGTTTGTTTCCAACCTGGCGCCTTGCCGTACCGAAATTGCAACGTCTTGAAGTGCTGACCATAGACCCGCTCTGGCGTGGTGCCGTAATGGATCGCACAGATTTCGGTTGTATCGCGATTCGACTCGCCCACTGGGATGGTCAGCCACTTGGCGCCTGTTTGCGTTGAATACATCGACCGATGCTGATAGTCTTGGCGATTGAATTGAACATTGTCGAGCACGATGAACACATCGCTCTGCGCGATCTTATGCAAAAGCCCCAGCCACGGAAAGTAGTGCGGTTGATGGATCGCAACTCGCTTCATCCTGCCTCTAAAGTAATTACATCTTCGATGTAACGGACGGCGTTGCCGTGTTTGATCTCGGCGCGCGCTGGCACCTGACCATTGAGAAAATACTCGATGCACATTTCTGGCTCGTTGAATCCGAACGCCGTGCGAATTGAGAGCGACGATGAGAAGCGCGGGTTGACTTCGAGCAGGAGATAGTTTCCTTCGTGCCGGCGGAATTGAAAGTTGGTTGGACCGAGCGGTTTCAAGAGGCGCGCCAGGCGTTGCACTTCCGCGTCCAGTTCGGGCAGATCCACCACGCTGGCACGCGCCGTGGATCCCTCGCGACTCAGCGTCCTGACCATTGCGATGGACTGCGAGATCGATCCGTCGCCCAGCCCGAAGGCGCCCACCGTGTACTCGTGCTCGTTGTCGCCGACGATCTCCTGCGCCATGAAATTGTCACCCAGTTTCATAAGCCAGTAATCAAAGTCGTCCTGCGATCTTATCGTGACAATGCCTTTTGATGCGCTGGATCGTCGCGGCTTGACCAAGAACGGATGTCCCAGCATCGCGCTGGCAGTCTTGTAATCACACCATCGCGGCAATGAATGGATCGTACGGATTCCCGCGTCAGTCAGCACGGCTGGGGAATGTTCCCTGAACTTTGGGACGTTGATTGGCGCGAAAATTGGAAGATGCGCTGGGCGTATCAAGGTACCAAGGACGGACGACAAGTTTGGCTCAAGCGCAAACCCGAAGAAGCCGAACCCATCGAAGCCGCGCAATTGGGTTCATCGTGGATTCGATGGATCTCGGCTTCACCGCCGAAAAAGACCAGATCGACCTGGTTGCGGTCCCATAGCCGATGATGGCGCCGACGCTGGTGACGAGCGCGTTTACTCTGCCCACGACTGGCGACCTTGCCGGCGAGCCACATGCACCGACTTGTAGGGCGGACCCAAACCATCCGAGTTAGCGTGGACGCGACCATGATCACTGTCTTTGAATCCAGCCGAAACGAATTTTCCCCACTTGCGCAGAAGGTATTCACGATCCGCTTTGTCGCGTTCGAGCGAGCGGTTGGCGTCCTGACCGCCGGGAACATTGTCCACCGCGAAATGGAAACGCGTGTCGACGAAGATAATGCGTTCTTTCATCAAGTGCTGGAGCGAGAAATCAATGTCCTCGCCAGCGTACTTGAACTCTTCGTCAAAGTGATAGTCTTTGCCGATGATGCCAAACACCGTGCTGACCCACTCATCGAGATAGATGGGATCGTTCGGCATGTATTGGTAGATGGGGTTGGGCATGTGAGACCATCCGAACAAGCTGCACCCAAAGCCCTTGGCGCATTCGGAAGAGTTCTCGAAGACTTGCTCGATCACAGCGGGTTCGATATAGCGGCGGGGACTGAGTCCAGTTTTCGACATCAAGAACGTGCAGTCATCGTCTGCCATGACGATCTCATTGTCCTTGATATTATCGATGACCCAGTTGCGGATCTCGGCGACGAATCGCAGAGGGGGATGCGGGACGAGCTGGTCGCGCGGCACGACCGAGTTATAGTCGGCGACCTCGCGTTCGTCTACTGTCACCAAGGCACGTGGAAATAGTCTCAGACTATTCTTGGCGATGGTCTTGCTGCGCCCTTTGGAAAGAATGACGACTTTCATTGCGCCGTCCCTGAAGATAGATCCTTGCCCGGTTTGCAAGCGTGGGTGGCGTCGGCGTTCCGCGTCCGTGTTTTAAGCGCCGTTCCTCTTTGGCGCTTGGCGATTGTGGCGTTCGCGGCGTTGTTCAGGTTGCGATACTTGGCGAGTTCCAGCTCTAGCTCGATGATCCGCTCAACAACCTGCTTGCCATCGAGCACCCGACACAAGCCGATCTTGCCCGTGCGGCGCGCATCTGCTTTGCGTTCGATGTGCATGACGCTCACGGCAGACAGCCAGGACAGTTCATCGCGAAACGCGAGCATCAGATAGTCGTAATGTTCGAAGGGCATCAGTTCCATTTCCATCGGTCCCATGCCATCGCCCTTCTTGTTCGGCTTGGGCTTGTCCGGCGATCCCCCGCCCACGGCGTTGTCATCGTCGGTGAACTTGGCTTCGTGCTCGAGCTTACGCAGCACCTCGCGCAGAAACAAGTCGTCAGTCGTCACGCGATCCGTCAGCGCAATGACCTTGGTGCCGTCCATCTCTGCCATGGCGCTAATTGGATCGTAGACCAGGAGCATCTTGTCCGCTTCGTCGTCGGTGATGTTGAGGATGCCGACCATCGCATCTTTTTGCGCCGATGGATGGACGCGCCAGTTGCCCTCGTTGTCGGTTAGCTCGCTGGCTTTGACGGTTCGGATTTCGATGATTCGATCTTTGAATTGCGCCATTGGTAAATTCCTCTCTGCGATTGTTAAAGTAAACCCGCTGGAAGCGGAACGTGATCGTCCCGCCCTAGCGGGCTTTGCGGACAGGAGACCCACTCACATCCGCACAGTTCCTAGTATACGCCAGTTTGTCCAGAACGTCAATGCCGTTTGACTTCTAGCATTAAAGTGGCAGAACCTCCGCAACCTCGCCACGATCCACCCAACAGCCGAGCGCCACGCGGCACCAAACGGGCGACGGCGCGCCACGCGCAATCATACCCACGCCCAGCCGATCTCGGCTCTCACGGAATTCTACGGTCACCGGACATAAACCTAGAACGCTCGTTCGCTTTTGGCGGGTGGGCGGACTTTAACGAAATGGACGCTCCATCGCCGATCCTCGCGACTGAAACCCTTGACAAACTTGACGACTTAGAAGATAATATAGGTGTTCTTCCACAATTAAAACAATCTCGAAAACGCTCCACTAAATCGCCAGGATTAGTCCACTCGACAAAACTGGGAATAGCAATGGAAGCGAAGCGCTTGGGTGCAATAGAGGCAGAAAGTTGGCGATGGGTGATTACCTTCCAACTATATATCCCAGGCGGGCAGGCGAAAGCGTAAAAAAGGCAAACCGAGTAACTCGAATCCGTCGCCCTCGTTCGCAACAAAAAATAGCAAGCCATCAAATATCGCTAATGTGCTAGTAATTAGCTAAACGGTATTTGGAGCGGGAAGCTAGCGAACCGTGAAATCACGCTCACCGCGTTAGAAGAATGCAAATTCAACGCGACCCATTACATCCGACGCGATCCACATGGAAGTAGCCAGTCGGCACACACCGACTGGTGAATGATTGACAGACGCCATGCAAGACGACAGCCCCAATATACGCCGACGCGATTTTGAAAGCGCGGACTTCTCACGAATCGCCTCGTTAG
>CAIYET010000114.1 GCA_903925285.1 Candidatus Hydrogenedentota bacterium | reverse complement strand
CCTACAGCCTACAGCCTAAAGCCTAAAGCCTAAAGCCTAAAGCCTTTGTTCACATTGTGGCGCATGTGGTATTCTGTCGCGCGTTGTCTCAGTGTGTTGATGGCGGTTGGCTCGAATTGACGGCGAGGAACGATGCGGCGGATTATCGGCTATTGTCTCAAGATTGTGGTCACGGGCGGATTGTTCGTGCTTCTGTTCCGTCCACAGACGTTTGGGTTGGCGGCGGACCGTTTCGGCGGGGTAACGCCACAAACGCTCTGGAACGAATTGCGGGCGGCGGACGCATCGAGTCTCGCGGGGTGGCTGGCGCTGGGCATCGTTCTGAAACTGTCGGGGATGCTGGCGGGGGTCGTGCGGTGGCGGTTGCTACTGAAGGGCCAGGGCCTGTTCATGCCGTTCCGGTACCTGACGCAGAGTTGGTTCGTAGGCCGCATGTTCGGCATTTTCATGCCGGGCACGATCGGGCTGGACGGTTACCGGCTCTACGATTCTTCGCTGTATACGAAGGAACCGCTCAAGTGTACGACGCTCATCGCGGTCGAGAAACTGATCGGGTTTATTTCGTTGACGTTCCTTGTTTTCCTGACGTTTCCGCTGGGATTTCGTCTTCTGAAAATCAATGTGGCCATTTTGGGCGTGATCCTGTCGGTGCTGGGAATCTTCGTTTTGGCCACGTTTTTGCTTCTGCTGAACCCCCGCGTGATCCAGGTGCTTGTCGCGGTCGTGCCGGCGCCGGGCGCCATTCGCCGCAAGGTTGATAAACTGGGCGGGGCCATCACGGCGTACGGCGGACAACGGCTCCTGTTGCTCGCAGCGGTAGCTTGCGGATTGTGGGTCCATTTAGCAACGTGTCTCATGTTCTTCTGCACGATGATGGCGTTGCGCGCCCCGAATACCAGCCTGCTCGATATTCTCTTCGCAAGCCCCATCATGATTTACGGCACGGTACTCGGACCGTCGGTCGGCGGTGAGGGCATTCGTGAAATCGTGTTTGCAACGTTGCTGGGCGCCAAGAGCGGCGTAGGCGCGGCGGTCCTGTTTGGCCACCTCGGCTGGTGGATCGGCGATGTGGTCCCATTCCTGATCGGCCTGCCGATTTTTCTGATGCGGTCGCGTCCGGGACGCCAACAGTTACAGGCCACGTTGGCCGAAGCGCGCACGCAAGCGCCGGACGACAAGACTGCGCGGTTGACGCCGTGGGCCATCGTCGAATACCGGCGGAACCTCATCAGTTGCGCGATTGTCGGCATTGCGGCGGGCGTAATCGTCGGCGGGCTTGGCGGGCTTGGCGAGGCGGCGTGGGTCTTCTCGCGTCTGTCGGGGCTGACGGAAGGCTCGGCATTTTGGTGGGGACCACTTCTCTACGGCGGGGCGTTCGCAATGGTGGGCGTCGGCGTTGCCGCCGCGCTTGCGTTCCTCTATCTCCTGATAGACAAGTTCCCGGCGCTCTACGTGACTTTCGGTTTGGCGATGGCCGGCACGACGTCCGTGGCGGGACTGGTCGCGCTGTGGCGTTACATGCGGGACGTTCTTGTCGGACACGCACCGAGTCTTCAGATGCTGACGCCGCTCATCGCGGCGGTCGCGTCTGCGGTACTGTTCGCAGGGCTGATTGCCGCGATCCTTCAGGGCGTGGTAATACGCGGACGCTGGCGTTTGCTCTTCGCATCGCTGCTCGTTTGGGGCATGAGCATCGGCGGCGGCGCGCTGTATGGCGCTTGGGGTTTGAAGCTCACTGCGACGCCTGCGTTTGATCCCACAACGCGTGCCAGCGGCCCCAATATCATCCTTGTCGCGGCGGATGCGCTGCGCGCCGACTACTTGTCCATGTACAATCCGCAGGCCGCCGCACACACGCCGCAGTTGAGCGCGCTTGCCAACGACGCCACCGTTTTCGACCATTGGTTCGCGCAAGCCCCTTGGACGAAACCGTCGTTCGCAACGATGTTCACGGGACGCTACCCGGAGTCGCATACGGCCACGACGAAGATCTCGATGCTGCCCGACGGGATCGGTACGTTCCCGGAATGCCTCCAGAAGGCCGGGTATTACACGAAAGGCTTCGCGAACAATCCGCATATCGCGTCGCCGTTTCACTTCAATCAGGGATTCAACGATTACGTCGATCTGAAACCGAGACTCTATTTCCTTGCGGGTGCCTCAGCCTCGAAACTGGCCTTGTATGAAGTCTTGCGACATGCCTGGCATGCCGCAGCGTCTAAGGTGACCAAACGCATGGATGTGCGCGATTTCTACCAACCCGCCGAAGATGTCACGGCCGAGGGACTGGCGTGGCTCGAGGGTACGTCGCGTCCCCAGAACGCGCCATTTTTCCTATTCCTGCACTACATGGATCCGCACGACCCATTCATGGACCACGCCCACCCCGGTGTCGGATACGCGCGCGTCCGCATGGAGAATCCCGATCCGAATAAGTACCTCGAACCAATGAAGAGGGCGTACAACAGCGAGATCGAATACATGGACGGCCACCTGGGTGCGCTGTTCGACGGGCTGCGGCGGCTCGGCCTATACGACAACGCCGTCATCGTGTTTACCGGCGATCACGGCGAGGAGTTTTTCGACCATCAAGGCTGGTGGCACGGCCAAACGCTCTTCGACGAATTGCTCCACGTGCCGTTCCTCCTCAAGCTGCCGAAATCGGCCCATGCCGGTGAACGCAACGGCGGCCTCGGACGTCACGTGGACCTCGCGCCGACGCTGCTGCAACTGGCGGGCGCACCGGCGTTGCCCAATGCGGCCGGCCAATCGGTCCTCGCGCCCGACGGCGCATTCGCGAACGACGCCATCAAGTTCACTTACGCGGAAAACGATTTCGAGAACAACGTATTGCAGGCCGTGCGCACGCAGGAAACGAAGGTCATTCACGCGAACCCGGACAACCCGCGCAAGCAACCGCCCGTGTCGTACTATGACCTCGCAAAAGACCCGCTCGAGCAGCATAACTTGGCCGCGTCCGGCGCGCCGTGCGATCCCGCGCTCGACAAACTCGTCACGGACATGAAGGCCTTCGCACGTGGCCAAGCCGCCCAGCCGTCCATGGCGGGCGCCCTCTCCGACGACCAGAAAAGCCAACTCGAAGGATTGGGTTATTTGGGTGGAAAGTGATCCCGCAAGGCTATCAAGACCGTTTTCATTTTCAGTTCTTTCTCTGTAATCTCCGTGCCCCGTGTGAGTCTGGCATGTTCTCACACGGCGGCACGAAGGCCACGGAGAATCATACCAGCATGCTCTTTGTGAACAATGAACGGACATGATACAACTGCATTCATGACAAAGGAGGGACGAGCATGAAGATAGTCGGATATTGGGCGACGGCCTTGATTATGGCAGGCGCTTGCGCGTGCGCACATGGGCAAACGCGCGAGGCGGTGCTGGGTGGCGCGCTGGCGCATTGGCGGCTCGGTGAAGACCAGTCGCATGCGAAATGGCCGTTGAAACCGGTGGGGCGTGTCGAACTTGGCCCTGTCGCGAGCGTCAAGGACGGCTATTTCGATGCCGGAAGGGATATTACTGTCACAGGCGACCAGATAACGGTATATCTGCGTGCACGCGATCCGCGCGGCCAATGGTCCTATGCCTTGTTCAGCAAACGCGGTACGCATGAGATTGTGACGTTTAACCTGTTCAGCGTGGATTTGGACGGTACGCCGGGTCCCGATATTGGTTTCGAGATTCATACCGACGTTGAATTCGTCATGATCTCGTTTCCGGTGAGCGCGATCGATGCGACGGCGTGGCACGATTTTGCCGGACGTTACGATGGGAAGTCGATCGAGTTGATTTGCGATGGCCAAGTCATGGCGAAGCGCGCCTGGAAAGGCGGACCGTTGACGCAGAATCACGAGCCTGTGCTCATCGGCGGTGAAACCGATCGCGACGCCATCGTCAGGCCGTTCACGGGCGAAATGGAGGAAGCGGCGCTGTGGCCGCGCGCGTTGAGCGACAATGAACTGGCCCTCGTCATGAAAAAGGAGCGCATCATGGCTGACGCGAACTACCAGGAACCGTACGTCTCCCCCATTCATTACCGGCCCGCTGTCGGACGTCTCGCGGATACGATTCCGTTCTTCTGGAAAGGCGAGTATCACATCTTCTATCTCCGCGCGCTTGCCAAGGTCCCTTGGGAGCATATCGTCTCGACGGACCTCGTCAACTGGAAGGAATTGTCGACCGCGCTCAAGCCGGACGGCGCGCCCGACGGCCCCGATGGGCTGCACATGTTCACTGGTTCGGTAACCGAGCATGAGGGGACGTTCCACATCTTCTACACGGGCTGGAACCCCGAAAATAAGCAAGGCCGCGAGAAGATCATGCACGCAACGAGCACGGACCTCGTCACGTGGACGAAACATCCCGAAGACGGTTTCTTCGCGGACGGCAAACAGTACAGGAATACCGATTTCCGCGATCCGTACGTGTTCTGGAATGAGGCGGACAAAGCATTCTGGATGATCGTCTGCGCGCGCGACGGAAAGTCAGGGCATCCCGTCCAGGGTCGGCTCCTCTCGAAAGACCTCGAACGTTGGGAACAAGTGGCTCCGCTGACGCTCGAGCCGCCACTGGGCGAAGGCACGCCGGAATGCCCGGACCTCTTCCGCATAGACGACACGTTCTATCTCATCGACAGTCCCAGCGCGGGCACGACGGACATGCGTTACGCGAAGGATATTCTCGGCCCGTATCGCAGTCCTGAAT
>CAIYET010000113.1 GCA_903925285.1 Candidatus Hydrogenedentota bacterium | reverse complement strand
CGCAGACGCCGCTTTTGTACGCCAATGCCTTCGGTTCTGCAAATAACCCGCCGATTGTCGCGAAGCCAGTAGTTCCTGGTGAAAGAAAGCGGCGTCTGCGCCGCCGCACTCCAAAATAGCGGTTGTTTCTGCATGGGTGAAACCCGATAGGGTGGGAGAGGAGGCCTGCGATGGAATGTTCGCGGCGTGAAGCGCTATCGTTGTTGGGAATGATCTCGTGTGGAGGAAGTGCGATGGCTGGGTCAATATTGGGACCGGATATGTCGGCGTCGCCAGGCCGGTCGTATCGGGACTCGAATGAGCGGCGCGAGCTTCTGTATCGATTGCTGGGGGACTTGCCGGACCGCGAGCGGCCCATCTCGGCGCGGAAGGTTTCCGAGGAGGAACGCGAAGGGTATGTGCTGGAGAAGCTGGAACTCGACCTGAACGGGTTCGAGCCGGTTCCGGCGTTCTTTGCGAAGCCGAAGCACGTAAGCGGGCGCGTGCCTGTGGTTTTGTTCAACCACTCGCACGGTGGCGGCTACGATATCGGCAAGAAGGAATTCATCGAAGGCCGTAGCTACCTCGAAAATCCGCCGTACGCCGAGGTTGTGACTGGCCTCGGTTGGGCTGGGTTGTGCATCGACACGTGGGTGTTCGGCGAGCGCAACCATGCCACCGAGTTGGATACGTTCAAGGCGATGCTGTGGCAGGGCCGCGTGCTTTGGGGGATGATGATGTACGACAGCATCCGTGCGGTCGACTATTTGACTTCGCGGCCGGAAGTGGATCCGGGGCGGATCGCGACGCTGGGTATTTCGATGGGGAGCACGATGGCGTGGTGGCTCGCTGCACTGGACGAGCGCGTCAAGGTCGCCGTGGATATCTGCTGCCTGACCGAATTCCATACGCTGTTGCGTAAGAACGGACTGGCGAAACACGGCGTCTATTATTATGTGCCGTCGCTGCTCAAGCATTTCACGACAGCGGACATCAACGCGCTGATCGCGCCGCGTGCGCATTTGGCGCTGGCGGGTTTGCAGGATGGTCTCACGCCGCCGGAGGGACTTGATATCGTCGACGCCGAGTTGAAGAAGGTTTATGCGGAACTCGGCGCTTCGGACAACTGGCGTCTCATCCGATACGACACGGGCCATTGCGAGACTCCTGATGGACGCCAGGAAATTCTGGCCTTTCTCAAGGCGCATGTGTGAGGTGGGGGCCTTGCGTGGTATCCGAAAGAGCGTTAGAATCCCTTTCATGACTCGATCCAGTCGAGATATAACGTCGCGGAATTGGCCGGTGAGCCTCTTCCTCGCGGTCGCCTTATGCGTAGTCCAAGGAGCGGCCGTGGCCGATTTCATTGGAGCCGTTTTGAAAGCCACGCGTGTCGACACGATAGAAGTTAAGCATGACGGCGTCACGGAAGTGGTGCAACTGTTTGGAGTGAAAGCGCCGATGGGGCCTCCAGAATTGACTGAGCGGGCACTGGCGGCCACCAAACGGCTCTGTATGAAGAAGGACGTATCCGTACATGTCATCTGCGGTATCAAGTATGGGAAAGTCTTAGGCGTCGTGACGTTGCCCGATCAGCGGCGGCTCGATCTGATCCTGCTTTCCTACGGATACGTCCGGTGGGACCGGCTCGCCGCGCCGGATGACACGGTGGTACGCAATCGCGAAGAGGGTGCGCGCAAGGCAGGCAGGGGACTGTGGGCCGCTAAAGCATCGGACGATGAACCATCGAATCTGATGGGTGCCGACGTGTTGATCCATGCGGTGCCGAGCGAGGCCGAGCAGGTGTACCTCGTGTCCTTCAGTCGGCACTATCATCGCCCGCGATGTCCGTACCTGAACCAGCCGGGCCTATCGATTACCAAGGCGGAGGCTTTTAAGCGTGGTTATACGCCTTGTCCCGTTTGTGGACGTTACCGTGTCCCCCAGGCGCTGAAAGGTACCAGGTGGATAGCGCCCGCTACGTTGCCGCACCGGGATTCCGTCGAATCCCCCCTTCCCATTCCACGACTCGATGTCGCACCGGCTTCGCCGACTCGTACGGTACGAAGCCGGGATTGACGTGACGTTGCTTTGACGGCACATTTTGATGGAATCGCTTGCGGTATTCAGGTGCTTTGGTGTACACTGTTGATGCTGTTGGACATTGAGGGTAACGATATGTCGGTTCGAAAAACGCTGCTGGTTGTAATGCTCTGCGTCGTGGTATGTATCTGCGTCGGCTTGGCCGCACAGCCGGTGTTCGCGCAGGCCACTCCAAAAGGTGGCGCCGACCAGAAAATGGGTGCGAAGCAGGGAATGGACGTTCTCAAGAATTCTAGTGCTAAGGACAAACCGAAAGCGAGCATCGTCCAAATGGTGGTCGGGGTGGGTTCCATATTCGTCACCGTCGCCATAATCAAATGGCTGTAAAGTCCAATCCGAGGGCCGGACGCGCCCGGCTGGCGTCCAAAGCGTACTGACAACGACTGCGGAAGGTGTTCAGATTGCACCGTAGGGATAGATGTTGGCCTGCGGCGAACGTCAACGTAGCTGGGGCGTTTATTTTGAAAGATCGGATACTGATTTTGGATGACGAGACAAGCATTCTCGACATTCTTCAGCAGCATCTTACGGAAGAGCAGTACGAGTGCGTCGTTACCACTTCTCCCAAGCAGGCCATCGGGAACTTGCGCAAACAGTCGTTTGCCGTTCTGTTGACGGATCTCAAGATGCCCGAAATGGACGGCATCGAAGTCGTCCGGGTCGCCAAGGATAGCGATCCTGATTTGGCCATCATCGTGATCACCGCGCTGGTGGACGTTAAGCACGCGATCCAGGCCCTGCGCATCGGGGCGTACGATTACGTGCTCAAACCGTTCAACCTCAGCGAGATCTCGCTTGCAGTAAACCGGGCCATCGAGAAGCGAAATCTCGTCATCGAAAACCGGCGTCATCAGCAGGAACTCGAAAAACGTGTTCTCGCGGCAACCGGCGACCTCAAGCAGGCTAACGAGGAACTCCGCTCGACCAAGGAATACCTCGAAAACCTTTTGCACAGCACGGTGGACGCCATCTTTACCACTGATCCTGCGGGCGTCATCACGTTTGTGAACGAGGGCGCCATCAGTATGATGGGCCACAGCCGCGAAGAGTTCATCGGCCATTTGTTCGCGGACTTCTACGCGGGGGGACGGGATGAGGGGGCCTATGTTCAGCGGCTCTTGCGCGAGAATGCGCCGTTGCAAAATTACGAAACGGAACTGAAGCACAAAGGGGACCGGCTTGTGCCTGTCAACATGTCCATTTCGTTCGTCAAGGACACGGATGGGCGCATCGCTTCGATTCTGGCCATCTGCAAGGATATCACGCGACAGAAGAAGCTCGAAGGCGAACTCAAGGAAATGTCCTTCAAGGACTCGTTGACAGGGCTGTATAACCAGCGGTTTTTTTACGACCAACTCGCGGCGGAAATCGAGCGCGCACGCCGCCAGAACCATCCGTTGTCGTTGCTGCTCTTCGATATCGACCAGTTTAAGACGTACAACGACTGTCATGGCCATCTTGCGGGCGACAGCGTCCTCCAGACGGTCGGGCAGGTCGTGACGGAATCCACGCGCGAACACGTGGACCACGGTTTCCGATATGGCGGCGACGAGTTTACGGTAATCCTCCCGGAAGCCGACGAGGCCCAAGCCTTCAACATCGCGGACCGTATTCGGACCGGCTTCGAGTCACGGCGCTTCGATGCCCTCACTGTGAGCATCGGTATGATGACCTACCGTCAAGGGTATTCGCTCCGCACGTTCGTCCAGTTCACCGATGCCATGATGTACGATGCGAAACGGTCGGGCGGAAATCGCATTTTCATTTACCGGCCCGAAGGTGATTCGCCACAGGAGCAGGAATGAAATTCGGAATATGCAGTGAGATTTTCAAGGACTGGAACGATGTGGGCCGCGCCATCGCGTACGCGAAGCAAGCCGGCTACGACGGCCTCGAGATCGCGCCGTTCACGCTGGCGCAATACGTGACGGATATCCCCGCGCAAACGCGCCGCGAAATCGTTGCGAAGGCGCTCGAGCACGACCTCGATATTCTCGGCATCCATTGGGTGCTCGTCGGCCCGGAAGGCATCTACCTGACCCACCCCGATAAGGCAGTCCGCGACCGTACCGCGCAATACTTGATCGATCTGGCCCATTTTTGCGGCGACATAGGCGGCAAGGTCATGATCTTCGGCTCGCCGAAACAGCGCAACATCATGGACGGCGTTACGTACGACCAAGCCGTCGATTACGCCGTCGAAGTCTTTGGAGCGGCCCTACCGGTGTGCGCCGAACGGGGCGTGACCATCTGCATGGAGCCGCTGACGCATCTCGAAACGAATTTCTGCATCAGCGCCGAGGAAACCGTTCGTCTGATCGACCGCGTCGCCCATCCGAATCTCAGGCTTCTGCTCGATACCAAGGCGATGACCTTCGAAAAAGAGGGCCGCCCGGCGACAATTAGACGCTTCGGAAAATATCTCGCGCACTACCACGCCAACGACGAAAACATGAACGGACCGGGGTGGGGCGAGGTCGATTTCGCGCCCATTTTCGACGCATTGCGCGACATCGATTATCGCGACTACGTGTCGGTCGAAGTCTTCAAATTCGAGCCAGGCCCCGAAGCCATCGCCACGAAGAGCCTGGCGTATATGAAGCGTTTTTCCTGAAGAAATCCGATATAGGTTCCGTAGAACCTACGCGTGGAAAATATTTATGTAGATAGGATGCCCTGCTACAGTACATCGGGGGCAACGCCTCTTGGGGGTTGCCCCCGATGTTGTCTTGTGACGTGTCTATCCCCGCGAGCGGCGGAGGACGGCAAGCCCGGCCCCCAGCAATGCGATGCCCAGCGGCCATGCGACAACCGGCAGGCCTACGCCGCGTTTGACTTGGTAGGCTTGGCCCGGCATCCAGTTTATGCTGCTTGGGCCAGCGCCCCAAAGCGAGTGCCCAGAAGCGTTCTTGATGGTATCGTTGTCTCGTACGGCGAGGTTCAGGGTTCCGTTCCCGCCCCCGGTATCGACCGTGACCGTGTAGGAGGCGTCGTCTTTGGCTTGCTCCACGCCGACGACTTGGGCGCCCGCAACACCGTTGCGGGACACGGACTCAAAGTCGGACACGTCAACGCCAGTGACCGGCTCGCTGAAGGTGACCTTGAACGTGACCTCTTGTTCTCCAACGATTTCGAGCGTTTGCGTCGGGAACAGTGGGTTGACCATACTGCGCTCGACCGATACCACCTTCGGATACGGATAATCGTTCAGGAGACTATCGATACAGACCTCGAAACAGTGGTTGACGATGATCGCGTGGCCCAAGGCGCTCAGATGGATCCAGTCGTCGATCGGGCCCATACCGTCGATTCCCAAGGAGGCGGGATCAATCCCATATGTGCGGATCACTTCCGACCACTGATCTTGGTAGAACAAAAGTCCTTCCCATGCACTCTTGCGGAACGTGGGGTCGCCGCCCTGGAACGGGATGTAGTTGTCTTCGAGTTGGCCCGGCTTGGGCACTTGGTGCGGGTCGAACCGAAACTTGTCAACGCCGGTGGGATCCCAGTGCGGGTCATGTTTGCATGCGCCGGTCCACGGTTGCTGTACCCACGCGGGAATGTTGTTGCCCGGATACCCCAATTCATATTGCATTATGCCGTAGTTGTTGACGAATTGGCACCGGTCGATATTGCGCACTTCCTGCAGAATGCGTTGTTCACAGCGCACCATCACGTCGTTGATGCCATTACACATCAGCAAAGCGTCGGACGGCGTCGTTTCGCAATTGTTTTCGGCCTTCTTGATCGCGTTGACATAGTCATAGCCACTGAGAACCACATGGATATCGGGGCGCGTGTCCACGATGTTGCGAATGACCGTGGCGACGTTTTCTGCGATCCATGTGAAAAAAGCGGCCTCCTGTTCTGGCGTTTCGTGGTTTTGAAACCAACTCGTCGGATCGCCGTACATGATGTCGTTGCCGCCAAGAATTACAAAGACGATGTCGATTTCGGGGTGGTATTGCAGGTAGCCCCGCGTACCCTCGAGTGAGAGTTGTCCGGACCATTGGCTCGCTTTGGTGCCGCCGAGCGCCGTGTTGAACACATCGAATTGCGGGAAGCTGCGGGCGTCCAGTACTTCGCGGAACGTATGGTCCAGCCACATGAAATGCGCCCAACTGTCGCCGATCGTCAAGATCCGCGTGACGGGCGTGTCCGCCCGGGCGTTTGGAATCAAGACCGCGGAAATCACACACAACAACACGAATGACCACTTCAACTGTCTTTTCACTATATCTACTCCTTACTACATTGTACTGCCACTACAAAACTACATACTACTAAGCACACTTCCAACTTGCGGTTTACGCCATCAAATCACCTCCAGTATATCCCTGCATGGCAGCTTAGGGAAAGGCGCGTGCGGTTCGCGCTGATACCAGAAGGCCGTCGTGGCAATATCGTCCTGCAAAGGCAGGTAACGTCCGCCGCTTCGCCAGCCGAGCGCCTGAATCGTTACCCGCAGGTCGTGCTCGAAACGCACCGGGTCCATCACGTGCCAGCGATACAGCCCGAAGCGCGTCTGCGCCTTGAATGTGCCGTCGGGGCGAATCACCTGCGGCAGGCCCGCGTATGCCGTCGTGAACTCCTGGTAGTTTCCGTGGAATCCCTTCTGCTGCCAATCCGGCTCGAAGTTGTACGAGCCGCAGAAGTAATCTTCCGTGCCCGTGCCGCAGATGGTCGGAAACTCGCCGTCGCCGTCCATGTGGAACTTGATCTCGCCTTCGCCCCACCAGCCGTTGTTGTTGACGCCCCAAGCCATGTACGTGCCTGCGTAATGGCCCCAGCCGCGCACGCCATCGAGGATGGTATGAACGTCCTTGTACGGCAGGGGATTCGAGCGCCGGAACTGGGCGTGGAAGTAACCCGCGTCATCCGGGATGTCCATCAGCGCGTAGTTGACCTGATAGAACAGGACCATGGGTTCGTCGGCCAGATTCTCGAAGGTCATCCGGCAGCGTTTGCGGAATGGCATCACCCAATACGAGTTAAATGCGCTACCAGGATTGACGACGACCGGCAGCGAGGTGACCTGCGCGTAGGCGCCCCAGCCCATGCAGAAGAAATCGCCCACGGGGCATTCGACGCTCGGCGTCTCTTCGCCGTCCCAGTAAATGCGCAACACGCTGTAGCGCCAGTTGCCCGAAGGCGTCATCCAAAATTGCTGGATGGCGCCGGGGCCCTCGATATCGGCCACCTCGTACACTTCGCCCGGCTTGATTTCGACGGCTGGCGCGATTTTCCATGGCCGTCCGCCCAAGTCGCGCGCGGATTTCAGGCCAAGGCCCTCCGTGGCCATACCGCCCTTGCCCTTCGCGCCGTCGACGTTTTCCGCCGAAATCGAGCGCGTCTCCGCGTCCGACAAACGCGCCAGCGTGCCGAGATCCATCGCGAGTCCGTCAAACATGGGAAACCTCTCTCATGTACGATGCCGTCGAGACGGCGTCGATCAAAACCCCTTCAAATCTCTCCAGGATATCCAGAACAAAACTTGCAAGGTCATCGATATCCTCTGCCACAATCTTCTGCGGTTGCTCTCCGTGAGCGATATTGTTCCTTCTGCCGACGAGTGCGTCCAAAGGTTTCCCCTTGTCGTGAAGAGGCGCGATATCAATGTTGAACCATTTCGATAGCTTCTCCAAGACAGCAAACCCGAGATTGCTTTCTGTGTTGATCTCGCGTTCTTCCGCAGCAAATTCTGCTACTCGCTCCTGCACTTGCAGGGCGCGCAACACGATATGGGTCTGTTTGTCGAAATTGAGTCCACCGGCCAGCCTGCGTGCAAGTGGCAACCAGCTATATGCAAGTAGGCTGGGATGGAGTCTGGATTCTTGAATGTCGCGTTCTTCCATGAAGCGTATGTAGTCCTGGAGGGATTCCTTCACGAATCCCTCCCATTGTGCATACAGAATGGGAATGGCCATTCGCGCGGCCGTCTGTTCGAGAACGTTGTCGCGAAATTGATGCACGACGCGTCTGGTGTTCGAAATCTCACCTCGCCTACGGTTCAGTGCATCGGCGAGGTCATGAAGGAATTCTTCCTCAGTTCGCATTGGACGAGCATCATCCCTGTCGTATGACTTCTATTGCCGTTGAAAGCCTGGCTCGCATTCTGGACTTGATGTTTGCGCCCGCGCCCGTATTCTGGACGAATCGAGAGTCTTCTTTTAGCAACAGACATCGTTTACGAAGTTCCTCAACCGGAATCTGAGACACGACGTTCCAGTTTCTTGCGACGGCAACCGATAACGCGTCGAAGACATACACGGAAAACGGCCCCTTGTGTTTACCGTTCCTTAGATGCCGCCAACAGTCCTCGCCTAAGGCATCCGCGATAACTTGAAATGTGTTCCGGAACAACACCGCTTCGGCTTCGTAGTCGAATGAAAGCTCATTTTCAGCGATGCCTCGTGCATACTCCGTAATAAACGGGTCTACTTCATGCTCGAATTCTTCAAAGATGTTCTTCAGAGTGAAGAAACGCAGCACTAGACCGCGATCATACATCGAGCGTTGTTGGAACTCGGAGAGATCGAGGCTCGACGCGAACGGCGGAAACTCGGCGAGTTCGTCTACAAACGTCATAAGACGCGGGCACTGCGCGCGGAATATACAGTTTCGAATCTCTTGAGCCGTAAGTTCCGAACCACCGGTATTGAGCCGTTCGAATACCTCGTACTTCATCCTGGATATGCTGCCCACCTTGATTACTTCCACGCGGCAACTAGCTCTCTTGATACTTAACTGCGACCTGAGAGAAAGAGACGAGTAGTCTATGCCATCTAGTTCAGGGAGCACGGCATGTTTTATGTCCTCGACCGCAAGGGTAGATGGTTCGTTGGGTGTGCCATCGTTACACGCAAGAATGCCAATAAACTTCAGTACCGTTGACACGCGCTGCAGGCCATCGACAAGTTCCCATACCCCATCGTCGCTCTCCGCCACAAATATCGCCGGAGTCGGGAACCCCAACAATATCGATTCGATAAAGCGCGTTTGTTGAGTTAGATCCCACCGGAACAATCGCTGATAGTCCGGTGCTATCTGAAACTCACGGCGTTCGTACATGGATGCAAGTTCGCCATAGGTTATGTCAAGCTTGTCCGTGCGAATCTTGTTACGTTCCACATCGAGATGATCATCCAACTGCCTATACGCTGTGGCCATGTGAGGTTCTCCCTTTTGCCCGCAAAGGGCAGATCATATTACCTCTAGTGTATCACGATTCGGCAGTTTCGGGAAAGCCGCGTGCGGCTCTTTCTGGTACCAGAACGCGACTGATGCGAGGTCGTCCTGCAACGGCAGGAAACGTCCATAGCTCTGCCAGCCGAGCGCCTGGATGGTTACGCGGAGGTCTTTCTGGAAGCGAACCGGATCCATGACGTGCCAGCGGTACAGTCCGAAGCGTTGCTGCGACTGATACACGCCGTCGGGCCGGATGACTTGATGCATGCCGACGTACGACGTCGTGAACTCGCGGTACTGTCCGCCGACGTCGAATCCGTACGAACCGCAGAAGTAGTCCTCGGTTCCCGTGCCACAGATCGTCGGCCACTTCTTGTCGCCGTCCATGAAAAACTTGATCTCGCCTTCACCCCACCAGCCGCTGTTGTTGACGCCCCAGGCGAGGTACGTGCCGACGTAATGGCCCTTGCCCTTGACGCCGTCGACAATCGTGTAGTCCTCCTTGTAAGGCAGGGGATTCGTGCGGCGGAACTGGGCGTGGAAATAGCCGACGTCGTCGGGAACCTCCGTCAGCGTATAGTTGACCTGATAGTAAAGCGTCACATCTTCGTCGGCGATGTTTTCGAAGGTCATCCGGCAATGTTTGCGGAACGGCATTTCCCAATACGAGTTGAAGGCGCTGCCCGGATTGACGCACACGGGCAGACTGTTCAGATGCGCGTATTTGCCCCAACCCATGCCAAAAAAATCGCCCACGGGACATTCGACGCTCGGCGTCTTTTCGTTGTCCCAGTAGATGCTCAGGATACAGAAGCGCCAAGTGCCCGACGGCGTCAACCACATCTGTTGAATCGCGCCCGGCCCTTCGATATCCGCGATCTCGAACGTCGTGCCGGCCTTGACGACCACGCTCGGCGAGATCTTCCAGCCGCGGCCCAGGTCGCGCGCGGCCTTCGCGCCGGTCCCGTCCGTGGCCATGCCGCCCTTGCCCTTTTCGCCCATGAAGTTTTCTGCGGACAGCGACCGCGTCTTCGCGTTCGACAGCAGGCTCAGATTGCCCAGACTCAAATGCAGACCGTTGTACATGTACTCTTCTCCTTCAAAAATCATTTCTTCAGCAGCGGCAGCAGGTTCGCGTCGATAGACGCTTCATCTTCGCTCAGTTCGACCTTATTCAACGACCAGACCTCGGTATGTTCGGCCTTGCCGCCGTTTGCCGCGAGCTTCGCCAACGGTCCGAGCGTTTCGACTTCGAGCATGTTCCAATCGGTGTAGACTTCCGTGTTGCAACCGTAGTCCGGATACTTGGCGTCCGGGTCGATGTCGAACTTCTTAATGAACAAGTCGCCCTTGAGGTAATAGGCGGCCCATGCTTGCTTATTGAGGAGTCCTATCTTCTGTTTCGACTTGGCGGCGGGATCTTGCGATAGCTGGATGTACTTCGAGCCCCACTTCCAACGCGGGTCGCCCATCTGCGTGTAGTGCCACAGCACCATCGGGCGCGCCGGCAACAGATATTCGGGGTGTGGCCGAAACTCTTCCTGCGGCAGGATGGCGCGCCCATTCTGGGCCATCACGCTGAGGCACCACGGCGCCAGTTCGATTTCCCACTGATTGAGGTTGATAATCCGATGGAGCAGCTTGACACGATTCTCCTTCGCGTCCATCGTCACCTCGATTTCCTTCTGAATCCCGTTGCCCGTCTCGAAGTCCGGGATCAGCTTCAGCGTCTTACCATCCCACTCGAACTTGACGGGACTGTTGTCGGGCCAATACGTGCGCGGCATGGTTTCCGGCGCATGCCACAGGCGATGCCCGCCATAGTTTTGCCATTCTTTGTCGCCGGTCTTGCCCAAGGTTTCCGGATACTCATGGAACAGGTTCTGTCCGCCGACGAATCCGAGACGGATGATCCGCGGCCCCATGTCCGTCGTCGCGATCAACTCGATCTGCCCGTTGGTCAACTTCACGCAATTCGGCCAGCCGCCGTACGACACTTTCTCTTCCATCTTAACTCCCTCCGCAAAAGCCATAATCGGCGCCATCGCCAACACACACATCAACGCAACACGCATCTTCGTCATGACAAACACCTCCTGGTGAGGCTGTAGGCTGTAGGCTGGAGGCACACTGCCTACAGCCTACAGTCTACAGCCTAATTGTAGTAGTCGCGGTACTTATCGAGGCCCTTGCAGATCGCCTCGATATTTTCGAGCGATACATCGGGCCCGCATTCGGCGCACAACCAGAGGCCGCCTTCCGGCGCGCCGAGTTTATCGGTTACTTCGTGGATATGATCGTCGATATCCTTCGGCGAACAGAAGGGGAAAAGTTGCCGGTCGAGATCGAGCGCGACGCATACCTTGCCCTTGCACATGGCCACGAGATTGTCGAGCCCGTTCGCGCGGATCTGCGCGTTGATCACGTTGACGCCACAGTCCACGAGGTCCGGGATAATCGCGACGATATGCCCGTCGGTGTGCATGTATACCCAATGCCCGGCGGCGTGGCAGCGCGCATAGATCGCCGCGAAACACGGCTTGAGATACTTGCGCCACGTATCGGGACTGATCGCCAGACTGTGTTGCGCGCCAAGGTCGTCGCCGAAACCGACGAGATGCGGCGTCGGGTTCTCTGTGTGCAGGAGGTTGTCGACCTGTCGCAAGTTGTACTCCAACACGATATCGATCAGCATTTGCAGTTCGGGCGGTTCCTCCGCAAAATCGATCATGATCTCGTCGAACCCGCGCAGGTCGGCCAGGCGCAGCCACATGAACCCATGCGGAAACCCAGAGTCCTTCTTCGGCGCATCGAGCGTATGCACATCCGCGCGCGTCGGTACCGGGTGCTTGGTTACGATGGAATCCATGCCGTTCCGGACATTGCTCCACACGCAGCCCCACACGTCCACGTGTTCGCCTTGGACGTACCTACCGTCCACGGCGTCATAGTCCCGCGCGCCATCGCCCTTCGAAAACACGACCGGATATCGTGCCAGCAATGTGTCCAGCGCCTCTCGATAGCGGATCCATGTCGCCGGCAGAAACGAGATCCCGATTGGGATATGCGCCGGGTGTCTGTACAACATTGCATCAAGACGATCATCGCTCATAACGGATTCCTCCATTCGAGGCTGTAAGAAATGAGGCTGTAGGCTGTAGGCTGTAGGCTGTAGGCGCATTGCCTACAGCCTAAAGCCTACAGCCTAAAGCCTATTAAGCCGTCTTGCTCTGCAGATTGATCTGACCGGCGATGTTGTCGATTTGGGTGTTGAGATTGAGGGCCAATTTGCCTATGGTAATCCCTATGGTCAACACCGCTACTGAGTCTGCCGATGCTTTCACCAAGGCGGGGATATCGATTTCGGCCACCGCAGGAATTGTCGACACGGTATGGATGTGCTTCATCTTTCTTCTCCTCATCCGGCTTGAACCCTTGCTATATTCTACCAATCCACCTAAGGCATGTTACAAATTCCGAATTCTGTTGTCAATTTCGCAAGAGGCTTTAGGCTGTAGGCTGTAGG
>CAIYET010000112.1 GCA_903925285.1 Candidatus Hydrogenedentota bacterium | reverse complement strand
GGGGCGAGGCCGTCGAGCGGTGGCGTGCTGGTGCGGAGCCGGATGATCGCGTGGTCGAGTCGAGTTTCGCGCAGTGGCCGCTTGACGAACAGCCGATCGAACCCGAGCGTTGGGTGCTCTTTCATCGCGAGCAGCACGCGCAGCCCGACTTTCCCTTTCAGCCCTTCGGCCGCGATACGGCCGTGCGTTGGGTCGGCATGCCAGAACTCCTGACATACCCCCTATGCTTTTGTGAGCGGTTCGTGAGGCTGAACGGCCAGGTGCAGGCGAAGGCAGGTACCGGGGAATTTTGTATCCAAAGTGTTGAGTGTAGCGCACAATGCTTCGATCGCTTTGGTGCGATGAGGAGACGATTGAGGCGCTAATTCCACATAGAGTTCGTTCTTTCTGACCTCGATGTTAGCCGTAGATTGAAACGCGGCTTGTAAGAGAGTTCGCCCCTCGTCGTCCGTGCGGCAGTAATGCTCTCCCAGCAGCGTCAAGAGCCGGGTCTCCACTTGGTACGCCGTCATCTTGATCGTGTCCGCGATCAGTTTCTTCTCCGTCTTCAAAGTCTTGAGACCGGCGGCGGAAACGCGTCGGGGCAGAACGTCCAATTCCGCTCGCAGGCGCGCCACGTCAGCTTCCGCTTCGGCTAGCTCCGCCCGCAATTTCGCGTGGGCAATTTTGAAGCCCCGCAACGTCCGTTGACGAGACGGCCCATCGGGGTCCACGGCCGCCCCCAGTTGCGATTGCAGCCGTTGCACCCGTGTCCGGGCATCCGTCAAGTCGCGTTCCAACGGCCGTCGCTCAGGATTGGGTCGATCCGCTTCTGCCGATACGTCCTGAACTCCGTATTCCAGTAACGCGTCCAGTTCATATTCCGCGGCCATATACTTGAAGTAGTTCTCTTGTCGCCAGCGATTGAACTGGCGATACGGCACTTCGAGCGTCTGGAGGTCTTTGGCGGTCGTCAGGATCGCGGTTTGCCGTCCGTCCGCACGAAGCACACGAACCTCGCGCATCCAAAAATACTGGGGACCCCCAGCGGACGACTGCTTCTTGCGTTTGGGCCGAAGACGCCCCACCCTCACCCGCTTGCGCTCCGCAATCCGGTAGCCGTAACGCCGCCCCTCCACCACACGCTCCTCTTCGACGAACTGCGAAAGCGGCCAAGGCGAAATCTTCCCCTTCCGGTAGGTCATCACGTCAAAGCCCAACTCGTCCAGCCGCGCAAACAACTTGGGACTCCAGCCGCCCCGGTCAAAGATCACTATTGGTCGGCGGTCGCCAACCAACTGTTTCACCTCCGTCAGGATCGGTTCCAACACTTGCGTGAGACCTTCATTCATCTCACTGGTAACGACCAGCAGCGGCTCCCCGTTCGCGTCATGCAGCCAGTTATCGGTGGCTGCCCGCTGGGCTGCGGGACGCTGAGACTTCTTGGTCTTCGCCAGCGGATGCTGGCCATAATACTCCCGCACGTGCCCGTCCGTGTAGAGAAACGCCACCCGCTCCGGATCCTCTTCGATACGCTGCTGGGCCCGCGCCTGCATCAGCTCCCGGGCCTGTCCTTGAGCGGCCAATTGGTCCACTTTGCGACGCACCGTCTTCACCTCCGGCGCTCGGTCGAGGCCGATCACATGCCCCAGTTCCTGAGGGTTGTGTTCCTTGAAATGCTCGGGACGTTTGATGCGTAACAACGCCGCCATGAACAGCACCACCACGGTGGTCCGCAAGGGCGTGACTGCCAAGCCGCGGTCAGGCGGCGGTTTGGTAGAGGATCGCCTGTTCTCGCTGGATGCGATATTCGATGAAGTCATCCCACTCGCTGTTTAAGTAGATTGCTCGCGTCTTGAGCATGGCGCGAGCTCCCGGCAAACGCCAATGCATTCCGGTGCAATCCATACGGTCCTTCACCAAGTTGCGGCACGTGCCCTCCGCGATTCCACTTCCGATCGGATAACCCTTCGAGAGGTACTCGTCGTACCGCATGCGGTGACGGTTATTGATGAAGTATCCGATCGCCTCCGCCACCGTCTCTTGGTTGTCTTTCGTCCAGCAATTTCCGCGCTCGGCCTCACATGCCAAACGGCGCCAACGACGGATCACGGTCTCGACACGGCCGGTCAGTAAATCGCGCAGTTGGTCGCTGACCCAGACCTCCCGTTCTTTGTCTTGCGGCTGAACTATCTTCGAGACCTTGCGGATGCGCTCCAACGCATGGAACAAATCCAAGATTTCCACCGAGCGGCCCAGCCACTCCCGTTGCAGGTCCCACAACTTCTGCTCGCCGTCCATCACGCAAACCAACGTCCTCTGCCGATCAGGATCGCGTGTCTTGACGTCGATCGCCATTTCAATAAACACCGCGTCACTGCCGGACATCCACGTCTCCCCACTGGCCATCTCCGCCCAGAGCCGTTTACCATGCGGGCGCGGACGACGCGCAGCAGCCTGGTCACGGAACAGTTCGTTCCATACGTCCTGCGGTTCTCGCACGAACGGCTCGATGAAATACACCGCCCCGACGTACGCCCGCCGTGTCGAACCCTGGCGCGCTCCCGCCTCCGCCGACGGGGTCGTGGTGCGGTCCGCCCGATGCATCGGCACACTGGTGCCATCGGCCGTCGCCACCACGAACGTTTCTTCCGTAGCGGCGGGTGGGGCCGGCTGTTGAAGGCGAAACGGCTCGGCATATTCCGCCAGCCGCCGATTCATCGCCTCAGCCGTTTCCACACTGGTCGCCGTACCCAGGATGGCCCCCAGTCCGTCCACGCCTTCGGCAAATGTCTCCTTCACGCAGAGCCGTTGTTGCCAGTCTTCCAGGACATACGAGCACTCGCCACGCGGCAGACCTAACCGCGCGTCGGTGGGAACGTACTCGATCTTTTTCTTGGACCCCGTGGCGTACACCCAACGCCAGATCGAAAACGTACCAAACACCGAGCGATACACTTTCTCATGCAACTCGTCACTGCGATGGAGCGTACGCTCACCACGTGTCACCTGCGCTCCCTCATCCCCCACTCCAGCGCCCGCCGCGAACCCTTCCAACAGCATCCGACCTATTACCTGCAGGTCGGCGAACACATTCCTCTCCCCTTGATCGATGCGGACTCCTGTTTGCGAATACTCCAAGATCTTCTTCTTGAGCGCGTCAAATTGTGCTTGGGCGTTGAGTAACTGCTGTTCTTGCGTCAGAATGTCCATCGGGAACCTCGCGTGTTGGAGTTGCTTGCCAGTCGTAACCAGCAAGTCATTCTGCACGCGAGACCCTTTGCCAGCCTATAAGCTAGCAGCTGCTCCGGACACAAATCTTCCAAAAAGTCACTCGTTCACGCTAGCATCTCGACCAATTTACCGGGAAAAACCGCCCACTCTCTCCGGCGGCATGGCAGTCACGCCCGCGATACACGGCCAGGGAAATCAACGGGCGTTTGCAGCAAAGCGGCGAATTCTGGCAAGTCGACCAGTTCGATCACTTGGTTCGCAGCCCGGAGCAGTTTGAGCATTACCGTCGGTACATCGCCGACAATCC
>CAIYET010000111.1 GCA_903925285.1 Candidatus Hydrogenedentota bacterium | reverse complement strand
GTCGTGGTGCTGCTCGCTAGAATGGGATTCACTGCGCTCGACGCAGTCTTTGCCATACTTGTAGAGATGTTCATCGTGGCCGCAGGCCTATATTACCTGCATCGATCTCTGACCCCGCTCCTCGACGTGTCATGCAGTCCGGCGGTGGTCTCGCAAGTCCGCGCGACGCTACGGGAAATGGACGGTGCCCTCGATCCCGAGGAACTCCGGGTAACGCGGCAGGGAGAGCTTATCGAGATTGTGGCTTTCTTTCGAATGCCGGGGGCCACGCCCGTGAGCGATGTCAAACGCCTGGTGGCGGATATTACCGATCAATTGGGCCGGAAGCTTCCTTATCCGCATGAATTGTATGTAGGGTTCAGGAGCGCTTGAATGGAGAATGCCATCATTCCGATAGACCCCATCCGGCTTGCCGAAGAGCGTTCCGCTTTGGCCAACCGGATATTGATTTGGAGTACGGCGGGCTATCTCTTCCTGGCCGCTATCAAGCTAATGGCTGGCGAGTTGTTCGACAGCTTCGGGCTTACGGCGGACGGGTTGCTGACGTTGTCCAGCGCCGTTGGATGCGTCATGATCATGTATGGCGTGAAGTTTTCGCAGCGCGGACGCGACGAGCGTTTTCCTTTTGGCTACGGCAAGGTCGAATTTCTTGTGGCATTCAAGATCCTCAGCGCCCTTTGTGCCGTTGGCCTGTTCTTGTGCCTATGGAGCGCGATGCGTATTTTCGGGCAGTCATTCCCGGCTCCCCAAATGGCTGGTCTGTGGGTCGCCATTCTGGCCGTAGCGGTGAATCTTGTGATGTACTGGTACAGCCTTCGCGGCGTCCATGAATTGAAGACCCCGGGCATGTTCGCCAATGCTTCCCAAGTCAAGGCTGACCTCTTGACCGCGTTGAGCGTGTGTGCGGGCATTCTGTTGTCCCAGCTAGGCGAGGGGTTCGGGGTGTTCGACCTATTGGTCGCGTTTTTGGTGGGCGTCCTGATCGTCAAGGATTCCTACAATCAATGGCGAAGCAATCTGGATGTTCTCTTAGACGCCGCGCCGCAGCCGCATTATAAGGATGCGGTCGCGTGCGTTGTGGCCGAGTGCCTTCCCAAGAAGAGCTTGCGTTTCATCAAGATACGACGGACCGGCGCGAGGTATTGGCTTGGCATAGGCCTTGATTTCCCGGACGGCAGCAGTCTTGCCGAGGCGGAATCGGCACTGAGAGCGTTGAGGGCGTTGTTGTGCCGCAGACTTGAATGGGTGGAAACGGTTGAATGTTTTTATTGCGTCTCGGCGGAATAGTACGTATAATACGGATCGGGTATTGCAAAGATGTCTAATCAGGAAAAGATGCTTCAAGGTCGGATTCCCACGATTGCGCAAATCTTGGTGGCGGGCGGATTGTGTATCGTCATGCTTGTTGGGTTGGCGGCGATGTTCTCGGCAGCACGGCCAGAAGATGACGTGCGCGGGCTTGATGAACAGTTTGCCGACAATGTAGTCTATGCGAAAAACGGTTACCCGGCTGGAACGCCGTATCAGGGCCGTGCCGCGACGCCTGCGGCATTCGCTGCTAATCCGCCGCCGTTTTTTGCACCTTGCTACACACCCTCAGGTGCTCTCGTGCCGACGGGGGCAGGACAAAACGCAAATCCCCAAGCGGCTCCCGTGACGACGGGTGCGGGGCAAAGCGCAAAGACCCAATGGAACGGTATGAGCGCACCGCCGATTTCGGCCAAGGCGTCGCCACCGGTGGTGATCAAGGCATTCGGAATGGAGGCCATCTCCGCCTCGGACGGAGGCGTGAAGGTGACCGGTGTGATGGGCAATTCCTACGCGCAAAAAGGTGGACTGCAAGCGGGCGACATCATCACCAAGGCGGGAAAGGAAAATGTGCGTGACCTCAAACAGTTCCAGCAACTGATGGCTACGGCCGCACCC
>CAIYET010000110.1 GCA_903925285.1 Candidatus Hydrogenedentota bacterium | reverse complement strand
TCGATCGCCGATATCGCCGCTCAAACGGACAGCGACATAACCAGCGTCCATCGCGCAGTCAGGCGGTCGGTACACAAGCTGCGCCAAGTAGCCCGCACCGCGCGTTTCCGCAACTCGCCGCGCCCGCCTCTAAATGAGCCGACTGAACCAAGTAAAGGATGAAGGATGAAGGATGAAGGATGAAGGATGAAAAAGGCTTTAGGCTTTAGGCTTTAGGCTGTAGGTAGGAAGCCTAAAGCCTAAAGCCTTTTTCATCCTTCCTCCTTGGCGAGCGCGGCGGCTCCTTTCGCTCCCGTTTTCGGACGTATCGCCCGGCTTTCGCCTCAAATGAGTCAGCGCGAGTCAGGGCAACTCTGGGAAACGGAGATTTCTTAGACTGTTGACGGACTAGGGTTTGCACGGGAATGCCTGTGTAGATTACCATGATCTCTTCCGGTGGCACACGTCTTGCTGCAAGGATGAAGGATGAAGGATGAAGGATGAATCTCACAGTGTGGTGTTTTCATCCTTCATCTTTCATCCTTCATCCTTAAAAAATGTTAGGAGTAAGCCAATATGATCAAAGCGAACAAGCTAACGATGCACTACGGTCCCGTGGTGGCCTTGAAGGACGTTTCTTTCGAGGTGAACCGCGGCGAGATCGTTGGGCTGCTGGGGCCGAATGGCGCCGGTAAATCGACCGCCATGAAGATCCTGACCACGTATCTGCATCCAACAAGTGGGACGGCGCAGGTAGGCGGGATCGACGTACTCAAGGACCCGTTAGGCGTCCGGCGGATTATCGGGTACCTGCCGGAAATCCTGCCGCTGTACATGGACATGGAAGTCCGGACGTATCTGGATTTCGTGGGCCGAGCACGCGGGTTGACCGGCGGGAAGTTGAAGCAGCGGGTCAACGTCGTACTCGATGAGTGCGGGCTGCGTCCAATGTACCGCAAGATCATCCGCGAGTTGTCCAAAGGCTACAAGCAGCGCACGGGCCTCGCCCAGGCGCTCATCCATGATCCGGCTATCATCGTGTTGGACGAACCGACCTCGGGGTTGGACCCGCATCAGATCGTCGAGGTCCGGCAATTGATCCGCAGTCTGGCCGCGACGAAGACGATCATCCTGTCCACGCACATCCTCCAGGAAGTGGAAGCGATGGCGGACCGCATCGTAATCGTCAATCGCGGGCGGACAGTCGCCGACGGCACCATCGAGGAACTGCGCGCCCGCGCGCGGGACTTCGAGCGCACCGTGGTGTCGCTCCAAGGCGACCGCGTCGAGATCGAACGGATGCTGTCGGGCATGGACGGCGTGCGCAAAGTACACTTCGACGGCGATGTGGACGGATGCGTTGCATTCACGGTCTATAGCCGGATCGGTTCGGAGATCTGGCGCGACCTGAACAAGTTGTCGCTTTCCAAGAATTGGGCTGTCCGCGAATTGGCGGTCAAACCGCTTACGCTGGAAGAGACGTTCCTGACGCTCACGGAACCGGCGAAGAAGCGCGATGTAAGAGAAGGAGTGACGGCCGCATGAAGAACATGATGACCATTCTTCGCCGCGACTTGGGCGCGTGTTTTACGTCGCCCATCGGCTACATTTTCATGATCGTCTACGTCCTGATCAGCGTAGGCCTGTACATCACTTCGTTTTTCACGTACCCGATGGCGGACTTGCGTCCGTACTTCACGAATCTGCCGATCCTGCTGTGCGTGTTCATCCCGGCGGTGACGATGCGGATCTGGGCCGAGGAACGCAAAGAGAACACCTGGGAAATGTTGTTGACGTTCCCGATGAAGGCACGCGAACTGGTACTGGGCAAGTTCCTCGCGTGCCTGTTGTTCTATGCGCTGGCGATGCTGGCGACGTTCACGCTGCCGATGATGCTCATGGCGCTCGGAAAGCCGGACATCGGTCCGATGCTCAGCGGTTACTTCGGGACGTTGCTGCTGGGCGGGTTCTTCCTGGCCATCGGCATATTCTTTTCGGGTTTTTTCAAAGATCAGATCGTGGCATTCGTGGTCACGTTGCTGGCGTGTTTCGGCATTTTCCTCGTGGGCACGGATTTCATCGCGTCGTACCTCGACGGGATGAGGCCCGGTCTGGGGTCGCTGCTGAGCCAATTGGTCGGCGTCGCGGGCCATTACAACGCCTTTTCGCGAGGCGTGATTGAAATGGCCGACCTCCTGTACTTCGTCGTGTGGACCGTATTGTTCCTGGTATTGAACGTGATGTTCATCGAGGGGCGTGGGCGGCCGAAAGCGAAGATGATTTTCGGCGCCGCCGTGGCGATGTGCACCGTGATCGGCCTGTTGTTCAACTGGCTGCTGGCTGGCGCGAGCCTCGCGCGTTTCGATAGCACCCAGGACAAGATCTACACCGTATGCCAAGCGTCGCGCTCGATTTTGTCCAAGCTCGATTCGCCTGTGCAGGTGAAGCTCTACATCACGCCGAAAGATAAAATGCCGACCGGCATGACGCAGTTGGAACAGCAAGTCAAGGACAAACTCGAAGAGTTGCGCCTCGCGTCCAACGGCAAACTCGATTACTCGGCGGTATACCTCGAAGTCGCCAACGTGCTCGCGGACCAGAAAAAGGGGGCGGAAGATAAGGAAGACGAGAAGGACGAGAATAAGATCATCGAGAAACGCATGCTCGACAAGGGCGTCGAGCCGTTCTCGGTGCGTGCGATGAGCGAGGACGAAGTCACGAACAAGCTGGTCTACTCGAGTTTGGGCGTCGGCTACAAGGATAAGAAGGAAGAAATCCTCCCGCAAGTCATGCCGCAGAACATCGACGAACTCGAATACCGCTTGGTCAGTACCATCTTCAAGTTGACGCGAGAAAAGGCGGCGGTCGTTGCGTTGTTCGCGCCCAAAGAAGCCGTGACCATCGACCCGCAAATGCGCCGTCTGTATGAACAGATGGGCCAGCCCGTTCCCACGTCGGAAGATCCCTTCAGTACGCTCGAACAGGTCCTTGGATATGAGAAGTACGAAGTACAACGGGTCGAACTGACCGAAAACAGCAAGATGCCGGACGAGTACGACGCGCTGGTGGTCGTCAATCCGCGCAGCCTCAACGACCGGCAGAAATGGGAGATCAACCGCGCGTTGGTGGCCGGGAAATCGGTCGTCATGGCCGTCCAAAATTACGAATGGGATTACCGCGCGACGCGTTCGGGCACGAACGTCACCAAGCGCGAAGAAAAGCCGCAGATCAACGATCTGCTGAAGAGCTATGGCTTGGGCATCGACGAAGAGATCCTGATGGACGTCAACCACGTGCCGTTGACGATTCAGAACAGTTCCAATCCGCTCGCGGCCATGATGGGCGGCGGCCAGACGGTCAATCTGCCGCTGCACGTGCTGGTCAACGGCGACTCGATGGCGTCGGACAATTCGATCACGAGCCGACTTGGCTCGATCTTCTACCTGTGGGGCTCGCCGTTGACGCTCGACCAAGACGTCTTGAAAAAATACGGGCTTGTCGAGAAGACGCTCATGAGCACGACCAATCGCGCTTGGACGGTCCCCGGCACCGAAGAAATTACGCCGGCCACGTTCGAGAAGCCGGCCAGCGGCAAACAGTATCCGCTCATGGCAATGGTCACCGGCCAGTTCCCGGATGCGTACAAAGACAAGCCGCGTCCCGCGTGGCCCGAAGAGCAGCCGACGCCCGGCCAACCGCCGAAGCCTCCGAAGGAGAAGGAAGAAGGCGCGGCCACACCGGTAACGCCGGCATCCGGAAAGTTGATCCTGATGGGGTGTGCGGAGATGTTCCGCAAGAATTTCATGCAGGCCGGCAACCTCGACCTCTTCATGAACAGCATCGATGCGGTTACGCTGGGCGACGAATTGGTTAACGTCCGCAGCCGCAAGCCGGTCGACCGCATGATTACCATGCCGGATACCACGACGCGGCGCATATGGAAGATCATCAACTACGCGCTGGCCCCGGCCATCATCGCGTGCATCGGCATCGCGACGACCGTCATGCGCCGCCGCGCACGCAACGCCTATACGATGAGCTTCGGCGTAACTGAAGACTGACGCATTCGCATTTCACGGAGATTGTACAAATGAAACCGAAGAGCCTGATACCGCTGGTAATCATTGTGGCCATCCTCGCGGGATGGGTCGCCTATAAGAAAACGTCGCAGCATCCGCAGACGATGATCGAACAAACGAAACTGGTCAAGTTGTTGCCCGACGGGTTCTCGAAATCCGATGTCGCGCGCATCGAACTCTGCTCCGGCGACAAGACCGACGAGAAATTGGTATTGACGTACGACAAGGGCGCGGACAAATGGCGCGTTACGAACCACTTCAACGCGCCCGCGAAGAAGGAAACCGTCGACAAGTACCTCGATGCCATCGCCAAAATGAAGGGCGAGCCACGCACCATGGGCGCGTCCGAGGCGGCATTGGCGGACTACAACTTGACCGACGCGAAAGCGTTCCACATTGCCGGGTTCAAAGAGGGCGGCGTCGAGCCGATCTTCAAGTTGCTCGTCGGCAAGGCGCCTGGTTATAAGGAAGTGTTCGTCCGCAAGGGCGGCGGCAACGACGTGTTCGTGGATGACACGAACCTCAAACAACAGGCGGGCATCAACGACGATACGCCGCGTCCGAGCAGGGCAGGTCAGCCAAAGGCAGAAAAGGCCGAAGAGAAGCCGCTGCCCAAACCCGAAGCCGCCACGTGGCTCGACAAGGAAATCGTAAAAGTCGATTCCGCGAAACTGACCAAAATTACGCTGAATCTGCCGGATAAATCGCTCGTGTTCGAGCGCCGCGAGAAGCCCAAGCCGCCCGCGCCGCCCGCGCCGTCCACACCGCCCGATGTGAAGGACGAAGCGGTCCCGCAACCCGCCGGTTCGAGCGAGGCGCAGCCGGGCAGCGCACCCTCAATCACAGTCACGCCTTCGGGGACTCCGGCTGCAAGCCCTGTTGTGGCCGCACCGTCGGACAAGCCTGAATACGAGTGGGTGCTAACCTCCGGTGGCGCGGGTTTGACGCTCAAACCCAAGAGCATCGACACGTTTATCGCGCGATTTGCGCCGCTCAATGCCACCGACATCGTCGACCCCGCGAAGAAGGCGGACTGGGCTCTCGATAAACCGGCGTTTGCGTGCATCCTGTCGGTTGAAGGCCAGCCGGATATCCGCATTGAAGGTGGACGTCCTGCAAACGCCAAGGGCGATGGATATGTTCGTATCGCCGAAGCCAAGGAAGACATCGTGTATTCGCTCGCCAAGTATAGTTTCGAACAAATCTTCCCGAAAGGGGCTGATTTCTTCGATCTGCCGGCGCTGACTTTCGACAAGAAGGCGATCGATGCCGTCAACATCACGGGACCAGGCGGCAACATCGTGCTCGCCCGTAGCGGCGAAACGTTGAACGTCACGCAACCCGCATGCGACTTGAAACCGATAACCACCTCGGTGGACAACATCGTAAATACGCTGGCCGCGCTACGTCCGGCGGATTACGCCGACGGCGATCCGGGACTTGGCGAGCCTACGCGCACCGTGACGTTCACCGCCGCCGGGCAGCCGCATAACATCAAGGTGTTTACGGACAGCAAGTCCAGCGATGGCGCATATGCGAAGATCGACGACAAGCCTGAAATCCTCGTGATAGCCAAAGCGGACCTCGGGAAGGCGTTCCCCACTCCGAACGACCTGTTCGAGCGAAAACTGTTCGATGTTGAAGCAGACGATATCGCCGAGATCGCCGTACAGACGCCCTCGCAAAACTTCAGCGCCGCGCTTACCGGCGACAATTGGAAGATAACCGCCAGCGGCAATACGCTCGACGCAAATCCCCAGGCCTGCAAGGAATTGGCCGAAGCGTTCGCGAGCGCCCAAGGCGGCGAAATCCTGTTCGGCAAGGCCGATTTTTCCGCACCGGCCGACAGCACCGTCCGCGTCAAGACCAAGGAAGGCGTCGAACACACGCTCGCCTGCGCGCCCGACAAGGACGGCAAACGCGAGATCAAAGTATCCGGCAAGAAAGAGATCTTCACAATGCCGACAGTCCTCGCGAATGTTCTCTTTCCAGACCTCGAAAAAATGAAGCAACCTGCGCCGCAGCCAGTTGTTGTACAAACGCCGCCACCCGCGCCTGCTGAGTCGGCGCCGACGCCGGTCGTTGTACAAACGCCGCCACCCGCAGTTCCCACACCTGCGCCTGTGCCGGTCGAGCAGCCAAAACCGGAAGTTGCAACGCCGCAGCCGCCGTCCGCGCCGGTCGTTGTACAAACGCCGCCACCCGCACCAGCACCCGAATCGAAGTAAGACAAAAGACTCCCGTGGGGCATGGCCCATGGCGGGAAAGAATACATGGGCCGCGCTTCGGCGCGGCCCATTGCTTTGGCAAGAGGCAAACAACATAAAAGGACACAAAAGAGGCTCTTCCAAATTTAGCGTACTTCATAAGAGAGAAGCTCTCTCACTCTTTGGGAAAGTTGTCACCTCAACTGAATTTCCCCGAAGGGGAGATACATGAATAGCCGTGGGTGACAACCCACGGGCACAAATGCTTAACCACCGACCCTGGAAGGGTCGCACAAGGAACACGATGTCAACCTTTATTAACGATGATATGGACACAGTACGACCCTTCCAGGGTCGATGGATGTCTGTTTTGTATCCGTGGGTTGTCACCCACGGCTATTCATGTTCCTCCCCTTCGGGGAAACCGAATCGAAACGATAACTTTTCGTGAAAGTGAAGATGAAGTACGCTAAATCCGGATGACCCAAATTTATCAGGAGACGACGCATGAAATTTCGATTGGATACCGCGGAATTGTTT
>CAIYET010000109.1 GCA_903925285.1 Candidatus Hydrogenedentota bacterium | reverse complement strand
GGCAACGACGCCGCTTTGGCTCCGTCTTCGCGCCAGCGTAATCACTCACCCAAAGCGGCGTCGTTGCCGCCGCGCTCCAAATTGGGCCGTTCCTGAACGGAAAGAAACCCAACAACGCTCCCTATTCTCCCACGTACTCGTATGCGCCCATGTCGTAACCATTGCCTTGCGGGCGATATCCGTATCCGGCGCGCCGTCGGCGGTTCCCGTATCGATGCACGGCGAACTGGCATGTTTCCCACAAGCTCCCAGATGTCACTTCGCACTTATCTCGGGCGTGGCCGTCCGGCGTGGGTACAGATGACGTCGAAGAGGCGCGAAACGGATTCGATGCCGTAATCACGGAAGTTGGCGGGACCGGTCCAGAATTCTTCGAGATAGCCGCTTCGTTCGCGCTCGTAGAATAGGACTTTGATCATCATTTGCGCCTTGTCGAGTCCGCGGACCAGCCGGGCTTCGGGCGTTTCGGCGTCGATCATCTCGCAATGATAGCGCGCGAACTTTTCGGGGAATCCGGCAAACATGTCTTCGAAGATCGCCTGTTCGGCGTGGTCTTTGGCATCGCGCAAATACTTATCCGCATACGGCATCGGGATGTCCATCAGTTTCGCCTCGGCCAGGTCGTGGACGAGCGCCATTGCGAGCGCCTTCTCGCCATCGAACTGGCCGGGATACTCTTCGAGAAAAAGAAGCGTTAGCACCGAAACGAAATGGCTGTGCGCGGCCACGGATTCGGGATGTGCGACGCCCCGAATCACATATCCGGCACGTGCAATTCGGTCGAGCGGATGAATCACATCGAACAAACCGATAACGCGGTCCTCGAAACCTGTCATCAAAGCTCCTCGTTCGGGTCGTCAAACGGATCGTCGTCTTTTGCCGACGTGCCCGCCTCCACACCGCAGGCTTGCCGCGTACGGTCGGCCAACGTTCCAAGCGCGTCGGCCGTCTGCGCGATCTGCTCGCGGAGATTCTGAATCCCCGCGGCGACCACTTGGCCGCTTCCACGGGTAAAATCCAACGTCTGACGCAGCCGTTCCAACTCGTCCTTGTCGACCTGTGCGGCAGCCAGATGCGCCGTCTGCTCGTCCAACTGGCTGCGAAGGCCCGCCACGGCATCTTCCGTCATCCGTCCGGCGGACTCTTGCAGTTCGGCGATTCGCGACTCGTACAACGCCCGCATACGCGCAACGCCGTCCGACATACCCGCGTCCGCATCGCCTGGCCGGGCCAGCATGTTCTCGAGTTGCTGCACGCGCTCGTTCGCAGTATCAAGGGTCCGCCCGAACCGGGTCTTGTACTCTTCGACGCCCGCCGCCAACGCCTGGAGCCGCTCGGTCCACTTGGCGTCCTGCGCCACGCGTTCTTCGCTCTCGACCTCGAGTTGAACCCGCGCCGCATGTAATTCCTCTTCGACCGCACCCTTCTCGGCCAACTGCGCCACCACGACCGAACGCACGCGCTCGTTGGCTTCCTGTTCCGCGTGCAGATGGTCGGCATGACTCGCGAGCCGCTTGACCTCGTCCTCCAACGCCGCGACACGCGCGCACTCATCCCGCGCCTTATCGAGGTCGCGCTGCAACGAACGCATCTCGTTACGCGCGATATCGAGTTCCTGCGCCAGTTCTTCCTCCGCGGCCTGCTGCGTTGCTGTCTGTTCCTGCAAATCCTTGCATCGCGCGCGTTCCCGCTCGAGTTGACGTTCGAGGTCCTTCTCCGTGGCCCGCTGCGACTCGGTCTGTTCCTGTAAATCCTTGTGTCGCGTGCGTTCGAGTTCGAGTTGGCGTTCGAGGTCCGGCACGGACGGAATGGCCGCGGCCTTTTCCTCGAGTTGCGCCAGTTCCTCGCGCAGACGCCGGATCTCGTCCTGCTGAGGAGCTGCGACGCGACGGGCAACGCCTGCAACGGGCGCCTTCGGCTCTGCAATCTGGATCGGCGTCGCAGGTGCGGGCACGCCCATCTCCGGCGATATGCGGATGGTCTGTCCCGTGTCGAGCATCGCCCGCAACCCGAGGGGCAGATGTGAGAGGCGATTCGGCGCAAGGCAACTGGCCAGGACCACGTAATGGCCGCGGTCGAGGAACACGCGAACGATCGCTTCGAGGTCCACGACGCGTTCCGTGAAACGTTCGAGTTGATCCACGAGCAGTACCGCCGACGATGCGCGCTCGATCGGCGTTGGGTCCTCGATAAGCCCGCGCGCCTTATCGGGGAACTCGCGCGCCGTGATATAGGCCAGCGCCGTTCGCGGCGACTTCTCGCGCAACTCGTTCACGATCGCATAGAGCAGATGCGTCTTCCCCCGCCCCGGCTCGGACACGATCACAACCGGCAACGGCGAGACCGGTTGCAATTCCGCCACGGCATGGCAGATCTCGAACGCCGAGCGGTTGCTGTCGTCCACTTGGAACGCGCCGAATTCATAGCGTTTCATGACCGATTCCCCATCATCCTCAAAATGTCAGCACAAACAATTCTATAGGCATCGAGATCAACTGTCAACATCTGTCCGAGAACGCCTGCGCAAAGCCAAACGGCAGCACCCCGAACACCTCGTCAAAAACACCGACTGCGAAGTAGCTACGTATGCGCTTTCGTCTACGCAGTCAATAACAGGTGGCCGCATGGAAGTCAAGATTCGAAGGCGAAGACCCCTTACCTTCATCCTTCATCCTAAAAAAGGCAGTCAGAATTCAGGAGTCAGAATTCAGAATATTGAAAACAGTGGACTTACACACGAAACTCGGCAACGTTTTCGCTCACCCAACACCGGCGCGGAAGCCTTGCGCGCGGCGCCGGCGCGGAAGCCTTGCGCGCGGCGCGGTGAATACTTTCGCGCGTCGAAAGATACCGTAACCTGTTGCCATTCTGAATTCTGACTCCTGTATTCTGAATTCCTACTGCCTTTTTTAGGTTTACAAGGGCGGTCGTCAGACCGCCATTGTATCGTTTTCACATAAAACTTGCATTTTCGTATTATATCATGTAGAATACGACTTGGGAAGGGATGATTGGTCTGGGAGATTGGCCTATGAAGATGTGTCCCAGTCATTCCCGCAAGGAAGTCGCCGGGTATTGCAGCGTGTGCGGCGCATTCGGCTGTAGCGAGTGCCTGACGCTGCACGAGCGGGAACTCCTTTGTGCGAAGCACTACCGCCCCATCGCGCAACGTTTCGAAGAGAACAAGAGGCTCGATGAGAAGCGTAAGCAACACCCGCGTCAGCGTCTCGTGGTCCGCTTCGCCGACGGGCAGCTCAAGTATGGCGTTTGCTTTGCGATGGACTTGAGCGACGATGGATTCCACTTGGACCTCGTCGATGCCGCCGGAACGACGTTGGGCAAGACCGAGTATGTCAAATTTCAGGACTTGAAGGCCGTCTTCCAGGTCAAGAGTTTCGACGGGAAATTCGACAAGACGGTCCAATACAAGATTTGGACGCCTGAAGGGCCTGAACTCGTCGTGGTGTTCGGCGACGGCGAGATCGTTCGCGGATTCTCGCCGCAACGCTACAATCCAAACGACCCGCGCTTCTACGTGGTATCGAACAATCCGATGGACAACAACATCAGTATTCTCGTGGAGCGGCGCGCGACCGAAGCCGTCCACACCGCGCAGGAATATGAGGGACAGAAGGTTCGCAAACGAGAGGCGTCCAAAGACGACGGGGTTCCGGAGAACATCTCGCACGAGGAAGTGACGGGCGATTTCCATTTCGAGATGCGCGATTACGAGACGGCGCTGGAACACTACCAACAGGCCCTTGCCAAGTTCCCCCGCTTGGCCCGTTTGCAGAAGAAAGTCGTGCTTGCCCTGTACGATGTCGGAGTCCAGCACATCAAACGGCACGAATACGACAAGGCTTTGGCCTGCATGGAGCGCGCCCTCAAGATGGCGCCGAACAACGAGCATGCATTGAAGAAGGCTTCACAACTCAGGCACATCTTGCAGAAGGAGGGCGGGAGAGTATAGTATACCGGGTAAAGTACCGACGCGGGTGCTTCTGATTGTCTGTGTTGTAGTTTTATGCGCATTGCCATCATAGCCGATATTCACGCCAACCTGGAAGCAATCGTCGCGGTTCTTCGCGAGATCGACAAGCGAGGCGCCGAGAAAATTGTCTGTTTGGGCGACCTCGCGGGGTATAACGCCCAGCCCAATGAGGTGATTGACCTGATCCGCGAACGGGGGATTCCGACGCTCATGGGCAACCATGACGCGGCAGCGTGCGGTCTCGAAGACGGCTGGTTCTTCCGCTCGTCGGCCAAAAAGGCGGTCGACTGGCAAGTCGAGCGTATCCGGGACGACAACCGCGAATGGCTCAAACGCCTGCCCGAACAACTCCCTTTCGAGCGGGCGTACGTGGGCGTGCATGGGTCGCCGGGAAACCGCGACGATTACATCGTCGATTGGCTGGACGCGATGCGGCAACTGTCCTCTCTGAAAAGTCCGGAAATCGCCGTCTGCTTCTTCGGCCACAGCCACCGTGCATCGTTTTTCTCCGAGCGGGGCGGCGCCTACGCCACCACCTGCGGCACGCTCCACGAATTGCGCCACGGAAACCGCTATTTCATCAATCCCGGAGCCGTCGGCCAGCCACGCGACCGTGACCCGCGTGCGGCTTTCGGCCTCTTCGACTCGGAACGAATGACGTTCGAGTTTTGCCGTGTCGAGTACGACGTGGCAAGCGTCGCGCGGAAAATTCTCGAAGCCGGCTTGCCGTCCGATTTGGCCGCACGCCTTGCCAAGGGCGTTTGAAGCCGAGTCCGATGCCTCGAACTGGACAGACACGCGGCAAAGGCGTTACTTTACCTGCCATGGACGATATCGATATCAGACCCATCGGACCGGAGGACGCGCAGGCGCTTGCGGCGTTCTACAACGGCCTTGCCGTCGCGTCGAAGCGGACGTTTCATCCGTTGGGTGACGTGACGACCCTCGAGGCGTGCGACGCCGTCATCGCGGAAAACGCACCCGGCGTGAACAAGAAGTACGATGCGGTGGCCTGGGCCAATCGGCAAATCGTGGGTTGGAGTTTTCTCTGGGGCCTGCAATCGGAAACGCCGAGCTTCGGGCTTGGCGTCGCTGACGTGTGGCAAGGACAACGCCTCGGAAGTCGGCTCATGGACCATATCCTGGACGAGGCGGCCCGGCGCGGCATTTTGAGGATCTCGTTGACGGTTGTCCAGGACAATGACCGCGCGGCGAGCATGTACGAGCGCCGCGGATTCGTCCGACAGGAGTCGTTCGTTGGCGAGGACGGATTGTCCTATTATTACATGACTGCGGAGTTTCCAAACCGCAATGAGGAGTCAAGATCGTGATTACCGCTGGCATCGACGCAGGCTCGCGTGCGCTGAAAGTCGTTTTGTACGACACCGACGCGAAGGAAATTCTTGCGGAAGGTCTCGCGGATCAATCCATCGATCAACATGGCCTCGCCGGGCAATTACTTGAAACCCTGCTACGTGAACGGAGTATCGCGCGCGAAGCGCTGGGCCGGGTAGTTGCCACGGGTTACGGCCGCAACCTGATCCGGTTCGCCGATACGACGGTCACGGAGATCACGTGCCACGCGCGCGGCGTACGCCACGTCGCGCCGGACGCCATGACCATCATCGAAATCGGGGGGCAGGACAGCAAGCTCATCCGCCTCGATGCGAAAGGAAACGTCCGCGACTTCAACATGAACGACCGGTGCGCCGCGGGCACGGGCCGGTTCTTCGAGGTCGTCGCGACCCGGTTGGGCGCGGATCTTGCCACGCTCGACGCGTGGGCCGGCCAATCCGCGACGCCCGTGTCTATCAGCAGCACCTGTGTCGTCTTCGCAGAGACCGAGATAATCGGGTTGCTCGCGTCGGGCACGCCGCCCGCAGACATCGTAGCCGGCGTCCAACTCTCGATCGCCAAACGCGTCGTCGCCATGGCTGGCCGGTCCGCCGACCCGCCCATCATCTTCACCGGCGGCGTCGCGCTGGTCCCTGGCATGGTCAAAGCCATTGAGACCGCCTTAGGGCAACCTGTCCGCCTGGCCGACATACCCCAATTCACCGGCGCCCTCGGCGCAGCGATCATAGCCGGCCAATGATGCATTCCGAATCGTGATTTCGCAACTCCTCTTGTGACACCACAATCCGCACGTAAGGAATCTGTACGGTGGCACAAGATCAACAACAACGGCCCTCGT
>CAIYET010000108.1 GCA_903925285.1 Candidatus Hydrogenedentota bacterium | reverse complement strand
TATATAAACCATACAGCGCCAGATGTCAAGTATATTAGTGACTACACATTGTAACAAAAATAAACGACAAGTGGCCCGAATCGTTAGACCAGACAAGCACTTGTCGTTATTGGGGGTGACTACAAAGGGGGTAACTTCAGTCTAGACGCTGGCGTCGAATCGTCAATTCGCACCGATCGGGTTCGGCGACGCGCGATGCTTCGCGCGGTGTGCCGCAAAGAAACGGCAATCCAACGACCGCAGCAATCCGCGCGGGCCGTATCAGGGGAATAATCTGCGGCTGACAGGGACGCTCCTCTTATCGGCGAGGATATTCTGTCCATTTTAGCGGGGCCCCTTCTGTGGCGCAGCGAATACACCCGACATGGGGACGCCAAACCGGATCCCGTGCGGGACGGGTTTGGCGCTCTCGGTGCAGCCTTACTTCTTGGCCTCGGCGTCCTTGACGGCCGCCAGGAGACCGTCGATCCACTTCTGGTCGATCTTGGTCTTGAGCCAGTCGATGACCGGCGGCTGGGTGGCCGCTTTGAATTGGGCGAATTCCTCGGCGGTCGGCGTGTAGATCGTCACACCGACCTCTTTCAGCTTCTTGATGCTCTCATCCCCGAACTTGCGGTTAGCCTGGCGTTCCGCGATGCAGGAACTCTTGGCCGCGTCCTGGACGATCTTCTGCAGATCGGCCGGCAGGCTCTGGAAGAACTTTTCGTTGATGATGAACCAGTCAACACTATAGTTGTGCCCGTCGAGAGTCACGTGCTTCTGCACTTCATAGGTTTTCAGAAAGACCATCGTGGGCAGGAGGGTGTCCTGCCCGTCGGCGACCCCGGTCTGCAGGGCCGTGTAGGTCTCGGGTAGCGAGATCGGCGTCGGTTGAGCGCCAAGGGCACGCATCACCGTAACGAAAATCGGCGTTTCCTGGATGCGTATCTTCAGGCCGACCATATCCTTCGGCGAGTGGATGGGGTTCTTGCCGTTCGTGAGATGCCGGAAGCCGGCCTCGCCGAAGCAGAGATTGCGCATGCCGGAATTGGCGCGGAAGTCTTCCGAAAGCTGCTGGCCGTAGGGGCCGTCAAGGACACGATCAGCGATCACCTCGGACGAAAACAGATAGGGGATGTCGGTGACCATGGCGGTCGGGTAGAAGTTCGCCACGACGCCGGAAGCCAGCCCGGCCTGGACAAAGCCGTTCTTCACGCCTTCGACGTAGTCGGTTTCTTTGCCCAGCGTGCTGGCGCCGAAGACCTGGACGTTGATGCGTCCGTTGGCCTTGGCATTGACTTCCTTGGCGAAAACGTCGGACATCACGGCCTTGCGTGACACAGTCATGTCATTCGAATCCCCGTGCGCAAGCTTTAGAACGAATTTCTTGTCCGTCTGCGCCGAGGCGCCGACGGAGAACAGCAAGGCGGTCAAGACTACCGCGGAAACCAACTTGAGCGAGTGCTTCATGGTTCTTCCTCCTGGGTAGACTTACTGCGCTGAGAATTATTTCCAGCAACCTGGTTTGTCGTGGATTCGCCGGTCCATCGCCGAATGGTTATTTTGGACTAGCT
>CAIYET010000107.1 GCA_903925285.1 Candidatus Hydrogenedentota bacterium | reverse complement strand
CGTGGTCTTGGGTTTGTAGCCGGCCGGCAGATACTCCCAGAACTCGCGTAACAGGGCCCGCTCGCGGACCTTCTCCAAATCGCCGGCTTTCTTGGGATCCGGCACATACCACCGGTCCTTGGCTTGGTCCCTGAGGGCCGGATCGTCCTTGGCTAATTTACGGCAGTCCTTGAAGTTGGTGGAAAGATAGGAATGAATCTGCGGCGGGACGGCGTCCTTGCCATCGTAACAGAGGAAATTCTGCTCCAGCAATTGGCGAAGCTCTAGCGCTCGCTCGTGCTTCTCCCAGCCGCCTACCTGCTTCATAAACAGCGGAGACAGATCCTGAAATGTCTGTGGTTTGCCGTCCAATTCTCGTCGGATCCATTGAATGGCTGTCGCCTCATTGGTAACAAAGAGTTCCAGTTGCCCCATACTTTGAACTGAAGCGCGCTTCTGGTCATACTCGCTCACCTGGTCTACCAGAAAGGACATTCCGTCACGTTGCGGAAAGCGCTGTCTGAGTCCGGCTCCGAACTCAGCGACGGATATCGGAACCATCACGCTACGCTCCACATGAAATGCGACCATTCGGTCAAAAAGGAGATAGTCTTGGCGCTCAACGACAATTTCCGCCTGCCCACCCTTTGCTACAAAGATTGGTAGGTGCCGCATATGGCTCCGACAAAAGTCCCACACTCCTTCTTCCGTCCCCGCCTCCAGCCCGAACTTCTCCTCAAGCTTTCCGCTCGGTTTGTACGCGGAAATCACCAGGTCTTGTTTGACTGTCCCTTCCCGCACCTGCTTATAACTCTGGCGCCCTTTGTCCAGTGTACGAACATCGGCTACGACGAATCCTGCCGCGGACAACGCCTCTTGAATCGACATCCATATGGCATTCGAGGAGTTGTGAAATGCCACCGACATCCACCTTCCTGGCTTAAGGACGCGACACAACTCTCGGAAAACGTCCCGCATCAAGTGTGTGTATTGCAGGACTCCCCTATCCCGAGTCGAATCCAGAACAGCCTCATGGGACCGGTTTGTGCTAACCCGAAGCCACGCCTCCCATATCTGATTCAGTTCCGAGTACTGAAGATTCCGGCCAAAAGGCGGGTCTACGAACACATAATCAACGGTATTAGGCGGTACCTGCCTAAGATCCGTCGAACTCTGCGTGCTGATGATGAACCCCTCTCCGCGACGTGAATTCAACTCAGCAAATGCACCAACCAACCGTTTCCGCTTGTTGGCGTACACATACGAAGGAGAAGTCTCAGCAATGAGCGAAGGTATGTAGAGTGTACCGGAGAAGAAGCGGTTCACCTGGGAGTAATGAGTTGGGCCATACCTATTGAGCACCGTGAAACTCAACGCGTTTGAGGACAAGAAGAACATGAGCGCATTGCGTACACGCACGTCGCTCACGTTTCGGGCAAGATGCCAGAGGAAACTATAGGTCTTGAGTTGCCGTGGAAGATAGAAGTGATGAGTGTGCGTTATCCCATAGCTCGGAAGACAGTCCTTCCACGAATAGCGTTCCCCCTTGATGAGAGTATTTGTCGGATACCAGAAGGGAGAGTCATAACCCAACTTCAGAAGCGAATCGCGAGTACTCTGGGGTGTCGCTATGAGGGCGCGACCGCGTTTAGTATTCTGTATATGGGTGAGAAGAGGCGCCCGAGAAACGTACTTCACCGTTGTATTCAATGCTTTGTCGAATCGGCTCTGCAAAGAGCGTTCCAAACGGGTCGCGCCGCTTGCCTTAGTGGCTGCTTTGCTAACAGGAGCACGACAATGGGGGCACTGGAACTCCTTAGCAGATCCAATAGCTTCCGTCGCCGATACAGCCTCTGTGCTTTCGATGTTGCTCTGACAGTGCGGACACACGAATATCTCTGACCAGACCTGAAAGTCTACACTTGTTGGCTGCCCATCCACGTCGGTG
>CAIYET010000106.1 GCA_903925285.1 Candidatus Hydrogenedentota bacterium | reverse complement strand
TTGGAAGAATTGGATTGAACCTTGCCCGCATGTGCGCTATGCTACGCGGATTGAATAGCGGTATGGTGAACAACTAACGGTAAGGAGGATAGATCGATGACTCGAATGATTGCAGTGGCGACCTTGGCGGGTTTGGCGGCGGTATGTGTGGCATCGACTTCGTTGGCGCAGGATATGACGCCGCCGCGGATTCTGTTCCTGAGCAAATCCGAGGGTTTCGAGCATAGTCCCGTGGCGGTTAAGGACGGCAAGCCGTGTCTGGCTGAGACCGTTCTTGGACAACTGGCGCAAGAGAATGGGTCGCCGTTCAAGAGCACGAAGGACGCGAGCCTGATAAATGCGGACAATCTCAAGAACTATGACTTGGTCTGTTTTTATACCCAAGGCGACTTGACGAAACCAAGCAAGGACGGTGGTGCGCCGATGGGCGAGAAAGGCCAAGCCGACTTGGTCGAATGGATCAAGAACGGCGGGCGCTTCATGGGCTTTCATTCCGCATCCGACACGTTCCATACGCCCGCCGATGGCGAGGTGACGCCGTACTTGAAGATGGTTGGGGCCGAATTTACTGGGCATGGCGGCCAGTTCAAAGGCACGTTGAAGATTGTGGATCCAATGCATCCCGCGATGGAAAATGTTCCAAAGGACTGGAGTTTCCCGGAAGAATGGTATCTGTTCAACCATTTCAACACCGCGACGATGCACGTGCTGGCGCTGCTGGATCCGGGCGAGGACGGCGCGAAACAGGAGAAGTATCGCATTGCGCCGTATCCGTCCATCTGGTGCAGCGCGTTGGGCAAGGGCAAGGTCTATTTCAGCTCGCTCGGTCATCGCGAGGATGTCTGGGAAAGCCCGACCTTCCAGAAGAGCATCGTGGACGCGGGTATGTGGTTGATGGCGCCCGGCACGGAAGGCACGGAACCCAATTACGATAAAGTAGTCCCGAAGGAAGCGCCGAAGAAGTAGCCGCGATTGAATTCTCAGACCTAAGATCCCGTGAAGATATGTCGTTCGCGTAGGGCGGGATTGATTCCCGCCGATTTGTGAAGGCGGGAATCAATCCCGCCCTACGAAAGAGACATTTGTTCACAAGCGCTGAGCCCTGAAGCCTGAAGCCTGAAGCCTGAACAAGGAGTCGTCGATGGCGCTCGATATGGACGTCAATTCGAACGGACCGCGCACGTTCGTGCAGACCGCGCAAACGATAGGCGAACTCGACCGCTGGGAACAGATCTCGGAAGACGAGGTCGCCATGGCCGCCGACATGACCCGGCGCAACGAGTTGTCGGGCGGGACGCCGGTGGTGCGGGACTTCGAGCAGGTGTGGCGCGAATGGATTGGCACGAGATTCGCCGTTTCGGTCGTCAACGGCACTTCGGCGTTATATTCGGCCTATTTCGGACTGGGTGTCGGGCCGGGCGACGAGGTTGTGTGCCCGATTAACACGTGGATTTGCAGTATCGCGCCGGCGCTTTTGCTTGGCGCTCGGCCCGTGTTCTGCGACATCGATCCCGATACCCTTCTCATCGATCCGGATGACATGGCGCGTAAAATCACGCCGAAGACGCGGTGCATCTGCGCGGTGCATCTCTGGGGCAACGTCTGCGACATGGACGCGATCATAGCCGTGTCGAAAGAGACCGGCGTGCCGGTCGTCGAGGACTGTTCGCACGCACACGGCGCGAAATACAAGGGCAAAATGTGCGGCGCGGTCGGCCATGTCGGTGCGTGGAGTCTGCAAGGATCCAAAGCGGTCAGCGCGGGGGAGGGGGGCGTCGTCGCAACCAACGATATCGACGCATTCGAGCGCGCATGCCTCGTCGGCCAAGTCAACCGGATCGCCGGCATCGATCTCGTCGGCGCGAAGTACGAGGAACTTCAGCCCCTCGGACTCGGCATGAAATTCCGCGCGCATCCCTTGGGCATCGGCATCGCCACGGTCCAATTGCGCAAGCTGCCCGAATTGAACCAACGTCGCGCGGCATACTTCGCCGAAGTCGAAGCGGGATTGGCCACGATTCCCGGACTGCGGGCCATGACCGTGTACCAAGGCGTCGAACGCGGCGGCTACTACGGTTTCCCCGTGATTCACGACCCCGAAGCCATGGGCGGCCTGCCCACGTCCGAATACGTCGAGCGGTTGAAGACACGCGGCCTGCGGGCGTCCCTTTCGCCATATCCCAACTTACACGACCTGCCGCTTTTCGCGAAAGGCTTCGACATCTTCACGCGCAACCGCGGGCCGCTGTGTGCCGAAGAAGGCTATAGGGGCTACAAACAAGGCGATTTCCCAAAAGCGGAACTCGCGCTCAAGCGCACGGTTTTCCTGCCCGTGCTGAGCGATCCCATTCCCGGCGCGGCGCAGACGGTCTTGCAAGTGTTGCGCGAAGCAGCACGGGACGCCGGATAACTCCACGTCATCCGGGCGGCACCTACGCTGATGGCGGCATTCTCTCTCATATCAGCGAAGAGCGGAAGACGGTCTTCAGCGCTCGAATCCGAGATCTCGAATCTCAAATCGCCCTTTACGTCCATGCAAGTCCGTGTCAGTCTACGTTCCCCAAAAAGCGAACGGTGCATTCCCGCACCCCAACTGAAGTACGCACATAAACATGATAATTCTATTTCATCCTGACAAGAATTTAATTTAACTTGACTAATGCCGATTCTTCTTGTACACTATTTAGATAGCCCTGGATTTCCCAGGTGACTTAATCAAGGAGAACTGTATCGATGAAGACCACGAAGATTCACGTCAGAGCTACGGACAACGAACTTTACCTTCTCGCATCGACGCCACAGGGCAGTTCTGAGATCTGCCACATCAAGTCCGGATACAGCAACCCGGTGGAGTACACCGTCATCCCGCAGTCGATTCTGGCGCCAGGCGACTACACCCTGATCATGGTCGGGATCAACTGGGGTGGTCCGCAGGCGTTCACTATCGTCACCACCACCAACGGCGTTGACACTGTGCATACAGCTCCGGCAAGCACACTCATTGGTGCGAACTGGAATCATACGATGCCGATGACGGTGTGAGCGTCCAGAACATAGCCCGACGCCCCATGTTCACGAGTCGGCTTGTCTTGCTCTTCGCAAGTACGGTGATCCGCATGCCTTCCTCGAAATAAGCGATCGCGAGGGACTCGTGGACGCGGGTGGAATTCTCCGGTAGCCACTCCTTTCCACAGTGGCTACCGGTGTATTTTTTGGATCTTCCGGTTCATTGACGTACGATGACTCCACTGTCGGATGTGACGCACAGAGACGATGTGGAGTAGTATCGCTTGACAATGATCTGCGCGTGCCGCCGGGCAATCGCTTGGAGGCGTTGAAGGGCAGCCGTGCCGGACAGCACAGCATCCGTATCAACGATCAGTATCGCGTGTGTGTTGTGTGGACTGCGGAAGGTCCGAGATACGTTGAAATCGTGGATTATCATTGACGGAGAGACTGCATGCGTAAAGTTCCCTACCCGCACCCCGGCGAGATTCTGTTCGAGGAGTTCCTGAAGCCGATGGGGATCTCGCAATACCGGCTGGCCAAGGAAATCGGCGTACCACAACGGCGCATCGGCGAAATCGTAACGGGTACGCGCGCCGTTACCGCCGATACCGGGCTACGCTTGTCCCGCTTCTTCGGCATGTCCGAGGGCTTTTGGATCGGCTTGCAAATGGACTTTGATGCGGCTAAGACCAAAGACTCCCTCGCGAAGACCTTGGCGAAGATCAAACCTTGGGATCCGGACGAAATCCGGCAAGGCATCCATGTCTAGGGCAAAGGACGCGAACGAAGAGTAGTTATGCGAGTTTCGGGACTTCGAAGCCTTTGCAGTATTGGCGTTCGAGCAATTTGTTGGTCTTCTTCCATTCGCATGGACGAACATGGACGAATATTGAGAGTCAGGCGTTCAGCCGAAGACCTGATGCATGCGGTCGCAGTAATAGCGGACGTTGTCCCATTCGGAGTCGGGGGCGAGGCGGTGGTCGGGGCAGGGGATGAACCCGCCCAAATCGACCAGCCGACGCAGGCGCTCGACCTCGTCATCGATGGCCGCAAAATCGCGCGACATCACGTTCTTGTTCATCCCGCCGACGCCTCGGAGTTCTTTGCCATATTGCGCCCGCCACGGTTCGATGCTGGCGTTCCACGTGCCAACTTCGATGGGGAACATGGTATTGACCCCGTTTTCGATCCACGTCGGGATCAGCGCGTCGATCATGCCGTCGCAGTCGAGCAGAT
>CAIYET010000105.1 GCA_903925285.1 Candidatus Hydrogenedentota bacterium | reverse complement strand
GTCGAGGCCGGCTCCGAGAATTCGCTGCTCCCGGAAGGTATGGTATTCCCAAACCCCTTCCGCAACCATGTCGCACCCAGCCGAAGCGCGGGGAGCGTTTCCACACCCTCGCAACCCGATTCGGCAACCATGACGACGGCAAACTGTCCTTTTGCGACTGACTATCTTGCAATACTCGGCGAGGACGAGGAAGAATGTGGAGACGAGCAAGCGTCGCTACATCTGGACGGTCCCGACTCGTTTATCATTGACGCGCAGAATGGAGCCCTGACGGCCGTAGGCGGCACGGGGATTTTGGGGCTGGGCGGTTCGGATCCCGGCTTTCTCGAACCCGGTGCAATCTTGGCGGCCGCTGCGCCCGGCACCGAGGCAATCCGCGCCGGACTGCTCCTTAACGCGGCGCCATCCGGAAACGAAGGCGAGTACAGATCGATAGCGTGGCTTGCCGCTATGAATGGGGTAGGAGTGCCCACGGCTTACATCCTGATGGCACAACCTGGTGGTGATACTAATCCCGCATCCATCATAATGCAGGCGGATGACTTTTTGCTATTTTCATCAAACGTAGAATTACGGAGCGGTCAACATTCAACCATTATACTAGATACGGATGAGAACGTGTCAGTCAAAGGGGACACCGTCGACGTATCGAATACCGCAGGGTCGGGTCTTTCCGTGGACAGCGCCGGGAATGTCATCATACAACTTGGCGCGCCCACTCAGTAGCCCTTGCGTTCCTGCCATGACACCCGGTAGAGCGCATAGAGATTCAGGAGAGCAAGAATGAACGTGTTATTAGGGCTTGCAATTCTCGCCACTCAAGTACTTTCCTATTCAGCGGTAGACACCGACAAACTCTTCTTCTACAGCGACGGAAAGCCAACGTATATCGAGTTGGTTCAAGACAAGGCCGTCGTCCGTTTCAAAGCCAACAAGGAAAACGACCTCAGAAATTCGCTTCAATCTACAGAGACACTCACGCCCATTGCGTTCTCGGTTTCCGGTCCCGAGAAGGACACCTACGGTGTGGTTGCTTTGCATGAGACACTTTCGTACGATGTCCTTTGTAACAGGCTTTCTCAACTTAGACAGCAGGTGAATGCAACCGCAGCCTGGCCTGTATTCACCCTCAGCGGACGTTACACGAGGTGCGGCGAAGTGTTCTTTGCCAACACTTTTTACGTTTCGTTCAAGGCGGAAACGTCGGTGGCGAACGCCGAACAACTCGTCGTGGCGAACGGCGCCATACCGGTTAAATCCTTCAAGGAAGCGAGCGGCCGGACCAGATGTCTTGCCACAGTGCCACGCGATACTGCCGTTGACGCGTTCCTTTCAATCGTCAATAAGATATGCGAGTTGCCTGAAGTCCACTATGCCAGACCCGATATTCATGTGACAGTGCAGCCTTCTCGCTCACAGAGCGGGCAGAGCCACAACGGCATTGTTCCGCCGAGCGTATCGACGCCATCCGGAACAGCGATTTCTCCCGCTAGGGGGAGAGCGCTCGCGACGCTTAACCCCGCGCTCACTGCGCCGCAGTGGTCCCGCGTGTTGCCCGTTTATTGTGGGTGGCCGCAGCACGTTCAGCCTCCGGATCCCGTCGGTTTTGGCCAAGAACGGCGCTTAGTGGATAATCCTAGCGCCAACTGTAAGGCCGTAATGGTCTCCTCGCTAGAGATTAGTAATTTCGTGAATAACCGGACATGGTGCGATCGGCTTACGGATATAAGCTATGAACTAGATAATGGGGTCCTTGTTGCAGCAGACTTGGGATATTTCGGCCAGGAGACATGGGAGGAGGGCGTAACGTGGTGTCGTGAATCTGTGATTGCTGGTGTGTATCTGATTTGTACCGATGAGCAGTCAACTATGGACGCCGACGATTTCGATTATCTTTACACGGAGTGCAAGGGTAACAATGAAAATGTCCTTGTCTGCGTCTATAACCAGTTGATATGGAGCATTGAGGATCTCTGCAACAATCTCCACAATCGCCATGGTTATTATCCTGATGCCATTGGCATGCACTGGGACATAGACTCCGGCTACTCCTTCTTTCAACGACTACTAGATGACGCCCACACATGGGGCATTAAAAGCTTTATGTACATATGTCCACACGCGTGCTCCAACAAATTCGGTGGCTGTCCTCCCGAGTTCTACAAGTCATACTATCAAGCGGACGCCGTCTTTATCTGGGCTTCGGATAACCTAGAATGGGAGGAGCCACCTCCTGATATGGCGCCGTGGGACACGGTCGTAAAGCCCCTCATCGACGGGCTGCTAGGCCCCACCTCGATGAGAGTCCGAACCGGCGCAACCGACATTGCGATGTTTGACAAGAACGGCAATCTCATAGTCAATGGAACCAACCATGACCACGCGAGTTCGCAGACGCTAGAGGCCATCTCCCCGCCGGAATTCATCATACGCGATCACACCGGCAGCAACGTCTTAAGGATGTCGAACGCGGGCGAGCTGTACCTGAAGGGTACGCTCCACACGGGTTACGACGTCAGCACAATCACGGAAGCGGGCGTTTTTCGAGTCGAAGGTTCGAGGGCCGTTTGCACGCAGTCCGGTGACTTGTATATCTCGGGTATGCTTTATGATAATGGGCGGCCCTAGTCGAGAGAATGAATCTGCATTGCATTGCCGTTGTTCTCCGAACAGACGATAGCGAGGGATAGAGATGAAGAGTGAAAACCTTCAAGCCAAGCGAATCAAGAACATGACAAACAGCATTGAGGCGAGAGCGAGCGCAGACACGGCAAGGGAGGGCTGGGCAATGAGCACGAGGCACCCTTGGGTTCTGACTTCTGTTTTGGCATTAACGTCGTTTGTCATGACCTGTGCCGCTAGCGCTCAGACGCTACCTGGCCCGGAGCAGGTGTTCGGGACAGGCCCGGTACACGGAGTTGCTTTTTCGCCTGATGGGAAGCAATTCGTCCTGGGCGGCGCGATTGGGTTCTTGTGCAAGAGCGACACGGGCGAGTTTACCCGCTTCTTGATCGGGCATAGCCGCCTTTTGAGTTCCGTAGCATTCTCGTCAGACGGCGCAAAGATCCTCACGGGGTCGTTCGACAAGACAGCGAAATTGTGGGATGCAAAGACGGGAGCCGTGTTGCTGACCTTTTCCGGCCACGCGGCAGCAGTCTACTCGGTGGCGTTCTCGCCGGACGGAACGCTGATCCTCACCGGCTCGGCGGACCACACGGCGAACCTATGGGACGCAGCCACGGGCGCCGTCGTACGGACGTTCTCGGGCCACACGGCCGAGGTTACCTCGGTGGCATTTTCGCCCGACGGCACGAAAGTTCTTACCGGGTCGATGGACATGACCGCGAAATTGTGGGATGTTTCGAGTGGCACGGTCATGCAAACGTACTTGGGCCATAGCGCGGACGTGACCAGCGTCGCGTTCAGTCCGGATGGAACATGGGTCTTGACAGGTTCGTATGATCTGACGGCGAGACTGTGGAACACGGCAACGGGCACCTCCCTGCGGACGTTCGCCGGCCACAGCTCCTATGTGATCAGCGTGGCATTCAACCCACAAGGCACGGAGATCCTCACGGGATCGTGGGACAACACCGCAAAGAAGTGGGCGTCGGCAACCGGCGAGCTTATTCAGATCTATCAGAGTCCTGGTTGGGTGAATTCTGTGCAGTTCAGTCCCGACGGCACCAAAGTCCTCGGGGGATCGGGCGGCATGATAGGTGGCCCGCACGCGTGGGTTTATGGAACTGGTTACGGCGCTGTATTATGGGATGGGGCCACGGGCGGCGCGCTCTGGACACTTGCAGTCCATACAGAAGGAACAGGGCCGGTGGTCTTTTCCCCGGATGGCACGAAGGTCCTCTTCGGGGACTTTATCACGCCGAAGCTGTTGGATTTGACGACGGCTACGGTTCTCAAGACGTTCTCCGGCCATTCAAGTAATGTTGTTGCCGCCGTTTTTTCGCCGGACGGCACGAAAATCCTCACCAATTCCAACGACGACACAGCGAAACTCTGGGACGTGGCAACGGGTACGCTGCTCGCGACCTATCCCGGCAGCGGTATGCATCCCTTCTACGTCGCGTTCAGTCCCGACGGCACGACATTTCTCACGGGACCAAATTTGCGCGATACGACGACTGGCGACGTGCTCTTCACTTTCGCTGGACACAGCCCGGTGGCGTTCAGTCCGAATGGAACGAAGGTGATTACGGGTTCCAATGGGAATATCGTCTCGATCTGGGATTCATCGACGGGTGCGCTTAAGCACACGTTTCCACTCGACGGGTCCTATTTATCAGGCGTTGCGTTTAGTCCCGATGGACGGAACTTCCTGACGGTGGGCGGCGCCACTCACAATACGGCGAATCTGTGGGATGCAGTGAGCGGGACGCTCCTGCGCTCGTTCGAGGGGCATACCAGTTCGGTGTATTCCGCCGTTTTCTCGCCGGACGGTACGAAGATACTTACCGCGTCCAACGATGCCACGGCCAAGCTTTGGGATGTAATCACGGGTGCGGTCCTTCGCACGTTTTCAGGACAAACGGATGCGGTGAATCACGCTGTCTTCAGTCCGGACGGTACCAAGATCCTCACAAGCTCCGGCGATGGCACAGCGTTCCTGTGGTCTACGGTCGAGGAGCCATTGCGCGCGGACTTCAGCGCAAGCACGACTTTGGGTAAGCCGCCGATGATGGTGGATTTTCACTACTCGTCGTCCGCCGTCGAGACCGACATAACCGATTGGCTATGGCAGTTCGGCGACGGCGAAACCAGTCACGACCAGAACCCCGTTCACACCTATGCCGATGAGGACATCTATACCGTGTCGCTGACGCTCACCGCAGTCCAAGGAACCGTTACTGTGACGAAGCAGGACCTGCTCACGACGAGTAGCACCGTACCGATGTCGCCGTGGCTTCAAGCGACGCTGATAGCGGCACTGTTGCTTATCGCCATCCGGCGCATCGAACGTAGCGGTTATGCGTCGGCAGTGGGAAGACGGACTTGAGGGCTTCGAGATAGGCCATGCCGTGGACGGCGCCATCTACTCGGAGAAGGCGAGGTAGAGCAGCAGAAACAGGTTAAATCCCGGGATTATGATGAGAATGCCGAGCCACGAGGGCTTGCCGCGGGCCTCGCTCAATTTCATCCACAGCATGATTGTCGCCACGATATTGATGAAAGGGACGAAGAGCAAGATAAACCACACGAGACTCAAGTCGGCGGCGGTGAAGAGCGGGATCATCTGGAGCAGGGGGATCCAAATGAGAATGCCCGGATCGTTTCCCGCTTTCTCGCAGATCAATTTGAGGCAGTAGCAGCCGAACAGATACATGCCGAGGCCAATTAGGACCGCCACCAACATGGCAGCGGCTGGAATGGTTGAGGAAGGCGTGCCACGCGCGGATTGCTGGCCTGCATAGCCGCCCAGCACTACGAGCAGCGACAACAGCAGGACCACCGCCACGCCGCCGACGACAGCCCACACCCACGAGGGGATCCCCCGTTTCGGGGCCGCCGCTACCTTCCTTTTTGGCGCGGGTCCAAGCAAATCTCCCGCTAAGTCCCCGTCCACATCGGGAAGCGGAGTCAATGAGGCCAGCAACGCGTTCTCGATGCGAACCTTCATCTCGCGGGCGCGGGGGTCGTCGAACTGAGCAATGAGCCGGTCGCAGATTTGCTGGGCTTCACCCGTATGGTTCAGTTTCTCGAGGCACATCGCCATAGGGAAAAGGACGTTCTTCGCGCTGGGAAAGGACCGGTTCAAACGGGTCAGGACTTGCATGGCCTCGTTGTATTGGCCATCATTGTAACGCGCTTGCGCTTCCTGGAAGAGTTGCGTTGCTTCTTGACTGTCCACAATACACACCAATTCAGGCTTTAGGCTTTAGGCTGTAGGAACCTCCAGCCAGCCTACAGCCTACAGCCTACAGCCTACAGCCTACAGCCTACGGCCTACAGCCTACAGCCTCCTACAGCCTTACAATCAGTTGCACTCGGCGACAAGCGGACCGGCGAGTTCTTTGAGGAAGAACAGGCGTCCGGCGAGCGTCGGCATGAACGTGCTGGGAATCCACGGCGTTGGCTCGTGATGCAGCGTCGCCCAGAGCGACATGCCTTGCCACATCATGCCGCGTCCGAGAGCGCCGTCCGCCCCGCCGATAATCCAGTCCGATTGAAGGAAAAGGCCCGGCCCAATGGTGTTGGCAGTGGCCGGGACAAGCGTGGTGCGGCTTTTGAAACTCGTGATGGCGTTCTGCTCGATGGTCAGGGGATGAAGCCGGGCGCCAAGACGGAATTCCGGGGCCTTCCATTCCTCGAGCGACTTGAACTCGGATGCGAAATGCGGTTCCCAGAAAGCGATATGACACATCCGGCCAATGCCGAAGACCGTCACGAGCCGCCCGCCTTTCTTGCGCAATGCGGCGATCTGGCTGCCATACATAGGCAACTCCTTGCGTGTTGCAAAGTGGCGCTGAGCCTTCGGGACGGTCAACGCGCCGAGCGGACCGTAGAACGCGCCTTCCATGGCGTTTTGGAACGCGGCGGGATCCTTCGCGGGCAGCGTGTTTCCCTTCGGGTCGCTCCACTCGTCCATGTTGAATCCGTGGACATGTTTGCAGTCGCATTTCCATTCCTTCAGGAAGTACACGGCCCAGCGGTACATGCCCATCGGGCCGACGGGCAGAATAAACGCGATCGTTTTTCCAGCCGTCTTCGCATTGGCGATTTCGAGGGCGATCTCATGGCCCATCATCGTGTCGAAATCCGCGAGGGATTCGCAGGCGAGCGGCGCGAAACGCTTGTTCCACCAACGCTCGGGTCTTACGATGGATTCGGGCGGACGCGAACAAATTTCGTCCAAGGCATCGAGATCCCATCCCGCCGGGTAGAATCCCTCCAACAGCGACCCCTTCAGCGTGCTCATAAGATTGATGGCCATGGCTTGCTCCTCGCTGCGTGCGCTGGACGCACGGTTGTTTCCACTGTATTCGGACGTCACAAGTTGGGACAGCTCCCATCGCGCCGACTGCAACAGGATTCGCACGGCGACGACGCCGGGCTGCCCGAATCGCCGCTGCGAACGGCAGGCGCGAAGGCACTGGCCTGTTTGACCAGTCGCTTGGAACCGCAATCCGGGCAAGCAGGCGCATCTTGGCCTCTAACCAGGATCTCGCGGCCATGCCCGCACTCTTCACATACAAAACGAAACAACGGCATTATACATCACCTCGATATGAATCGTAGCAAGTTACCCATACTCGGGGCAACAGTGCGAATTGAATCCGCCGCAGAAAAAGGAAAAGCCCCAGTCGAAACTGGGGCCTCGGTACTTCGCTTGTGTGTGCGTCCGCCTAGAGGGCGGTCACGTTTGTCGCTTCGGGGCCTTTCTTGCCTTGGGCCGCTTCGTATTGGACCTTTTGGCCGTCCTTCAGGCTCTTGAATCCACCCATCTGAATGTTGGAGTGATGGACAAACAGATCGCTGCCCCCATCATCCGGCGTGATGAACCCATAACCTTTGTCGTCATTGAACCACTTTACTGTGCCGCTTGCCATGTTCTTATGTTCTCCGAAGGATTCATTATGTTCGGGCCGAATCCCTAGTCTGCCCTGGACGTATTGTCCACCATGTGTGACCATCAATGGACAATCCATCTCAAGCACGAAACTGAGACTAACATATTTTTATGCGAAATGCAAGTTTTATTTTGGCAAGGGTATCGGCGACCACCAATCTATCCCATCAAGACAAAACCGATGAGAGCAAAGAGCTAGAAAACGAAGACCGAAAGACTACCCGCTTCTCGATAAATCGCATCATGAGTTCAAAGAAATCCTGCGCGGCAATAGGTATGCCAAAATACCTTACGTCAGCGCCATTCTATGCTGCCTCCCGAACGTCAGATCTCCAGAGCATCAAATCGAGTGTTATCGAGAAGTCCCAAAAGTTGTACAATACACTCACATTGATGAACACGATGAGTCGCGAACGAAAGGGGATAGAGGAAAGAACAATGAAAACAGAGTCCGAAGATGCTTGTCCCGTGTGCGGAGGCGTCAAAGAATCGGGAGAGACGACGTTTACTTCGGAACTTGGTTTTGGCGTGGTAGTCATCCGCCACGTCCCAGCGACCGTCTGTCATCAGTGCGGCGCCGATTGGCTTTCGGATCCCGTAGCCGCGCAGGTCGAAAGTATTGTCGACGATGCACGCAGAAAACGTAGCGAAGTGGAAGTCGTTGCCTTCTCAGGACGGACATGACCCGTCGAGATCAGGGGAACCTTTCGCTGGACCTACTTCACGGAGCGAGAGATGCGGCACCGTTGGGTAAGAACCGTCCTTGGAATGAATAGCGACAGCGGGGCAGAATTGCTTGGGCCTCACTTCGCGATGATGCTTTCCAATCCCACCGTACTCAGCGGCGAGATTGATACGCGTCAAGTTCCACAACACAAAGACGACAGTCACATATTTGATTTCTCTGAATTGCTTATCGTACGATTGTAGCGTACGTGAAAGAAATCATGTTCCTGTTGTGCTATGGCCAAAGATAGCGGTAGCGTTGTGAAGGCTCAGAAAACAGAGGT
>CAIYET010000104.1 GCA_903925285.1 Candidatus Hydrogenedentota bacterium | reverse complement strand
TTATAACCGTCGGATACCAAGACGGACTCATGAAGACCTGGCCAAGTGACGGCGATCTGGAACCGATTGTCATCGAAGCGCCGCGCAACATCATAGCCGGAACAGCACTCCCCGGAATTTCCCCGTGCGTTGTCCTGGTGGACGAAGCCGGTGCCGTGCATATCGGGCGAATCCAGGACGGAGCGTTCCATTACGACAAACACATACCCGACGCAGGTTACCGTTGCATAGCGGGCCCATGTGTCGCATCGCTTCGGAAGGCCACAACACAAATGCGTTTGAACGAAATCCGCCGCTTAATAGATGCCATGCGCCGGCTGGATATTGAGATTCACCAGGAGGAAATCGAGCGGTGCCACCAAGAACTGGAAGCACTCGGGGCCGAATCCATCTCGCTCGAACTGAAGGCGCAACAAGCCCATGCGGCCTGCCCAGCGAATCCCGCGTCCGTTGTCCAGGAGCTCGAATATCGCATGAAACAGTCATTTGTGCTCAACGATGAGCCCGGCTCGGCCGAGAGCCTGACTCGGTACGCCGAGGCGCTGGAGACCGTGCACCAATATGACAAGGCGTACGATGTACGGCTGCGCCTTAAGGCCATTCATTCACATGACGAGATTCCTCCACGAGACGAACAAGTGCTGGAAGAAACACGCCGCAAGGCGGATCTTCTTGGTTGCGGCGCAGCCATCGTTGAGCTTGACGAGCGCCTCCCTTTCGACATTCTCGCCTGGGCAGCAATTGTCTTGAAGCATCAAATAACGGGCCTTTTCGCAATAGCGCGATTCGAGGAAACCGCGTGCGTCCGCGCCATTCAGCATCCCCACCTTGCGCTGGCGAAATGCCAGGAACATGGAGCGGCGGCAATTCTGAAGGAAATAGCATGGCTGGGTCATGGCTCCCTTCGCACAATGCCGACGTTGTTGGCAGACATCCCTTTGGCGCTCAACGGTACCCGCCTGTATGTGGCGGTGCCGATGCCGCCAGGCGCCTGTACGGCAACGCCGCATATGGTTTTGGGCGTGATGGGTGGTGCTCCAGACACGACGAACAGGAATGACGCCGTGTTGGATGCCTTTGAACGGATACGGCACACACACTTTGCCGATGCACCTTGCGGCGCCATCGCCCACGCGTTCCATGAGGCATTGTGGCGGGTGGAAAATGAACTCATGGCCCAGGAGGGCCTGCAATGACTACGCACAACACATCTATGGGCTCGGGGATCTTTCTTTCTCGACCCGCCAGCATGAAATCCATGCCCGCGTTGATTCCAGGCACAACCATTGTAGGTGGCCGTTACCTGGTGATAGATGTCATTGGTATGGGAGGTACCCGTGTTGTCTACCGGGCGTACGACACCGTCATGAAACAAGACGTGGCGATAAAAGCCAGCGTCAAAAACGTTGCCCATGCTTCCGTTCAGCAACTGTATAAGGCGTTTCATTCCGTGGTTGGGAGGTTGGTGAACGAGTCAATTAACACTCGTCTGGAAGGAGGCCCCAATGAGCCTGTACAGTGATTCATCCTGGAATCCCTTTATCTCTGAACTTTACATTTCCCGGAAAACTTCACAAAAACAGACGTCTGGCTTCGCGCCCTTCGCGGAGCGGTACTGCATAGAAAGATTGATTGGCCGTGGCGGGTATTCCTCTGTGTATCTGGCATATGACTCCGTCCGGCAAGAGAATGTGGCGCTTAAAATTGCCGAAGCGCCCGGATGCGCCCCCGAAATCGCCCAGGTGGTACTGGGACATGAAAGCCGCATGTACGCCCGGATGCGCGGCCATCCTAACGTACTCGTCGTACACGACCTGCACGTTGTCCCGTGCAACGGCGGCAGTCCGATGTTGCTGCTGTCCATGGAATTAGCCGACGGCTCGCTGAGGGATTGGCTGGAGCTGAACCGCAATGACTACCAAGCACGCGTTATCGACGGTCAGCGCTACTTCAGGCAGATGCTCGCTGGCGTCCACGCAAGCCATAAGGAGGGCATAGTACACCGCGATCTGAAGCCGGAAAACTTCCTGTTCGTCGGGGGGGTTGTCAAGATGAGCGACTTGGGCGCCAGCCGTTTTTTACGGTCCTTTTTGCCTGCCGGCAACAGTGATGACCGCGTCCCTCAGCACGGCACACCGCCGTACATGAGCCCTGAAATGTTGGCCAATCCTGGGATTATCGACAAGCGCTCGGATATCTACGCCTTGGGCGCCATCGGGTACGAGATGTTCAGTTTGGAATGCCGCCCGCCCGCCGGGGGAATGTATACGTCATGGAATGGATGCCGTTCGTTTTCTAGGGAGATCTTCTTGCCGGCGCTCCCCGAGCGTGTCATCCGGGTAATCTTCAAATGTTTGGAGGTGGTCTAATGGCTAGGTACGACAGCATAAACGAGATCCTTTGCTCCCTCGAAACCCAATCCATCACTTTGGGCAACCCGGTGTCACTGCCGGCCAAACTACCTGTTGTTGAAGCCCTCTGGCAGGCCGCGCAGTCCGTGCGCTCGCAGAACCGCTTTGATGAAGCCGCTATTCTGTGCCAGAAGTTGCTGGAGTTCTCTCCCAGCCATGTTCCAGCACTGACCATGCTGGCAGCGCTCCAAGCGGCATATCAGCAGGCCCAAACCATCTACGACTCCATAGAGTCCCAACTCGAATCCGTGGACCTCAACGATCTGGTGTATCGCGCGGACGAGGCAGATCATATTTATCCCGAGCATCCCGCAAAAGCACAAGTGATTACAAGGTTGCTGCCGCGGTTCAACCGTTACAGACAAGCTGTCATCGAGTCTGCCGCGTCATCCAGATGCGGTGATAACAGGATGGCACTTCGGTACATTGAAGAGGCCTGGAAAGCCAATCCGGGATCGTTACGCATTCCCATGATGATCGAGATGTTACAGGAACGGATGAGAATTTCAGGTTAACAAACGCAATATCATGAGGCCGACTGGCACATGTAAGGTCCATGGCGTTGGTGGAATGACCGGATAGTTCAGGAGAGAATCATGGGTATATATGCCACACCGCATCGTTTCTACAGGTTTCTATCGCGGAACCGCTGTGAAGTTATCAAGATGGATGATGACGAAGACAGGCTCCATGCCGGCTGCGCGTGTGCCATCCACCCGAAGCGCCGGCCCATCCGTTCAACGACACGCACATGTTTACGAGCATATAAACTATCGGCGCATCAATCGAACCGTTGGAAAACGCTGACTCTGAGCTCCCGGCATAGAGGCATGCCAATCGTCGTGAACCCAAAGAAACAGCACCGAACCTAAGGAGAAAGAAACCATGGCTCGTTACGATAGTCTTACCCGCGTCATCGCAGATCTGTCCTATATTCCTCAACGCCTAAACTCCGGCGCCGTCCATGCGGATTGGAGAATGGAGCGAAACGGAAACGTCCTGTCTTTGGATGTCACTTGTACCGAAGGGCACATTCCCGAAGACTTCACCAAAGTCATGGCATGGGCAGCCGAACAATGCAAACAGGCTGGTGTTTCGATGCGCCTTAACTTCGTTCGGACCCAATTTGGTGTGCCTGCGGATGATCGGCTTGACGCTATCCGAAAGTTGATCGAGACGCACGAAGCCCGTTCGCGCTCCATGGAGCAGCTGCGCCAGCTCCCAGAACCACCTGCCATCGAAGCGCGGTGGACGGAAGCGCCGTCGTATACGCCATCGTACACCTACACTGACAATCACTCCGCACACCGTGGTTTCGACTGGGAATGGTTACAGGATTGTGTCGTGTATTTCCTTATCGTTGTTGGCACGCTTGCATTTAGTTGGTTCATGTGGGTCACCCATGGATTAACACAGTTCTAATTACGGGATAGAAACTCATGAATACGTTGAACGCTCTGATCGACGACCTAGAAAAAAAGCCGATTAAGGAAATCGCCCACCTAATCAGTGAAGGTGACCGGTTAGCCTTGAATGAGTTTCATCGAAGGACCCTCTTCCTGATGGCTAATGGGACGCGAGTCGTTTTTCGCGAGTATGTACATTCCCTCGTGGAGATGGCTCTCGATTCTTGGCGGTGGGGGCGTTTGGGTTTGAATGCGGTCGAGCGGGCAGGCGACCTTCTCTTGGATCGTTTCTTCAACATTCCAGATGCAGTGACCGATGAGGAAGATTACGACAAGAATCTTGACGGGGCCGGCGGCGGCACGGATTGCCGTAATTACTTCCGCGCCTTTTTGACCGGCCTTGAGGATCACATTCAGGCAGACGGGATACTCGGTGATATCCAGGTCGAGGAATTCGCAGCCAATCGTTTGCAGTTCTTCGTCAAGCGCCATTTCTATTATTGTCTGTACGAGAGCCTACGGGAATCGAACCCGTTTCTTTCCCGGTATATGTGGAAAGTCAATGGTTCTCGTTTTCGTCTGTGGTTTCCGAAGAGCTTCGGAGGCAAGAAGCGCGGGGAATGGCTGAAGACGCATATTGGCACCCCGGATTCGTCGAATCCGTTGGAACGCGAGCGCATCCAGGCCCTGATCGACCGGGAGATCGTGATGCCAAAATGGGTGTCGTTTTTGACCGTTGAGGACTGGACCGGATCGGTGCCGTCGTCTTCCACCTCACGCGGGTGTGCCGAGTCTGAAGATAAGACCTGTTCGACTATCAGGGAGTTCATCGCCGATGAGAAGGCCGAGTCTATTGCCCTTCAACGGCGCGCAATTCGCGCGCTTGGGCCGGAGCGTCTGCGGCGCCTTGTTCGTGCCATTCTGGACAATTTGAATAGCCACGAGAAGAGCGACGCACAAATAGCACAGGAGTACGGACTGAGCCCTGCCACCTATAGCCGTTTTGCCGGCCGTGACTGGGACAAGGACAACGGCAAGGATGCAACCCAAAGTATGTCTGTGCCGGACCTGTTCTTGAATATCGCGCACGTTATAGCCACGAAACACCCGGAGTTTGCCACTGTCGCAAGGCAGGCCGGTGTATGGAAACGCATAAGCGAGGTGGCATCGCTGCCGATCCAACCACGCATGAGGATGAATGCAAATGGACAATAACCTCGACTTCCTACCGCTGATACTTGACGCGCTCGACGCCGCCGACGCTAGCAAGGCCTTGGGCGAGGCTTTTGGAACGATCCAACGTTTGGGCACACTGCCTGGATACGAAAAAGGCTTTGCTCAATTCGAACAGTTCATGGCGGAGGTTGCACGTCACGCCGCGACGGCTCCCTCCCCGGTAACGGATGCGCAGGTTATGGAAGATATCATTCTTGCGTTGGCGACCGGCATTACGGCCGAAACCGATGAGGAACAACGAGCGCTGGAATCATTCATTCTGACACAGCCCGCCTGGCGCGAACTCTACGAGCATATCCGCTCGGACTTGGAAGCCGTACCGGAACGTCCCGGCACGCTCGAACTGGTGGTAACACGCAATCAGATCGAAGTAGGCGTAGTCCCGTTCCCACGCAGCGGGGAATCCCTGCGTCTTAAACCCATCACGCCCGGCTTTTACACGATTGGGTTGTCCACGGGACGCGTTCTTTGGAAGGGCGAGATTATTGCCGAGGATACCGCTTGGAAGCAGGCTTTTCCGGAACGCGCGATGCGCCTTGCGGCGGATACAGAAGGTGCACCCGGCAAGAGCACGAGGACCATTTCCTTATTGGGCGGGACGCTTATAGCGCGCGTCTACCCCGGCATGGAAACCGGGGTGTTGGAATTCATGATCGGAGATGCCACGTGAAGA
>CAIYET010000103.1 GCA_903925285.1 Candidatus Hydrogenedentota bacterium | reverse complement strand
CGAAGTGTTCCGCTATGCAAACTACGATTATGAGCAGTACACGGGCTACGCCTTCGGACTTGGCGTAGATCGCATCGCAATGTTGAAACACGCGATTAGCAGCATAAGTCACATATATGATAATGACTTACGATTTTGCGAGCAGTTCTAAATCTCGCTTATCTTGATTGTGAAACGTAGATGAAACATAAATGATTCGTTTGGAATTCATCAGAAATACAAAGTGAAGGCTTTCTGATCGCAAAAACGAATGCGGTTCTATTATGAAACGGAGGCGTTGTCCATGCGGGTTTCCTTGAATTGGCTTCGTGAGTATGTTGACCTCCCCGTCGGCCCCGACGAACTGGCCGAGCGGCTTACCATGCTCGGCATCGAGATCGAGGCCATCGAACGTCCGGGCGCGGGGATGAAGAACATCTTTACGGGCCGAATCCTGAGCATCGACCAGCACCCGAACGCAGACAAGCTTGTTGTTTGTAAAACGGATATCGGCCGCGCGGAACCGCTCCAGATTGTATGCGGCGCCAAGAACATGAAGGCAGGGGATATTGTACCTACAGCTATCGTCGGCGCTGTCCTGACGGAAGGGTTCGAGATTGGCGCGCGGAAGATGCGCGGCATCGAGTCGCAGGGGATGATGTGCTCGGCTCGCGAGTTGGGCCTTGGCGACGATCACGCCGGTTTGATGATTCTCGATGCCGCCACGCCCATCGGCCAAGACGCCATACCGATTCTCGGCCTGGACGACGTCATCTTCGAGATCGAGGTGACGCCGAACCGCGGCGACTGGGCCTGCATGATCGGCGTGGCCCGAGAACTGGCGGCCTACTACGGCCTCGAGCTTCGCATGCCCGCCCTCGAGTTGACCGAATCCGAGACCGAAGCGTCCGCGCTTTCGTCGGTAACGATCCTCGCCCCAGACCTATGTCCCCGGTACATCGGCCGCGTCCTGACGGGCGTACAGGTCGGTCCGTCGCCGCAATGGCTGTGCCAGCGCCTGATTGCGTCCGGCCAGCGTCCGATCAGCAATATCGTGGATATCACGAATTACGTGTTGATGGAAACGGGACATCCCCTCCATGCGTTCGACTATACGCTGTTGAAAGAAAATCGGATAGTCGTACGCCGGGCACATCCGGGCGAGGTCATCGTCAGCATCGACGGCGAAGAACGGAAGCTCACCGAAGACATGCTGGTCATCGCCGACGCGGACAACCCGGTAGCGGTCGCGGGAATCATGGGCGGAAAAGACAGCGAAGTAAACGAAAGCGCGCGGACGATCTTCCTCGAAAGCGCCGTGTTCAACCCGTCGTCGATACGCAAGACCGCCCGCGCATTGGGCATGCAGACCGAGGCGTCTATGCGCTTCCAGCGCGGCGCGGATCCGGCGATGGCGCTCTACGCCGTCAATCGCGCGACCATGCTCATGCAACAATTGGCGGGCGCGAAGATTACAAAGGGCCTCCTCGACGAGTATCCGGGATTGCACCCTCCCATCGAGATTACGCTTCGCTACAGCCGCTCGGACCTGTTGCTCGGGACGCCAGTTGCCCCCGAAGCGCAACGCAAGACGCTCAGCCGCCTTGGATTCGAAATGCTACGGTCCGACGACGCATCGTGTACGGTCAAGGTCCCGTCATGGCGGCACGATGCCACGCGCGAGGCCGACCTCATCGAGGAAATCGCGCGTTTCCATGGATACGACCGGATCGCGGTGTCGCTGCCATTCATCCGTCAAAGCGGCGAAGTGTTCGCGCCGGGCGAAAGTACCATCCGCGACCTGCGCCGCTACCTGGTAGGACAAGGCTTGACGGAGTTCTTCAATTGGACCTTCAGTAGCCCCGAAGACGTGGCCAAAAGCGGTCTCGACGATTCGTTCATGTCGATGGTTGCGCTCGATAACCCGCTATCCGAGAAACTCTCGACGATGCGCAGTTCGCTGCTCCCAGGGATCCTGAACACGGTATCGCGAAACGTCCGCCACGGCAATCTGGACATTTTGGCCTTCGAGATCGGCCCGGTTTACTGGCCCGTTGCCGACGCGCCATTTCCGAAACAAGAACTCCGCGTCGCGGTTGTCCTCAGCGGACACGACGGCGCGAAACAGTGGAGTCGGCCGCAAGCATTGCTCGACTTCTACGACCTTAAGGGATATTGCGAAGCCATTCTCGATTTCTTCGGCGTGAAAGCCACGTTCGAGGACGCCAAATTCGGACCGTTCCAGCCGGGCCAGTGCGGGAAGGTCGTCGCGGGCGAAACGACGCTGGGCCACCTCGGACAAATCCGCGACGCTCTCCTCAAGACTTACGACGTCGAACAGCCGGTATACATTGTCGAACTGGATCTCGAAACCCTATTGGCCTCCCCGATACCGGTCCCGCCGTTTGAAGCCATCCCGACGTTTCCGCCGTCGCGTCGCGACATGGCGGTACTGGTCGCCGCAGATGTCCCGGCGGGCGCGTTGCGCGACGCGGCATTCGAGGCGGGCGGCAAGCTACTCGAATCGGTCGAGATCTTCGACGTGTATTCCGGCAAACAGGTCCCCGACGGCAAGAAAAGCGTCGCCTTGAGCCTCGTATTCCAATCCGCCGAAAAGACCCTGACCGATGCAGAGACCCAAAAGGCATGGGACCGCATCCTGAAGCGGCTCCAGACCGGATTTGCCGCAGAGCTTCGATAGAGACAAGGATGAAGGATGAAGGATGAAGAAGAGTACGCGATGGAGGAGATTCCATGAATCCGCTCCTCGCACAACAGGTCAAACAGATCATCCGAGATATTAAGGATCTGAAAAGCGACCTGCGCGAGGCGAACGAGCAACTCGAACGGATCACCGTCGCGCGCGATGACCTCCAGACACGCTTCTGGTCCCAATCCAAAGAACTCGCCATCTTCAAGGAGCGGATGGACGAATTCGCAACACTCAAGTCCGACAACGAACGCTACAAGGTCATCCAGGAAGAGATCGAGCAGCGGCTGGCGCGCATTCTGGAATACACCGAGGCCCTCACGGCGGAGATTCGCTCATGAAACCGGAGATGGTCGAAGTCCACATCGGGCGCATGCGCCTCAAGGTCCCAGTCGTCGTGGACGAAGCAACGACGTTGCGCGTGGCCGAACAGGTTAACGCCCGCCTTGAAGAAATCGAGCACAAAAGTACCCGCGTCGACAGCCTCCATTCCGCGCTCCTGGCCGCCATGTCCATCGCCTGCGAACTCGAAACCACACGTCTCAAAGCCGACGACGACCACGAGCAATCCGCAACCGACCAAGCCGGCGAACAACGCGAATATTTCCAAGCCCTCCACCGCATCGCCGATGCCATTCGCCAAGAACCACCCCTGGAAACGTAGCACTACAACCTGAGTCTTCAACCTAAAAAATCAGTAGAGCCCCATTCGAGCGTCTTGCCGACCTCGATTTTGTAAAGAATTAACCTTCGCGAGGATCCGGCTGAGGATCATTCGCCATCGTTCATTCCAAGCCAAATGGAGCGGAAGTGGACCGGCGAGTCAAGCGTTAAAGCTCGGCCTTAAAAGGAGTTCCTGTCTTGTCGATCCAAATCCAAGCTACCTTCGCGTCTTGGAATTGCGCGGTCAAACAGTCAACACTTTTACGGAGCATTGCCATCTGATCCTCATGTGAAACGAGGTTCTTCTTGCAGCCATCGCGAGCCACAATCGCGAGACGTTTCGTTGATTGGTGTTGAAGAGACTCGTCTATACTCTTGCGGAGGCGATCTCGGATTTCCGCATCGCCCTGTTCAGTGAAGACCTTTTCGGGCGCGGATTCTGTTATGGTCCTAAGATCCTTCACTTTCCACAAATATCTGATGAATTCCGTCAGCTTGACAAAGTCCAAGACCTCCGTACAAGCGACAACGACTGTATAGTCTGAATCTTGAGACTTTCCAATAGTGCCCCTTTCTTGTCAAAGCCGATTAACGAACCTTTCCAAGGAGCCTTAATAACCCATCAAGTATCGTCAAGGGATGGGGGGGGCAACCTGGGATGAAAAGGTCAATCGGCAGTATGTCAACAACTCCTCCGGAAACCTCTTGATGTCCAGAGAAAACACCGCCCGAAATCGCACACGCGCCAACCGCTATAACGACTTTCGGCTCTGGGACGGCGTCATACGTCTTTCTGAGCGCCAATTCCATATTTTTTGACACCGGACCGGTGACCAGTATTCCGTCGGCATGCCGGGGAGAGGCAACGAACTGTATGCCGAATCGGCCAAGATCGTATGCAATTGTGCCCAGGACGTTGGTGTCTGCTTCGCAGGCATTGCATCCCCCGGCGCTGACCTGCCGGAATCGAAAGGAACGCCCAAAAAGTCGGTGCAACTCTGCTTCGCGCTCGTTCTCGTCCGCCGGATTCCACGTCCCATCCACTTCGAGATGGTGCCGATGATGACACGCCATGCGGTGTTCGCGCGTGAATTCCAGTGCCTTCTTCGGACACGTCAGAGCGCATTCGCCGCAAAAAATGCACTTCCCCATATCGAGCGTGGTCTTTCCGGAAGATTTCTCAATTGCGGCGACCGGACACACATCGAGGCAGGCGGCGCATTCTGCCGTGCATTTCGAGGCGTCTATTCGCGGCAAACCTCGGAATCGTTCAGATAGTACCGGAACTTCGTGTGGGTAGTTGCCCGTACGATAGCCTTGACTGAGCCGTGCCTTGAGCGCTGTGATCATATCAGAAAGACCTCCGTCATAAGTCGGCCCCGCAATAGGAGAGGTTGAAGCTCTTGTTGCACAGCGGAAAGTCGGATATCTGTTGTCCGCGTAACGCGATGGCCAACCCCATCCAATTGTGAAATGAGGGGTCCACGACTTTATAGTGAGCAATCCGCCCGGCCTTGTCCGTAATAATCGTGTGACAGATTTCGCCACGCCAACCTTCGACAAGAGAAACGGCCATGGTGTTCGGAGCAAGCGGGCGGGCTGAGTCCGTGCGGACAGGTCCATCGGACAACTTGGCCAGTCGCTCGCGAATAAACGCGACGGAATGACCTATCTCCCACCAACGGACCTGGGCTCGCGCGAAAACATCACCGCTAGTCCATGAGGCGAGAGGGATGTTGATAAATCGATAGATACCCGCCGGAAATTCAAAACGCACATCGCGTTTCATGCCACATGCGCGTGCCGGGACTCCAACTAGGCCTAAGGCAGCACACATTTCCTGAGTCAGGTTCCCTGTCTCCTCGAAGCGGGCCATAACCGACGGCGTGTTCCAAAGCAGATCGACGGCCTCTTTAGTGTCTCGATAAGCGGCCTCGATGCGTTCAAGCAGTTTGTCGCAGAGCTGCGGCGTAAAATCGAAGGCCATTCCGCCAGGACGCACCCAGCCGCGTCCGAAGCGGCTGCCGCATACCAAGGCGGTCATGTTAAGAAAGTCGCCACGCAATCGCCCGCAAAACGACGCCGTGGGCAGATATCCAACGTCCCCGGCCAATGCACCAAGGTCTCCGGTGTGATTGGCCAGACGTTCGAGTTCAAGGGCAATGCCTCTGATTTCCTGCGCGCGAAATGACGGACTGGTTCCGGTAAGCGCCTCAATCCCTTGGCAGTAAGCCAGCGTGTGACCTATTGTGGTGTCGCCAGCCAGCGTTTCCATGTAATGAACGGTCCGTTTGCTGGGACCGCCAAGCAATGCGCGCTCGATGCCGCGGTGCTGATAGCCTAACGAGATCTCAAGATGCATCACGTTTTCACCATGGCACTGGAAACGGAAGTGACCCGGCTCGATGATTCCGGCGTGTACAGGCCCTACGGCGACCTCGTGGACTTCCTCGCCCTCGACCCGGTAGAAGTCGGTTACGCCAGGAAGAATCTCGTCGTTCGGCCCCCGGCCCCACGCATCGTGCGAACGACGATAGGATCGATGGAACCGGATGGGTTTGAGCCACGGATGCCCTTCGGGGCGGACACCCCACTGTTCCGCTATTTCGCGCTCGAACCAGTGTGCCTGGATACAGTCGGGCGTCAATGCCGGATAACTGTCGCCGACGTCCGACGCCAGCACCATGAAACCACCGGAATCGGCGGTACTCAGTACAGCGTACAGTCGTATGGTCTTGCCTGCGGAGCGAGGACATCCGAAGAGACTCATAATGCGCCCATTGTCAGCAACGATCTTCGCGACGCTTTCGCGCAACGTATCCAGGGATACAACGGGAATCTTTCTCAGGCTAACGGGTTCACCGTTACGCACGTGCAAACCGGGATCCGAATTCATGGTGTGCCTTCCACAATATGCGCTGCGTCACTGAGCATCTGCGAGAGCAGGTCGGGAATCCACAGCCCCAGAACAAGGAGCGCTCCCAGGGACGCGACAACCAAAGCTTTATCGACGATGTCGGCCTGCTCCTGCTTAGGCGTGACAACCGGTTCACCCCAGGCAATGTTGATGGCATGTTGCAGCGCTCCCACAAACACGACGCCTGCGCCTACCAGGAACAAGCCCATCGTCCAATACGAACCGCTCTTCGCGGCCGCGCGCAGGATGATAAATTCGCTCATGAATATCGCGAATGGCGCCACGCCAATGAGTACCAATAAGCTGCCAAACAGGCCTTTGCCCCATACAGGGGCCGCACGTAGCGCTCCCGCCATTTTGGACATATCGTGGGTGCCGTACATCTGGCCAAGACGGCCAGCCGCGAAGAAGGATAGGGATTTGCAGATCGAGTGGTTCAATGTGTGGAGCAGGGCGGCAAAGGTTCCCAGACCTCCAAGGCCCAGGCCCACAGCGATGATGCCCAGATGTTCGACGCTGTGGTAGGCAAGCAGGCGTTTTAGGTCATGCTGAAAAATAATGAAGGTCGCCGCCACCAGAATGGAAGTCAAACCGAAGAACAACAACAGCCGCAAACTCCAGCCCGCGTGTCCCGAGGAACCCTCGACGAGCGGCATGTACCGCATGATACAATAGAGAGCGGCATTGAGCATAAAGCCCGAGAAAAGGGCGGACACGGGCGCGGGCGCTTGGCTATGCGCGTCGGGCAGCCAACTGTGCATAGGTGCCAGCCCGGCTTTAGTGCCATATCCAACCAGCAGGAACACAAACGCAACTTTGATGAGAACCGGGTCGAGATGTGATGTGTTTTGGCGCAGGCATGTCCACAGCAGCGACTGAGAGGGAGGCAAGTGAAGGCCGTTGGCAGCGGCTCCTGCCAGGAGCGTTCCCATGAAGGCGAAGGCGACACCGACCGAGCAAATGATCAGGTATTTCCACATCGCCTCGACGGACTCCGGGGTTCTGTGAATGCAGATCAGAAAAGCGGTTACCAAGGTCGTCGCCTCGATACCCACCCACATGATGCCGATGTTGTTGGAAATCAACACGAGAGTCATGGCGGTCAGGGCGCCAAACCAGAGCGATCCGAATCTCCGGGCGGCCCCCAGCCTCAACACGTTGTCACGGATTTCCTCGCGGAAATAACCGGGCAGATACAGCGAACTCAACGTAAACACCACCATCATCACCGAAAGATGATAAGCGGAAAGTGCGTCCAAATAGAGCCAATTCCAGGCCGTCGATATTGAGCCGCCGCCATGGGCAGCCCATACGCAGGCCCCGGCCGCTGCGGCTGTTGTAAGTACGCCTACGCGAATCGCGATCATAACGGCCCGGGCCGACCGGCACGCAAGACAAACAGCGCCGCTCAGAAGCGGCAGCAGAATCAATGTCCACAGAAACACAGCGGCGATCATGACGTCTCAGCCTTTCAGCATATCCAACTGGTCCACATCCATGTGGTCAAATTCCCGGTTAATGTGATATACGGCAACGCCCATAACAAACACTGCCGCAAAAGCATCCAGCAAGACCCCCAAGTCCACCAAGAGCGGCATCTCACGAAGCATCACCACGCCAAATACATACATGCCATTCTCCATCACGAGATAGCCCAATATCTGGCTGATAGCCTTCTTCCGGCTCACGATGATAAAGAGGCCGACAAGAACCATGAAGAATGAGACTGGCGCCGTGAGGGACGATAGCCCTCCGCCGAACGCGGGCAGGCGGGAACACAACCATGCTGAAACAGCCAGCGAAATGAACCCCGCCAGTATGGAAGCAGTGTAACCGACGTAGGGTTCCACTTCACGCCGCACATCGGCTTCCTGGAGGGCGCGGTTCAACAACCGTGGGAACGCGACTCCCTTCAACCCGATGGTGACCACGCTCAAGAGGATCGCCCATACGGTCACGCCATCCTCGTGTGCAAGCAAGGGCAGCATCCCCAACGCAACACCCTGAAACGCGACGGTGCGTATGCACGACCTGAGCTGGCTGAATCCCAGCAAAAGCAGATTCGAGACAATCAGGACTAACATAATAGTGTCGATAAAAACGTTCATGTCCTCACCTCAGAAGCAGGATAAAGGCCAGGCCGGACAACACGACAGCCCCGACCAGCAATTGCGACACCCGCACTAGGCGCAACCGCGCCATGGACGACTCGATCACTCCCACCAGGACGGCTAGACACAACATGCCGCCCCATGCGGCCGCGATATCCAGCCCAGCGTTCCCCGTGCGAATGGGTGCAACGATGTTGACAAGCAGCGAGCCAAGCACCCAGAGTTTGAGGGCCGCGCCATACAGAATAAAGGCAAAATCAGGACCGCTGTGATCAAGCACCATGACTTCGTGAATCATCGTAAGTTCCAGATGGGTATTGGGATCATCGACGGGGATGCGCGCGTTTTCAGCCAGAAACACAATCAGAAAGGCGGATGCAATCAAAACCACAACGGGGCCAAAGTGAACATAGGTGGCCATGGACAGCGCCGGGAACATTTCTGAAAGTGAATACAGGCCCGTCAAGCGCACTATCGCCGCCAGTCCCAGCAACAATGCAGGCTCGGCCAATGCGGAAAACTGGACTTCCCGGCTGGCGCCCATGGCCTCGAAACTCGAGCCTGTGTCCAATGCCGCCAGCACAGTAAAGAACCGCATGACGCCGAAGAGGTAGGCCAGCAGAATCAGGTCGCACGGGAAACCAAACATACCCCGTACGCCCCCGAATGGTGCGATGGCAGCCGCTACAATCACGCAGGCAAGCCCGACAACCGGTCCGAACCGAAAAACCCACGTGGTGGTGCGGCTATAGACGGCGCCCTTGTGCAGCAGCTTCCACAGGTCAGAATAGGCCTGCAAGAGCGGCTGGCCTTTTCGGCCCGCGAAAAACGCTTTCGTCTTATTGAT
>CAIYET010000102.1 GCA_903925285.1 Candidatus Hydrogenedentota bacterium | reverse complement strand
CTCGCCCGCGTAGCGGAGGATGTTCCTTCGCCGTCGTGGCACGCCGATGTCCTGCGCGCTCGGGAACAGCGTATAGCGGACGGTACGTCACGGTTTCTGGACATTGACGAAGCGAAACAGGCGGTGCGTGAGCGGATCACATGAAGGTCCAGGTCCTCGAAGAGGCAACCGCCGATTTGGCGGACGGCTACCGATTCTACGACCGACAGGCCGAGGGCTTGGGTGAGTACTTTCTCGATTCCCTGTGGTCCGATATTCAGTCTCTGCGCATGTACGGTGGCGTTCATGCCGTCCACCATGGGTGCCACCGTTTACTATCCAGAAGGTTTCCCTTTGCCATGTACTATCGCGTGGATGGCGGCGTGGCACGAGTTAGAGCCGTGCTCGACTGCCGCCGTGATCCGGACTGGATATCGAAACGACTGAGATGATCCCCTCACCATTGGCTTCAGGCAACGGCTGAAGCTGCGCTTGAGCCGCGCGTTCGGCCTAAAAGGATTGATGATGACATTGGGGTGCAGATTGACGGTCACCCATCAAGGAGAAATCATGAAACTCAAACGACCCTTCTTCATGCGGGGCTTTGCGGGGCTTTTGATTCTGACTGCCCTTGGGGCGTACGGCGAGGGGACGGGCGCGTGGAAGAGCGCCTATGTCAAACGCGGGGTGGTGGGCAATTACGACGCGGGTTGGGCTGGTGGAACCGGCGCCACACTGCGCATGCGGGTGCCGATCCCTTTCGATGGAACCCAGGTTCGCGTGCGCGTGCGGGGTGCCTACAAGGAGACAGTCGAGCTTTCCCGAATGACGCTCGTGAAGGGCGCCGACGACCAGGGGCGCATTACGGGACCGCAGTATCCGGTTTTGTTTGGCGGGCAGACCTCGCTTCGGCTGGCGGGCGACCCCCAGGTCGGTATGTCCGATATTGTTGAGGTGACGGTGACGCGGGGAACGTGGTACGTGCAGGAGTCCTATGCCAGTGCGAAGTACCCGTATGCGTACGAAGTGGACCGGGCCTACTTCGAGCCGGGCGATCACTTCGATCAGGAGACCTTGAAAAAGAGCGCGATCGTCAACGTGGGTATCGTGACGCGTATCGACGTGTTCACTCAGGATACGCGGCCGACGATCCTGTGTTACGGGGACTCCATCACGCACGGCTACGGGTCGACGCCGAACGCCGGTCACCGCTATCCTGACGTGCTGGGCCGGTTGCTGGACCGTCCCACGCTGAACCTCGGCATGAACAGCGACCTGGCAACTCGTGCGGGCGTGGCTGCTGCGGCGGATATTGGCGGACTCAAGGGCGTCGAGACGGTTATCTTCCTGATGGGCATCAACGACATCATCATGACCCGGGAGTTCACGAAGGCGAAATACGCGGCGGCGGTACCGCCGTTCATCGCGGGTTGCCGCGAGCGGCATATCAAGGTGTATCTGGGCACGATCCTTCCCGCGGGTGGCGTCAAAGCTTTCGACAAGGATCCGGGCAAGGAGGCGCTGCGCCAGGAGATCAATGGCTGGATTCGCACGGCGGCCAAGTGCGACGGCGTCATCGATTTCGACGCAGCCCTTGCCGATCCGGAGAACCCGACCAAACTGCGGGCTGACTGCCAAAGCGACTGGATCCACCCCAACGACGAAGGTTACCGCCGCATGGCCGAGGCGGCTGCAAAAGTCCTCGCGGGGTGGTGATTGATGGACCCGGACAACGGAAAACTCGGACAATCTGGAACTCAGCCGGCCGCGCGGCTGCGCCGCGAGCAAACGCTCGGATAGCGTTGAAGTTACGTCAAGACAGGTAGGTCCCTGCTCCGACAGGGACCCGTGTGCGGAGGGTCCTGTTCGGAGCCCGAAACCCGCCCGGAGGTCCCGATCGGAGTCGGGACCTACTGTGGGGTGGCCAGGTCGGTGACCACCTTTTCCAGCATGCTGACCACGTAGGCGAAGCGGTCGTAGTCCAGTTTATCGGGCGTGTCGTGCGTGGTGTGGTAGTGGGAATAGCGGAACGGAGCGGTGTCGGTAATCATCATGGCCGGATAATGCTCACGGGAGAAACTCCAGTTGTCGGACCACTCGACGCCACTGATGGCGCTCGGT
>CAIYET010000101.1 GCA_903925285.1 Candidatus Hydrogenedentota bacterium | reverse complement strand
TCTCGATGGAGGCGGGGTCCATGGTGAGCGTGGCCGGGTCGGTGTCGGAGAAGACGGGCAGGGCCCTCTGGTTCAAAATCACGTTATAGGCGGCGTTGAAGGTAAAGGGCGAGACGATGACTTCGTCGCCGGCGTCCACGCCCACGACATGGAGGCTGGTAATGAGCGCGGTCGTGCCGCTGGACGTGGCGAGGGCGCGCTTGACGCCGAGGAACTTGGCCCACGCGGCCTCAAACTCCGGCACCTGGCCGCCGCTGCCCGAGCGGCACCATTTCCCGCTGCGCAGCACATCGAGGACCTGCGCCTCCCATTCCTGGCGCCACTCGGGCCACTTCGGCCAGCCGCCGGTGTGCGCGGGCTTGCCGCCAAGGACGGCGGGTTTGTCGGCGTCGGCGGCAAAGACGTTCGGCCCGCTGCGCCCGCCGAGCCAGGTGAGAGCGGCGGAGCCAGCAGCGGCGGTTTGGATGAAATTGCGGCGGGTGAGTTTGTTTTTCATGGGAGTGGTGTTCTTGGTTTCTCTATCGGTTACGCCTTCTTCGCCAACGGTGGTGCAGACTTGGGCATTGCCTTTCAGTACTTTGCAACTTCTGCCAAGTGTCAAGAGTCGACCCCGACGACGGCTAAGCTCGCGCTATGCAGATGCTTTGTCCCACTCGGCTTTGAAGGACTGGATTCGTCCGCGCTGCACGAGTTTCAGATGATTACCCACAACGGCACGCGCCAATGTCTTGACCCATTCAGCATCACGGAGCTTATCGCGGTAGTCGAAGTCGTCGCCCAACGGATCGACTTCCCCGTTAACGTCAATTACGATGTCATTGACGATGGCTCGCAGGCATTCACGGAGTCGTTGTTGCGGCTCGGGCTTGCGCACGAAACCCCCTGGATTCCGAATCATCTCTTTTCCGACCTCATCTTCCTCCAAAATCAAACGAAGGATGTAGAGAAGCGCATATCTCGTCAGTGCGTACTTTCCGAATAATTTGTTGTTAAGCTGAGGCGTCGCCTCCCGAACGCTCCCCATCAGGGTGTGGCAAAAGACAATTCGATCGGCTTTGACTTCCGGCCTCCCGAAAATGTCGCCGTATTTCTCATCGAACACCTGATACTTCCTGTGAGTAGCCCATGGCTCTTTTAGATCGAAAGCCATGAAGTAAAGACCGGCATCCTCATTTGAGATGATCTCACCAGATGGGAGTTTCTCACCACGTTTTACCTCGATGCAGTAGCGATTAGGGTATTGTGTTTCAAATTCATTTTGTAGACGGACTTGGATGGGGTTGTTGGACTTGAAATCGCGTGCCTTTGTGCCGTTTTGGTTGTTTGAAAATCGCGTGACCTTCTCTGCTAGGTTTGAAGCGACATCCATACGAATGATCTTGGTGAGGATGCGAAGGTTGTCGGTCAGGGAGCTCCTGTTATAAAACAACGAGTTCAGACTCTGGCAGCCATTAACGACAAAGTATTCATCAATTGTAATTTTCTCTGATGTTTGGCCCATTGTCCGGCAGATTATCGTTATGCCGTTATGAAACAGAGGAAACAACTTGTGTACACCTGGGTCACGAATACTTGTCACTATGTCCCGGTTTACTTTGGTACCGCCCAACGACCCACGCACGTTGCGGTCGAAAAGAGACTGGTCGGCAATGCCCTGTAGGGCAGTCAACTCCTTCGCCTTGATGGGGACGATAACTGCGCGCGTGTTCGCGTCCACGATATACTCGGCAATAGAGAACCCAGCCACGTCAAAGACTACTGGTGCACTGATTGGCTCAGTCCGCTTGTCAGACACATACGTCCTCTCAAGTATGGACTTCCCAGCAAAGACAACAACCGGTGTGGTGGCGAGGTAAGCTATGCCATTCCCGTCGAGGTCAAGATTACACAGGTAGACGCCTCTGATTTCGTAGGACTCGATCTTGGATAGAAGATCCAGTCGCGTTATCAGCCGTGCAACTTGCACATCGCCTGCTGTATTGAGAAGATTCTGAAGTTTTTCTTTAGAGGTGAACTGCGAAAGAGTGCCAAAGAACTCTTTCAGGGCGACATCACCGACCGAAGAATTCCGTTTCTGGGATATACGAGATTGAAAAATATCAATGGTGTTGTCGGCATCATTAACATAAATTCCGTCAACCCCCTTATCCCCGCGCTGGTCGCAAACGGAATCAACGGCATCTTGAGTGTCCAGTCTGTAGTAGTTCTCCAAATACCAAATTAGAAAGGATGCGCTCTCACTTCTTTTCGGATCAATATGCTGACGAAAAAGGTCGAGAAGATCAGGATAATCCAGATTGATCATGGTTTGTCCTTCTGCATAACAGTTTGCTCTGGCCGCAATCCATCGAGAACCTTCATATAATATCAACAAAGGCTGCTATTCAACACCTGTCGCGTTTGTGGCGGAGACACCGGTCTGTACTACTTCCGGGTCGCGTTCTCAAATGACCTGCGCACGAAAGCCTCTGCGTCGCGCAGGCGGTCCAAGTTGTTGACTACGAGTTCTACGTTACCGACTCCCCAATGTCCAATTTTGGAGACGTCGCGCGCGAAAGACATTGAAGGATCCAGCGCCTTTGGATCGGTCTTCACATAAACCACGAGGCCACCCTGCTGGAGGTGTGAGCTGCAAAAGATGGCCTTTTCCAAAGACCAATTTATAACTGTGGATTTGTAAGCGCGAGTCACGTTACCGGGTGCAAGTTCTTGGCAAAATCTGTCCAGCCCCCGGTAAAGTTCAATGACCTCATTTGGTTTCCTCTCCGTGTGGTGACTTTCTGTATATTCGGGTGTCTGTCGGCCGGAGACTGTCGCCTTCTCAGTCCGAGGGCTCTGCGTTACCGTTCTCCCCCCTGCAGGTTGTTTCCCAGTGTCCCAAATGCGCCGGAGTGCCTGCTCGATTTGGGACGGCGTGACCGATGAATCAGCCATTGTCTTCCGAATCAAACGAATGAATGACGCCGGCGTCTCTGCGAAAAGGCGGTCCAACACTTTACGGACTTTGCCTGTCGTGAATATCTCCGTTCCCAGTTGGTCCAAGAGGCCCGCAGCCATTGACTCGCGAGACAATCGGCTGAATTGCCGCGCCAGTTCTTCGACTGTCAGCCCATTTGAATCGTTCGGGTCAATGCTCACCTCAAATAAGAGTTTGTCTGGCGCGCTGGCCTTTTCCGATGCCTTGTACACTTTGTACCTAACCCCGTTCGTGAGGACGCACCACTCGATTCCGTCGTTGGCGGCGTAGCCGACGACCTGCGTTATGGATTTGACGTCGTCAAGCGGGTCGCCAAGTTGTTTCGCTTCGAGATGAAGGACAACCTTCCGGTTTACTTTCATCGCGTAGTCCACGGATTTGTTGTCCACTGTGGGGTGCTCAAGCACAACATCGTCCGTGTCGCGAACATCCCAGCCAAGGGCGGCGAGAAGTGGGTCAATGAAGATCGTCCGCGTGGGATACTCCTTAAGGCCCTCCTTGCGGTGACGGTCCAGTTGAACCCGAAGATTCTCAATGCACTTCACGACGTCTTTCATTTCGATCTCCTATTCGCTGGGGTCACACCTCTCGATTCTTGTCAGTCCTTGTTCATCACGCCTTCTTCGCCAGCGCGGCGCTGTGGGCCTGGATTTTGCGGACGGCGGTGAGGATGTGGTCCATGGCGCTGCGGTCGGCCAGGAGCATGCTCTGGTAGATCGCGACGGTCTCGGCGCAGGCGCGCGCGTTGCCCTTGAGGTCCTTGAAGCTCTCGCGGAACGCCTTGAGCCGGTCGGCACTCCAGAGGCGCTTGTAGCCGGTGGAGTTGATCGTCTCGTCGAAGATACCATCATTATACTGCTCGCTATAGCCGCCGCCGCAGGAGATGCCTTCGGCGCCCATCGCATGGATGAACTGGCCTTTGGAGAGGCCGTGGAATCCCTCCGGGTTGTAGCGCCAGGGATAGAGATGCCACACGGCGCGGCTGTTCTCCGGCAGGCGCACGGGCGTGATGCCGGGGATTTGCGCGAGGCCGGCGCTGAGGTAATCGGCGTTGGCGCGGCGAATCTCGGTCTGCTTGACCAGCTTGTCTATCTGCGAC
>CAIYET010000100.1 GCA_903925285.1 Candidatus Hydrogenedentota bacterium | reverse complement strand
ACCACGTTCACTTTGTCCGCCATAGGAGCCTCCAAAAAGATGCACTCCCTACATAAGAGGGGCAAACACACACGAAAAAATTGATAATTGAAAAAACGCCAATGAAAATGGGGCAAAATGAAAAACGAAAGACACAAACGCAACTTGCGGATTTCAGTCTTTCAGCCACCCAAATCACCCTTGGAGGCGTGGCCGCACAGACCGGGGTGGGGTGCTCCACCAGGGCAGCGGCGGACAGGCACCCCCCGAGCACCACCGAGGGGTCCATTGCCTATAACTTCAATCGCCGACAAATGGGTTATCAGGCCACAATTCATTGGTAACAAGCGTGTTACGTCTTTTCGATCATGACGCCCGTTTTCGCATGCATCTTTCGTGGTCGGGGTCGGAATCGGGGTCGAATGGAGAAAGAACCGCAACCGGAACGAAAGAGAACCGCCGCACTCATGTTGCGGATCCAATTTCTTTTCGACCCCGATACCGATTCCGACCCCGACGCCGATTGGTTTATGGGCGTAGGCTGCCTTAAAAAGTTACCCCAACGTTTGTTCGCGGCGTAGCCGCGCGGCAGGCTTGCCTGGAATTCAGGTGCGCCGTGACAACACCGCGCGGGGCGTTTCCGTCACACGGTCTTCCCCAGCGCATCCAGCGGGCTGACGGCCGTGCTGTTCAGGCCGCGCATGACGTGGGTGTAGATCATGGTGGTCTCGACGCTCCTGTGGCCTAGGTATTCCTGCACTTCGCGGATATTCACCCCGCGCATGAGCAGATGCGTGGCGAAGGAATGGCGCAGGGTGTGGACCTTGGCGGGCTTGACGATGCCTGCTTTTTGAACCGCATCCCGCATGATCCGCTGCATCACCTGTGGGTCCGCATGATGCCGCCGAATCGCGCCCGACCGCGGATCGATGGAACGTTCACGCGCCGGAAAGACATACTGCCACCCCCATTCATAAACTGCTTTGGGATACTTGATTGCCAAGGCATGCGGCAGTTCCACATCACCGTGCCCATCGGCCAGCTCGCGTTGATGCAACTCCCGGATTCGCTCCAGATGCTTCTGCAACGGCGCGTAGAGACTGGCCGGCAAAAGTGTGCTCCGGTCCTTGTCACCTTTGCCACATCGGACGAATAGAACTCCATGGTCAAAGTCCAAATCCTTCACTCGCAGGCGCAAGCATTCCGAAACCCGCAGACCGCTCCCGTAGATCAGTCGCATCATGAGGCCAGCCGTCCCACCAACCTGGGCCAACACCTGCTGCACTTCGCGCTCACTCAACACGACCGGCAAGTGTGGTCCGCGACGTGCCCGCACGGAACTCAGGCATGCGGTATCCTTTCCTGCTACCTCGCGCAGGAGGAAGAGGATGGCGCTGAAAGCCTGGTTCTGGGTGGAGGCGGCCACGCCGCGCCGAACAGCCAAATGGGCCAGAAATGCCCGTGCCGTGTCCGGCGCATCCCAAGGGAGGCCGTTCAGCCGCACAAAATCACGATATTGCGCCAACCAGGAGAGATAGGTCTGCTCTGTGGACAGCGCGTAATGGCGCATGCGCACAAGTCGGCGCGTCTCATCCATGGCCTGATCCAGTGTGGTCGGAACTGCCGCCGGCTGAATGCAGACGGCGACGTCGGCATCGGCCCTGTTTTCCGCAAGATGCCGCAAGTAGTGTTTTTGGAACAATTCTACCGCCCGGCCAGCCTGCCGGAGCTGCCACTCCGGAACATCGCCACGACGTTCCAACTGCTCCATGAACGCACGCAACGCATCCTCATGAGACAGTCCCGGGTCGCTGCCAGGACCTGTTAAGAACCTGGAAAGCCAGCGCACGTAATGCGTCAATTGGTCTGACTGAATCAGGTTTCGGCTTTTCCAGTACTCCTCAACATCGTGCAGATCAACGAGTTGCGCTGCTTTCATAACACATCTCCGTATTTCATTCTGTGACGCAATACACGGACCTAACGGGCCATACCATATATGTATATGCAAATATCCCTTTGAATCTTACACACCTTGAAAATATTCTGCGTCAAACGGGTATGCACCTGCCGGCCGTTGATCTGCGTCACTTACCCCCTGGCATCGATTCCTTGCCGAACCATGCCCATGCTCCCATATTTGCATAACACGTTGGATTCTTGACGGTAGCAGGAAAAATACAGTACGGTT
>CAIYET010000099.1 GCA_903925285.1 Candidatus Hydrogenedentota bacterium | reverse complement strand
CGAGGGCGACGTATATACGGCGAGCTACGACTTGGACGTGGTGCAACAAGACCTGGCCGGTCCGGGCCTTGTCGGACTGGCTGCCTTGCTCAGCTTGATAGCAACTGTCGGCGCAAAGAAAATGCGAAAGAAATAGATCTATACAACGACGCAGTGACGATACAGGACAGGCTATGGGCGCAAAGCTTGTAGCCTGTCCTTCTCTATATTTGTTTGTGGGCGATGCGGTGGAACTCTCAACCGAAGTCTTCGCCTCTTCTCCACAACTGGAAGCGCGCCTGAAAACCAGGTACTCTCACAATCTATACATGGTTCAGAAGTCAGGAGTTAGACGCATGAGATTGTCCAGAGGGGTGACTGTTGTCGGTTTGATTGTCGCAATGGGAGTGGCGCCGTTTTCGGTGCAGGGCCAATCCGACGCGAAAGCCAAAAGCGTGCAGACTGGCAAGGGGCATCGTTTTGCCGCCGCAGACTATTCCGGCGGCAAGGTGTTTATTGTTGCCGCCGACGGCACGGTCGAGTGGGAATACAAGACGGGCACGTGTAATGACCTGTGGGGGCTTCCGAACGGCAATCTGCTGTTCAACACGGGCACGGGCGTCATGGAGATTACCCGCGATAAGAAGGTGGTTTTCTCCTACGAATCCAAGAGCGAAATCTATGCGTGTCAGCGGTTGGCCAACGGCAACACTTTCGTGGGGGAATGCAACAGCGGCAGATTGTTGGAGGTCGAGCCAACGGGCACGATCGTGCATGAGGTGAAACTGTTGCCCGAAGGTAAAGACGGCGGACACCTGTTCATGCGCAACGCCCGGAAGTTGTCCAATGGCAACTACCTCGTCACGCACTATGGCGAGGAAGTCGTTCGGGAATATGACTCGAACGGCAAAGTGGTAGTCGAGTTTTCCGCTCCGGGCGGCCCTCACAGCGCCATCCGTCTGCCCAATGGCCACACGCTCATTGCCTGCGGGGATTTGAAGAAATGTGCCATGGTGTTTGAAGTGAACAAGGATGGAAGAACGATCTGGAAGGTTGCCCAAGACGAATTGCCGGGGATTTCGCTCAAATTCATGGCTGGCCTTCAGCGATTGCCGAACGGCAATACGGTTATGTCCAACTGGGTAGGCCACGGCGAGTACGGAAAGGCCCCTCATCTAATTGAAGTAACGCCAAATAAAGAAGTCGTCTGGACGTTCCAGGATCATGCGGCCATGAAAACCATTGCCAGTGTCCAAATCCTCGACACGCCTGGCGACGCAATCAAGGGCGAGGTTCATCATTAATTATGCTTCTTGAAAACTCGCCCCTGTTGCTAGATAAGGATTTATGGCAGTAACATTACTCATTGAATTAGTCAAGTTCCGCCCGCATTTGCTACGCTTTCCCCTTCGTAGAACGTCGTTGTTGGACGCGTCATCGGAGCGGACATGATTGAACTCATCAAACTATGCGTCAGTTTCTTGGCCTCGACTTTCAGATCCCGCGCGGCCCTTCAAGCAGAGAATCTGGCGCTGCGGCATCAGCTCTGCGTGTACCAACGAAGCGTCAAGAGGCCGAAAGTGAAGCGGGCAGATCGGGTCTTCTGGAGCCTTCTCGCGAAAGCCTGGACGGGATGGAAGGATTCGCTCATTTTTGTGAAACCGGAAACCGTCATTCGCTGGCAGCGTAAGCGATTCAAAGAGTACTGGCGAAAACTATCCCGTTCTGGCGAACCCGGCCGTCCTCCTATTCCGAATGAGGTGAAAGAACTGATTAGAACCATGTCGTCAATGAATCCTACTTGGGGTTCGCCACGAATTGTGGGCGAGTTGGCAAAGCTCGGTATTTCGGTGACAAAGTCAACCGTGGATAAGTACAAGGTGCGAGTCAAAAAGCCACCTTCCCCAACATGGCGTACGTTTCTGAAGAATCACGCAAAGGATATCGTCTCGATTGATTTCCTCGTGGTACCGACAGTTCGATTCAAGATTCTTTACGTGTTCCTCTTTCTGTCTGTTGAACGCCGCCGCATCATTCACTTCGGTGTTACAGAACATCTATGCTTCACAGTTTCAGGTAAATTCGTTTGTATTCCAGAAAGCGCATGATGCCGTAGGTCAATAGAAAATAGACCAAGAACCCCGCGAGGGCCGTCCACAAAGGGCCATCATGTCGCATCCGGAAATTAATCGGGTCTCCAATGTAGTCGCTGATAATGTAGGCGATCAGAGCGTTTTGGCCCATTGTCCGGAACACGGGCAGACTGAACGTCCAGATGTCGGACAGGAACAGCCAGAGGGCGTAGACGAGCAGCGAGAACCCGACAGATTATCGGAGAGGTAGACAACCCGGCGCGGACGCCCGTGAAAATGGACGTGCCGCAGTTCGTGATTATCATGGGAGCGGCAGCAATAGGTGCTGTGGTTGGTCCGTGCTCGGTGCACCAGGTGGCCCGTTGGGTGCTCTGATTGGAGCGGCAGTGGATGCACTTGTGGCAGCGTTTGTTGCCACGCTCGACTTGGGAATGGTGAAGATTCTGAGGGTCGTCGTGGGAGCTTGGGGGCCGGTTGAAATCGAATATGCTTGATGATGGGAGTTCGGGCAAGCCCAGACTTGACCCCAGTGTTGAACTACGCGGCAGCACAGGCGTCACTTGACCGACGGGGTGAAAGGCGAAAAGGACGGCTTGGTGATTGCCGTTCTTTTTTTGCATCGGTTCACGCCACGATATGCAGATAGAGGTACCATGCCCGCACATTCAGGCAGCGTCAATCGGTTCAGATGCGAAACACGGCTTAACCGCAACTCATTTGGTTCAAGCTGGTTTCATGTTGGCTGAATATTTTCACCATACGGTATGAATTCCTCGCGATCTATTATTTGCGAGGCACAGGAACTTGACGAATTCAACGAGCGACGTCGCGCCCGTAAGTCCTTGCCCGTCAATGAGGACGAGTTTTCAGGAACGACAGGTCTCATGCGCGACTGCTTCGGCTCTTCTTCAAGACGCGGCGGATGGCACGAGCGAGTTCATTCGGGCCGACGGGCTTGGGAACGTACTCGCTTACACCGGCCTCTTTGGTTTCCTGCTCGTCCAATTGTTCGAAGAACCCGGTGGAGAGGATAATGGGGATGTCCGGGCGGATGCCGATAATTTCCCTGGCCAAAGCAGTCCCCGTCAGCCCCGTCATTACCTGGTCGACAATGACCACGTCGAACGCGTCGGGCGTATCGCGAAAGGCATCGAGGGCCTGGAGGCTGTCCATGAAGGCTTCGACTGTATAACCCAAGGCCCCCAGACCCATCTCTGCCATGACCACGAGGGACGCGTCGTCATCGACAAAAAGGACTCGCTCGCGCCCGCCCGGATCGGCCTCATCCCATGGGGTTTCTTCCACGGTCCCGTCTGGATGGAGGCAGACCGGAAGAAACAGCGTGAACTCGGCGCCTTTGCCCACTTCACTGTGGACTTGGATGGCCCCACCAAGGCTTGTGACGACCCCGTGCACGGTGGAGAGCCCGAGGCCCGTCCCTTCTCCGGCCGGCTTGGTCGTGAAGAAGGGCTCGAAAATGTGCTCGATGATCTCAGCCGGGATGCCATGGCCCGTATCGCTGACCAAGAGCTGTGCATACTTGCCCGGTGCCAAACCCAAGTGATCGGGTACGCTCGTGACTTGTCTCAGACTCACCTGAAGCACACCACCGCGTTTCCCCATGGCGTGGCAGGCGTTGCTGCCGAGGTCCAGGATCACTTGATGGATTTCGGCGGGGTCGACGAGGACGGGGTCGCAGGGGGAGTCGATCTCTAGGCGGAACTCAACGGCGCGGGACAGCGAACCCCTGAGGAATTCCATCGCCTCCTTAATCGCTACCCCCATGTCCAGCGGTCTTCTCGCGATCTCCTCCCGGCGGCTAAACGTCATCATTCGCTGCACCACGTCCGCGCCCTTGTTAGCCGCCCCGGTCACGCGGGTCAAACACATCTCGATATCGCTGCCCTTTTCGGCGAGCTTCAGAGCTATCTCGGAGAATCCCGATATCGAACTGAGGATATTCCGGAAGCTGTGCGCAATGCTATCGGCGAGCATTCCGATGGCTTCCATCTTGTGGGCGTGACGCAGTTCGGCATCGATCTCGACCTCGCGGGTGATGTCGCGCCAGACACAAACGAAGTTGACGATCTGCCCCGCAGGGTTGAGCACGGGCGACAGCGTAGCATCCACTTGATAGGCAGTGTCATCTCGCTTTCTTGCGGTGACCCGCCCCCGCCAAGTATCGCCGTGTTCGACGTTCTTGGTGATGTCACGGTAGACGGCGGCGGCGTGCGCATCGCCTACGACGGTTTCTAGAACTTGGCCAATGGCCTTATCGCGTGAGTACCCGGTCACGGCTTCTAAGGCCGCGTTGGCGTACAAGATTTTCCAACCGCGGTCCGTGATGGCAACGACTTCCCCGGCCTGTTCGATGGCCGCCTCCAAGCGAAAAAGCGCATCCTGCACATTCTTCCTGTCGGTGATGTCACTTGCGAAGATAAGCGCCGTCCCTTGCAGTCCGGCAGCGCCTTTAAGCGGAGTGATCCGGGTCCGGAACCAGCGCGTCGTTCCGCCGACAACCGTCTGATTCTCCACGACAGTGGCCTGGCCTGATCGAATCACATGACGAACAGCCTCGACGTGTCGGTCGGCAAATTCCTTCGGGAACAGATCCCACACGGACTTGCCGACGAAATCGTCGGGATTCCCCCCAAGGATCTTTGCCGCAATATGGTTCATGAACACAAACAAGCCGGATTCATCGAGAACTACGATAACTTCTCCGGCACTTTCAACGAGGGTGCGGTATTTCTCCTCGCTTTGACGCAACGCCTCCCCCGCGTTTATACGCTCGATGGCGTACCGAGCCGCGCGTACAAGCAGGTCCCCGTTGACCTGGCCTTTGACCAGGTAATCCTGGGCGCCTTCCCGTACCGCGGCCAAGGCAGACTCCTGGTCGTCGTTGCCGGTCAGCACAATCATCGCAACGTCTGGCGCTGCCTGGCGCAGCTTCCGGAAGGTGTCGAGTCCCTGGCTGTCGGGTAGCCCCAGATCGATCAATGCAAGGTCTATTCCACCGTTCGCAAGCCGGGCGAGGGCCTCGGAGAGCCGCGACACGGATTCAACATGAAATCGTATGGCCCCCCTTTCTGGCAACAGTTCGCGCATCAATTCGACGTCAAACAGGTTGTCTTCGACCACCAGCACGGTTAAGTCTTCGCTCATCTCTTGGCTCCGTTGGGCGGTAGTTTGACAATGGTCAGCCAGAAGTCCTCGATGGCTCTTATCACGCGGACAAATTGATGCAGATCAATGGGTTTAGTGATGAAGCAGTTGGCGTGAAGGTCATAGGACTTGAGGATGTCCTCTTCCGCCTTCGAGGTGGTCAGGATCACCACAGGGATACACTTCAAATCGTCGTCCACTTTGATCTCGTTGAGCACCTCGTGGCCATCCTTCTTGGGTAAGTTGAGGTCCAGCAAGATAAGGTCTGGACGCTGGGCATCCGCGTGCTTCCCGCAGCGGCGCAGAAAATCCATTGCCTCCTCGCCGTCGCAGACCACGCTCAGTGTGTTGTTTATCTTGCTGTTTTCCAGGGCTTCCCGTGTAAGATCCGCGTCTCCGGGGTTATCCTCCACCAGTAGGATCTCAACAGGTTTTCCCAATGCTGCTGCACACATCGTCGCGTACCTCCTTTTTCCCTATTTCGGAATTGTGAAGAAAAACGTCGAGCCTTTCCCCGGCTCGGACTCAAACCATATCTTGCCGCCATGTCGTTCGACTATCCGCTTGCACACCGCCAGGCCGATCCCGGTCCCGGGATATTCTTGCCGGGTGTGCAGGCGCTGGAAGATCACGAAGATCCTGTCCGCATACTGCCGATCAATGCCGATACCGTTGTCTTTGACGGAGAAGACCCACTTGCGTCCCTCGTCTCGGGCGGACACGTGGACGCGCGGAAAATCCTCGCCCCGGAACTTGATGGCGTTCGAGAGCAGGTTCTGGAAGACTTGCACAAGTTGTGAAGCGTCGGCGCGCACCATCGGGAAATCCTCATTCGTGATGATAGCCTTGTTTTCCTCGATCACAGCAGCCAAGTTCCCGATCGCCTCGCCGAGGACGGAATGCGCGTCCGTGGTTTCGATCGGATTGTTGCGCGTGCCAACGCGCGAATATGCCAACAGGTCGTTGATGAGCCGCTGCATACGGACCGCGCCGTCAACCGCATAGTCGATGTACTTTTGGGCCTTCTCGTCGAGTTGGCCGTCGTAACGTTCCGCCAAGAGCTGGGTGTAACTGGAAATCATCCGAAGCGGCTCCTGCAAGTCATGCGAGGCGACGTAGGCAAATTGTTCGAGTTCCTTGTTCGAGCGCTCCAAGTCTTCCAGTACGTTGCGAAGCATATCTTCAGCCTGCTTGCGCTCTGTGATATCCCAGAAGATACCCAGGATGCCCATGATCGTGCCCCTCTCATCTCTTACCGGCGTCTTGATGGTGTTGACCCAGGTTTCCTTGCCACCCTCGACGTACCGCTCTTCAAACTCCTCGGCCTGTCCCGTTTCCATGACCCTCACGTCGTCCGCGTGGTACTTGTCGGCGAGTTTCTTGGGGAACAAGTCCCAATCCACTTTTCCCACGACCTCCTCGGGCCGGATACCCAAGCCCCGCGCGAAATTTTTGTTGATCGATGTCCATTTACAGTCCCGGGATTTCATGAATATCTTCTGCGGGATATTCTCCACCAACGCTCTGTATCGGGCCTCGCTTTCCCGCAACACATCTTCGACCCGCTTACGTTCCACCAACGCTCCAATGAGCCTCGCTGACGCTTGTAGCCGGTTCTTGGCCATCTCGACAATGTAAGCCGGGCGAGAGTCATACGCGTTGGCTTCCCTGACAAGGTCATCATAGTCCACATGGTACGCGTTCGCCAGTTCTCGAAGCTTGGCGGGATCCTTCGGCGGGTCTCCGTGGCCGACATTGATGGCTCCGATGACTTCATTACCCGCGAATATTGGGACCGCGTAGAGCCATATGCCACCGTTGCATTCAATGTCCACCGGCGCTCGTTTGGCGATGGCCTCCTTGGAGCAGCACGTCCAGCAGGATTCGTGGCACAGCCACTTCCCGGAGTTCAACGCCGCGACATTGTCATCGGGGGCGCAAAGGTTCCTCGATGCCCGGTCCATCAAGCGGCACCAACTCGAGGAGAATATCCCGCAGGCATAGTCGCCGTTCTTCTCGTACGTGGCGGAGGAAGTCCCCATCAGATCCAGGTATTCGTCCGTGATGCTCCGGAGAATATCCTTGCCAACCGACTGCAGGATTATCCCACCGTAGTTCAATTTGGTCAAATCCCCATAGCCGTGATCGCCGACTGGATTTTGATCGTCCTTGATGGTCGCGGGCGATGGTTTGGGGGACAACATCCACTCGATGCGCTTCAGCGCCTCTTCGGCGCGTTTGCGCTCGGTAATGTCCTGGCCTTGTGCGATCATGGCCACCGGCGTCTTCTCGTCAGGCGCGAGAATCGGAGCCAAGCTCCAGAGCACCGTCCGGACCGACCCGTCGCGGTGGAGAATGGCGATCTCGACCGCTTCCCACCGTTCGCCCTCCACCGTCTTCTTGATCAGCTCCAGCGAACTCTCCACCAAGAGAGGCGGAAATAGAATATCGAGTGACTGTCCTATGACGTCGTTTGCCTCTCTTCCGGTCAAGGACTCGCAGGCGTGATTAATACGGAAGATTCTGAATTGCGGATCCCACACGATGATCGGGGTATTCGCGTAACCGATCACGTTCTTCAGATACTCCTTCGTCTCTCGCAAAGCCTCCTGCGCCTTGTGTCTATCCTCTTCCGATGCGTAGAGAAGGCGGTACGCGCGGGCTTGGCGTTGCCAGTATAGAAACGCGCCCATTGCGGCCGTGAACAGGATGAAGAGAACCACAAACACGACGCTGACCCAGGCCCGGTTGTTCACCTCAGCCAGAATCTCGGAGGTGTCCACTTGGGCCACCATGAACCATGTGGAACCGGGCACCGGTTGCAAGTTCGCGAGAACCTCCATGCCGCGATAGCCCTTGCCTTCAAACATCCCTTGCTTTCCCTGCACCGCCTGAACGGCTGGAATATCGCCCCGCGTTAGTGGAATGCGCAACGACAGGGCAGTGTCAGTCTGGAAACGCAATTCGTTGAGATAGAGGACATCGTCGCCATCCTTGCGGACTAAAAGAGTCTCGGCACTCTGGCTCGGAATAGGCCAGGACTGGATGAGCGGACAAAGATACTTCTTGGCGTCGCTCCGCAGAGCCACGATGGCGATGGGCTGGTTGTCAGCATCCGACACCGGCCCGACGGCGTCAATGCTCATGTTGCCGTCAGGGCATCGAAAGAGGTCAGAGAGCACCGCCTCCTTAGCCGCGATGGCCTGCACGACGGCTTTCATCGTCGTGCCGTCCACAGGGCCGGGGTCATCCTTGGCGGCAAGTAGAATGCGACCACACAGGTCGAGGAGCAGAGCATCTGCGTAGCCCTGCGTCCGTTGTTCCAGCCTCAAACGCTGAACAAACTCATCGCGTAGAACGGGGTTGCCGGAGTCCTTCAGCCAAGCCGCCGTGGCCTTTCTGAAAAGTGGACTCTCCATATTCTTCGTCGCATCGGCCAGTCGTTCCTTGCGCCATTGCGAGATCTCGCCAACCTTCAGATTGCCGATGGCCTCGAGTTCGCTATATTTGTCGAGATAGATACGCTGCGCCGAAACCCGGTAGAACCCGTACCCGCAGGCCACAACCGCAACGACACTTACCGTGAAGAGGATCGCCCAGGTTTTTCTTACCCCAAAGTCAAGCCGATTTGTGCTTCTCACAGAAGTATCTCCTCCCAACGAGGCGCTTGTCGACCGGTGATTCACTGTCAGCGTCCGCTACGTTGATACCCATGACTACGGACTTCCTCCTTCAGGCTAGAAGTCAACCCAGTGGTCGTGGCCGATCTTGCGGTTGGCTCGCATCGCTTCCCTCTCTTCTGTTATGTGACGTTCCTCAAACAGCTTTCTCAGGTCTTCCAACATGGCCGCCACATGGGTGTAGGTTCTGTGCCGGGTGTGCGTATAGGTCATCTGCAACGACAGCCGCCGCAACGGGTCCTTGGCCTCGTGGCTTTGCGTGCCGACGAGTTCTTCCCTTCCATTGAAAGTGGTCAACACGGCGTCTCGGAAGCGTTTTCGCTCGTCGAGCGGCACGAGCGCAAGGAAATACAGGCCGCCTGCGTAACAGAGATGGGTTTCGTAGAACAAGTTAGTCTTGACCACCCCCCGCAGTATGACCGCCAGGAACTTGATCATCAATTCGAGTTCCTGCGACAGACGCCCGGCCTTGGGGGCGGCCATATTCTCCAGCCAAGCATAGCACAGCGCGAAGTCCTCCTCGCGCGCCAACCGGTGCTCGACCTCCCGCCTCATGCGCACGAAACTCCAGAGACCGGTGATCGGATCGCGCTGGTCAGTCTCTGCGAGGATCTTCCTCATGAGTTCCAATTTCGACAGGAGGGCTTCTTCCGAGTAAGGCTTGATGAGATAGGCGTCCCCTCCCTGCTCGACAGCGTGTTGTATCTCATGCTTGTCTTTGAGAGCGGACTGAAAAACGACGGCCATCCGGTACAGTTCAGGATCTCGCCGGATCGCCCGGCACACTTCGTAGCCCAGTCCGTCTCCCAACATGACGTCGAGAAGTACAATGTCGGGTTTGAGCTGTTTTGCGCGTTCGAAGGCCTCTCGGCACGAATGGGCGGTATGCACAACATACCCGTGCAGCGCCATTCTCCGGGCACCAAGATCCGTCAACGCCACGTCATCGTCGACAATCAGCACCGTAGCCATTTTGCCATCCCCTATCTAATACTATAGCCTCTGGTACTATACAGAGAATATCGTTTCGTACGCAGGATCGGGTTCATGGCGGACTTGAACGAGGCACTTGGTGAAATGCTGGCAAGATACCGGCACAGAGCTAACTTATCTCACGAAGCCTGCGCCTTTGAATGTGACCTGCATCCCACCTACATCAGCCAGATTGAGCGTGGGCTGAAATTCCCCACGATGCGGACACTTTTCCTGATTGGCAAGGCCCTCAAGGTCGCCCCATCCCAAATCGTCCGGGATGTAGAAGAACGCCTCTAAACAGCTTCTCTTGTCCGCATCCGGCTTTATATCGCTTGATACCCTTACGCCTAGCGTCTATCGAATTTAACATAAAGCACATTCTTTTGTCAAGCTCATTTCGAGTGATGCGAAGACTTCAGTTGAGAGTTTCACCTGTCCTTCCTGAATACTCATCCGGCGACAATTGGCTGATTCTAAACAGCACCTATGGGGGGGGGCAGGCGGAAATCAGCGAATCAAAAAGCGCGTTATCGGTCGGCTTCGTTCGTAAGGCAGACCTTCGGCACACAAGGATAGGAAAACAAACCTATCAAGATTGCTCGTTCAAGCAGCGCGGCGTTCGTAGCGGTGATGAAGTCCGCCGATTTGGTGCTGACCAGATCTTCACCCGGCCTTCGCCATCATCCCAAGTCCCATCAACCGTCCAACGGCCATCCTCATCGCCGCTGAATCCATCTGGAGAATTGCCCTTATACTACACAACCAACAATGCGAGTGCAATGTCTCAGCCCCAATAGAATCGTGCGGTCTAACCCGGAGTCAAATAGCCCGAAACCCCAAAACTACCCCGCGAGTGTGAGTGAAGCCCATGATTTGCACGGGGTGGCACCCAATCCCCCCGTGACCCGGATACCCCTACCGACTGATGCGCGATCTTCGAAGCTTTCGACCTCGACGCCTCGACGCCGACGACAGACACCCAACATGGGCATGCCTATCGGTAGTCAACGCGCACGGCTACACTTCAAAGCCTTCAACCTCGACGACGCGCTACGCCTCGATGCGCACACACGGGCGCCACCCTATCCCTACATCCTGTGCCGTTGCGAGGTTCGTTGACCGAATTGGTAGACAAAGGGCTGGCGCCTTTACCGCTTATATGACGTAGCGCTCTACGTTGGGACTTGAGGCTTCTCGGATTCTACCTCACGGACAGACAACGCCGGCCACCAACGCGAAACCCGGCTTCGATTCGATTCTTGACTTAGACGCCGACGTCCTGTGGATTGTCCTCGACTGGCACACGCGCACCTTGGCACGCCTCGCGATATCGCCGTGTTTTCTGACGCCTTGCAAAGGCTGGGGAAATGAAGTCGTTGGACCCCCTATGGCCCCCCAATGAAATTGGCAACAGAAAAGCGCCAGTGGGCAACTTCATAACCTGCTGGCGCTCAAACGTTTACATGGTACCGGGGAAGAGACTTGAACTCTTGACCCCTGGATCCACAATCAACAAGGCGTTAGTTCTAACACGCTGCTATCACAAGATTTACAAGAGCCAACCGGTGTTGCGCCCAACTCTCCGCCCAACGTGCTCCCCAAGAATGCCCCAAGACCCGCCCCCGATGCCACGCCGACCGCGCCCAACGCGGATAGCATTCTCGAAGCCGTCAGGGGCATGTCGGACACGGAACGCGGGAAGCTGTTGATGGCGTTGCTTGGGTTGGCCGATGTGCACAAGTGATTACGGAAGTAAACGTCCTGTAATCGACGTAGTGGCTTATCGTGGGATACGGATGGGTATGGGGGTGGAGTCTACTGCTTTG
>CAIYET010000098.1 GCA_903925285.1 Candidatus Hydrogenedentota bacterium | reverse complement strand
TTAAGGATCCCGTTCGTATCAAGCTTGCCAGATTCCTGCAATGCGAGGGCAGCGCCAACAGTTACGGCTTCGTAAAGGTTAACCGGGGTCAGCTTCTTTCGCCGAATACCGTTAGGAAGTGCCGGAGCGAGGGACTCGAAAACCTTCGCAAAGATGGCTTCACCTTCAACGTAATTGAAGCTCTTCATCGAATCTTTCATGAAGTTATTCAGAAAGTCCTGAACACTGTGATCGAAACTCTCATAGCGAAGTAGGAATGCGAAAAAGCGAAGAACCAACTCTTCACGAGTACCGTCGTTTTCCTTTTCCTTAGGAACTTTCACAACCCTTCTAAACGCGTGATGCTGACTCAGCCTTTACAGAAAATAGGAAAACTCGCCACGGAAAATACAACTCCAAAATTCTTGCGCAGTTAGTAGCACTCCGCCTGTATTAAGGCGCTCAAACAAATCAAATCGAACAGTGACGTCACTCTTGTCGTTTAGAGTCGTTACGCGTAGTGGTTTCAATAAGAATTGAAGCTGTACTGGCGGCGGCATCTGCAGAAACAGCATCTCTTCAAAGCTGTCTAACTTGTCGAGTTGCTGCAGTCTCAAAGGTTCTTTCAATTTCAACTTGTCGAGAACTGTTTGGGATCCGGCAAAGTGAATCAAAGTACTGAGTCGTTGCACTCCGTCAATTACCTCCCATTTCCCATCTGGATTTGCAGCCATGAATAGGCTCGGGATTGGAATGCCCAACAACACAGACTCGATGAACTTGGATTGTCGATCTTCGCCCCATCTGAATTGGCGCTGATACTGAGGAGCGATATCTATGATTCCCTCGCTGAACATGTTGATCAATTCCTTGACGGAAAGATCGTACGAGTCGAAATCGACCTTGCGCTTCTGCTCGTTTAGTTGGGCTATGGCATCAATCATGTTTCTTTCAACTCCGGTTCTAATTCTTTTCAGATTTGTTATGCAAAACGATTGGCGATTTCTACTCCGTCGTTTCCAATCATTGGAAAGTTGGCGTGGCCTTTTTTCCAATGATTGGAAGTTATCCTACTTCATCGCGGCGCGAACTACATAAGGGAGGATGCCGCCGTTGCGGTAGTAGTCCACTTCGACGAGGGAGTCCACGCGGGTCATGTTGAATCAAGCTCCTGCGAGCGCGTGGGCGCGTAGTACGCGGCGCATGGTGTTGGAGGCGGTTTCGCCGCGGCGGCGGGCTTCGCGGCGGTAGTAGGCGGCGCTGGTGGGTTCGAGCTCGATGGTGACTTTGACGGGCTGCAAGGCGCGGCGGACCTGTTCGGGGCCGGGCAGGAAGTCGAGATGCACGGGAGCGCCGGGCTTGCCGACGGGTTCACCGTTCATCTCCGTCATGTCAGCGTATTTGATTTTCTGCTTCATACATTCGCTTTCCTTTCCGCCAGAATCCCGCGCCGATGATGCGTACACGTCCGTGGCGTTCAGTGAATCGCACGGTCAAGATACCATCGCCGATGCGCCCGAGACAATACCAGCGGGGTTCTTTCAGGCTGTGGCTTTCGTCCGGCACGATGATCCGGCGCGGATCGGCAAAGGCCGCGACGGCATCGACGAAGGTGACGCCGTGTTTTTCGATGTTGGATGATTCCTTGTCTTCATCCCATTCGAAGTGTGTGCCGAGCGTCATGTCCTGTTCCGATCCGTTTTCCTATTTCATCGCCGCGCGGACGACGTACGGCAGGATGCCGCCGTTGCGGTAGTAGTCCACTTCGACGAGGGAGTCCACGCGGGCTTTGACTTGGAATTTCTTGGATGTAGCAGCGTTCTCAGAACGCCCTTCCTGCCGCTCTGAGAGCGGGGCTACAGTTACAGCTT
>CAIYET010000097.1 GCA_903925285.1 Candidatus Hydrogenedentota bacterium | reverse complement strand
TACAAAGACGAATGCCAGTCAACGGACGGTTCCCTTGTTTCTCGAATTGAAGGCCATTCTGTTGGAGCACAAGCAGAATTCCGGTTATGTTGTATTTTCCGACAGGGTAGAGCGGTACCCGTTCAAGATGCCATGGCAGGTAGAGAAGGTCCGGGATGGATTGGGCATCAAATGGTTCAGCTTTCACGTGCTGCGCCACACGTTTGCCAGCTTGCTTCTTCACAAGGGTGTAGCGATCGCAGATGTAGCCAAGCTGTTGGGTCACTCGAACGTTCAAATCACGTACAACACATACTTCCATTTGATTCCGGGTACATTCCATGGTATCAGTCTTACCAACGGTATCTCCCCAAAGTAGAGTTTCGATAAAGTGTTAGTCAGGCATCTTCACAGTGAAAGAATGGCTGGGAAGCAGCATGGTTGATATTACGGCCTCCACATATGCTCATTTGAATGCTCACGATGTAGATATCGACCGTTTTTAGCAAGCTGTGGGATACGGGCGATTCTCCAGATGGCCACGGCGGCGATGAGAGTGGCGGTTGGACGGTTGATGGGGCTTGGGATGATGGCGAAGGGGGGTGACGAATGCGGCCAGCATCAAATCGGTGGACTTCATCACCGCTACGAACGTCGCGCCGCCTGAACGAGTAATCTTGATAGGCTTGTTTTCCTATCCCTGTTTGCTGAAGGCCTGCCTTACGCACGAAACCGACCGATAACGCGCTTCTTGATTCGCTGATTTCCGACAGCCAACCTCCTGCAAGTGCTGTTCAGAATCAGCCAATTGTCGCCGGATGAGTTTTCCGGAAGGACAGTTCAAACGCATCAGCGCTGCACCCAGAACTCGCCTTGATCTGCGCCGGATGGGTTTTCAGGAAGGACAGTCTAGTCTCCGAACGCATACACAAAGCCGCCCCGCGTGCCGACGATGACTTTGCCTTTCCATAGTATCGGAGAACTCTCGACGCAGCCATTGGTTGGAACATTCCATTCGAGGACGGGCTTGCGCTCATCGGCGATGTTGTAACATCTGATTCCGCCAGGCGACGTCGTACCCACGATCAGCCTGCTATCGACAATAATCGGCGAAGACCATTCGTGATATCCGAGACGCTCTTTCCAGACGAGTTCGCCCGTTTCACGGTCGACCGCGAAAAGATCGCCGGGGTGGGTTGGCACGTATAGCACTTCGTTGCCAAGGGCCGGCGTTGCCCATATCCCCCCCATGCCATCGCCGCCACGCGGCGGAACCTGGACGCTCCACAGCATCGGATCGTCCGGTTTCTCTGGGTCGAGTTTGATTAGTTGCCCCACCTTCTCCGAGCGTTTATTGAAACGCTCTTTTTCTATCGCGACATATAGCTTCTCACGTTCGTCTATTACAATTGAAGCGTCGATATCGTCGCCGGCCCAAAAGTCGAAGACGAACGGGGCCTTCTTGTTCTCAATCTTGCTTATATCGATACCTGCGACGCGGCCTCCGCCGTTGGCAAAGTACAAATGGCTGCCAAACACCGCAACCGAATCCTCGATGCTCACGTTGTAGTCGCCGACGTCCGTCATCAGCTTCTGGGTATAACCGGGCATCTGCAAAATGGTCTCGGGCTTGATCGTAACCTTGCCCTGATCGTCATATCCCCGATTCAGTTTTACGGCGTACACGATGCTGTTTTCGCCGCCCAAGTACATGATGTCGTTTATAATCGAGGCATTGCCGTCCCAGTCCTTGTCGTATTTCGCATCCGGCGCGGCCAGCGAATTGATCGCCCATAACTCTTTCGTCTCGTCGCCCTGAATGGACAGAATCCGGTATTTTGCATCACGGGAACCTGCGTACAACAAGGGATAGCCGTCCGGATCGAGGGTGACGGAGCCTTTGACGAGGTCTCCTGCCTTGAATGGCTTGCGTGTCGCCTTCCCCGTTTCGGCATCGATGAAATGCACCTGCGAATCGAACGCCCCAACGATTACCTCAGTGACCCCATCGGGCCGCTCGTGAACGACGGGCTGACCCGTCCAGCCGGTGCCGCCCCAGTAAATCATCTCCTTACCGACTCGCGACATGCCGCCCATGCCGTGGTCGGGATACTTCCAAAGCATTTTGGGATTCTTTGGAACCGGGCCTTCGCCATACCAGTTGTGCATGGGATTGCCGCGAAACTGCAGAACCCCCTTCACTTTCCCCCAACTCTTCTTGAAACAATCCTTCGTGACGACGCTCGTGTCTTCTATCCTTTGTTCATCCGCATACGATAGACTGACGATAGACAGCAACAGCAAAATCAAGAATGCTCTCATTGGAACTCCCATGGTCATTTACCGTTGCCTTTGTGTTTATTTCCAGTGTCACTAAACCGTCAGTAAGCGTAAATTGATCACAACGGCTCGATATAACGGAAGGAAATTACGTGCTTTGACTCCTATCATGGCATGGCTGATAGCACACTTACAAGCATAACGTCGCGTGGCAACTTTCCTATCTCCAAAAGAGAAACGGCAACCCCGCGTGCACAACGTGCTCCCGGCTCATTCCGTCCTGGATCGAGCCATTCAGGCAGGTGCACCCCACTCGCGCGGCAAACTCGGCAATGCCGTCGTTTCAAATCGGCACTTGCTAATGTTCCTCTTGAGTGGCATATAATGTGAGAATTACTATTGCCACGCATGTGAGATATGGAGTTGAGACCGATTGAATGCGCCAAGAATGAGATCGTCAAGAGACATTGTAACAGAGGACTCTCAAGCGAAAACGGAAACGGCGAGGAGGAACGGACATGCAGTTTACCAAGAATTTGGTATCGGACGGGCGCCGGCAAGAGGCCATGGATATTTCCGGAAGGTGTGCGGCCAGCTCTGGCCGGAAAGTAACTGAATTCAAGAAGAAGATGCCGGTCTGTCTAGCGTGCTGTATTGTTGCATTTCTCGTGATTGTGAGCGCCGCTCGAGGTCAGCAAGACGCAATGATGCGAAATGCCACGGTCAAGGTGCAGGACGTCCTGAACGTCCGCGATAAACCGTCCACGGATGGGAACATCGCAGGCCAGCTTCAGGGCGGGACAAAGGTGATTGTCATCGAGATCAATGACGGTTCCACGCCCGCATGGATGAAGATCAAAGAACCGGTCAAGAATATTCAAGGCTGGGTTCGTGGCGATTTTCTGGCATTCGACGATGCAAGCCAACCCGTCAAAGACACGGCTACGCCCGGCGTTCGACACTTCGTTGGCACGATCGGAGATTCATTGGCGGTCCAGATGAATCTTCGAATTCAGGGCAATGACGTGTCGGGCACTTACTTCTATGAAAAATACAAGACGGACATTCCGGTAAAGGGAACCGCCGACGCGCAAGGGAACGTCACGTTCAATGAGTTCGACAAAGGAAACATCGTAGGCATCTTCAAGGGGACAATCGCCGGGCAAGAAATGCAAGGGCAGTGGTCGAAGCCGGATGGCAGTAAGACGCTTCCGTTTGCCGTGAGGTCAGGCGCTGGTACAGTGCAGGCCGTACCTGCCGTCTCTCGGCGTACGCCAAACCCGTCTATCGGCGACGCGTTTGCCGAGGCGGATCAGCACTTCACCTACAAGGGAGAACCGATTCACCCCGGAATGGTCAGTGAATTTCTTGTCTGGATTTCCGAACCGGGCGCACCTTTCACCGTGTCCGTGGACGTGGCCGCGGCGTCCGGGACAAACGAGTATTACGCAACGGTTCAAAAGGATGAATCCGGTTTCATTCGATGCAAGAGCCAGGACAACAAAACAAGTGATGGTTACCGGTGGTTTGGAAGGCTGTCCGACGGCAGTCACGTCGTCTATGCCTATCACGATGATGGCGGCCGAATGTTTCCCCGCAACCTCTTCTTTATCAAGTTTTCCGTAGCCAAAGGCTATAAGCCGGAGGGAGAATCGTACGACCGTCTGTTGATGACGGCGGTACGCTATGCTCCGTTCGATGCGCGCTCGACGGTGAAAGTGACGCCGGACGCGGTGCTGATTTCCTGCGAGGGAAAGGCGCCGATCACGCTCAAGGCGCCCGACGCGAAGGCGTTTTCGGGTTCTGTCGACGGCATTCGCGACGGGCTCATCGAAATCGACAAATCGTTTACATACAAAGGAAAACCGATTCACCCCGGAATCATTCACGAGTTCGAGGGGTATCTTTCGGACAGCGGCGCTCCGTTGTCGGTCTCGATCGATCTCGCCGCCGCGTCCGGCAGCAACCAGTACTTTGACGGCAACGTAGAACAGCTTAAGCAGGGCTTCTATTCGGTTAAAGATAGCTCGGGACAGGGCTACTCCGGCTACCACTGGTTGGGTAAACTTGCCGATGGAACCCACGTGGTCAGCGCGTACTCGAATGGGGGTGGCTCCGGCGTGTTCGAGCACCTCTATTTTCTGCAATTCACCGCAGGCCGCGGCTACGGACCGGACGGCACGCCTTATGACAGGTTGGTCATGACCGCCATACGCTGGTACCCGCTCGGAGACAGGTCCCGCGCCCGAGTGCAGGTACTTTCGGACAAGGTTGTTATTACCAATCTGCCGGATGGAAGACCCCCGGTCACGCTAACCATGCCTGTGCTTCCTGAAAACTCGTCCTCATTGGTGGGGTAAGGACTTATTACGGTAGTGGCATTGCTCGTTATGTACAGTCCGGCGTCATGGTTGTAGGGAACTGGAAAAAGGGCATGAATGTGTGCATCGTGTGTACAAAGGAGCGCATACCCGGTGACGATAACGAAGCGCTAATTGGTAATCCAGATGGCAGCCCAACTGGGCATGACGTAGAGCGACGTGGGCCGTATCTTGGAGGCCATGCTGGACGTAATCGGTCAGAAGCTGGCACATGGCCGTCGTTGGGAACTGCGCGACTTCGGCGTGCTTGAAGTAAGGACACGGGCTGCACGCATGGCCCGCAACCCGCGCACGGGCGAAAAAGTGCCCCTGCCCGAACGCAAAGCGGTGCTGTTCCGGCCAGGCAAGCGGATGAAAGAAATCGTCGCCAATTCACCATTGCCTACAAATCCCTTACAATCAAGAAAGTCAGACGACCTGTAAGGTACGGCTACTGGCAATCTGAATTTCGCCGAATCAGATTCGGGGGATAATGGCGTGGAAACGACCACTCACGGTGGGGGCGAACTGAGGGGTTCACGGGGCCACCGGCGACACCGGCAATTCTATGCCTGATAGCCCATTACCCCGTCCAGTCCAGACTCACGACCAAGGTCACGTCGTTTCGTTTCCGCAGGTCGGCGGACTTCATCACCGCTACGAACGCCGCGCTGCCTGACCTACAAGATTCTCGCCACTCAAAAAACTTGGGCTGACCTCGAAACGGCGAAATGTCGCCCGGCATGCAGAGATTGCCAATTACGATGATGGCGATGTGCTTTCAGAATCAGCTACCAGCGTCAAAACAATCTCGCGAAGCGTTCAAATGCATCCAGGTTGCGTCCGAAACTCACCTTGATCTGCCCGGATGGGTTTTCAGAAGGACAAGTCGTTGGTTCAAATCTTCAGAACGTGC
>CAIYET010000096.1 GCA_903925285.1 Candidatus Hydrogenedentota bacterium | reverse complement strand
CCGATAGAAACTCTTCGCCCGAAGACCATGGCGACGGCAATACGCGATGCCCGACACCCCGCTCGAAGCCTGAGCCTCCACCTGCCCACGCCACTGTTCACGGAGCCACCTGCGACTACGCCTGCACTTGCGTTGCGTCTCCATCACTTTCCACGACCTCCGCGCTTGATGAGGTCATTCTCCCATACGCGCGTCGAAATGGTAAGATGCCGTTCACTGGACGTTTACAAAAAGTGGCAGATGGATTAGAGGGTGGATCTGGTTCAGAAACCCATAGTGATCCTGATGCGTGTGGGAAATCAGGAGTCGGTGCGGCCTCCGCACCATGATCGCGACTGGTTCTGAAGTGAGACGGGACTCATTATGCGTGTCTTCTGGCGGTTGCATTTACAACAAATCACCGTGGGCTATGTTATTTGCGGAAAAGGAGTCCACGCATGGTAATCGAAGATAGAAGCCGCGATGCTGTAGCTCGTGCGCACATCATCACTTATTACTGGGCGCATGGACGAAACGCGGCCTGGTGATTATTAGCGCTAATGCAGTACCCCCCGCCGGGAAGGGAAACTGAAACAACGGCTCAATAGAGGGCCGTTCAACATTCACTGAGAGATGTTCTTTCAAAAACCCATTGACACGGGGTTTATTACGGTTCTTCCGCCCTGTGATTCCTGCATACTTTCGGCAATTTCTTTTTCTACATCAGCCCTCTTCTTGGCGTATTTCATGCGCGACTTCACTATAATCTTCTGCAGACGTATGGGATCAGAAGTGTCGGCAGGCTGAACCGTTTCGATGCTGAATGGTGGCACTTTCTGATTATGAACTAGTGTTGACATATAGGCGTTCCAGTTGGGCAAGTTGGAGAGATCGTATTGGTTGAAGGTGGGCAGGAATTCAGACTCCATAGTTTTCGCGTCATCTTGTCCTAATCGGAAGCACACCTTGCTGCCAACATTACCGAAGATGGCGCGCGTTATTCGCTCGTCTCGTATCTGTGATACAAACTGATTCGCAAGGACAAGGCACAATCCGAATTTCCTCGCCTCAGAAAGCATGGTAATGAAGTTCTGCGTGGCCATGCTCTGAAATTCGTCCACATACAGGTAGAAATCTTTGCGTAAACGCTCGGGCATAGTAACCCTTTCCAGGGCAGCCCCCATGAATTTCGCCAGGATAATCATTCCAAGGAACCGTGCATTTTCTTCGGAGAGCCGGCCTTTTGCCAGATTGACAAGAAGTATTTTCCCCGAATTCATAAGTTCGCCAAAATCAATTGTGGATCGTTTCTGTCCGAAGATGTAGCGTAGCCGCGGATCAAAAAGGAATGAATCAAACTTACTGCCGAGATACGATCCCATGCTCGTGTTGTCGTTGTCTCGTCGAAGATAGTCTGTGTTTGGAAGCACATCTCTTGTCCAAGATAGAAGCATAGGGTCTTCTATGGCCAAGGGGATCCACCGTTTCCAGTAATTCTTGGACTGGTAGATATTGTAGAACTCCATCAACGTGCCGGGATTGGCAGGATTCGACATGGCCAAGAGCATGTTCATGCGCATATGTTGAAAGAAGATGGGGCCAGTCATCTCACGCCCGGCCGCCCCATATTCATCGTCCATCAACCGGCGGATAATGCCGACAAACTCCTGCACAATAAAATGGCGCTGCTCGGGTGTTCGGTATTCGAGCAGATTCAGGCCCACAGGATAGTCCGTGTCCGTTGGATCTATAATGACAACATCATCGATTCGGTTTTCTGGGATGGCCGCACGCAATGCCGTGTAAGCATCGCCATGCGGGTCAATGAAGCAGACGCCCTTTCCCGATCGGATGTCATCCAGCACCATGCTCGTGAGCAATGTCGTTTTTCCTGTGCCAGTCTGGCCAATCATGTATACGTGGCGCTTGCGATCATCGGCTGTAATGCGAACTTCCTGCGATATACCGCCGTGATTGCTGACCCCCACCAAAGAGCCTTCATTGGGAAGGTTGCTGGGGGCGGGCTTTGTTCTGTATTCCCGGGCCGAGATGCCCCACGGGGCGCTAGGGAAGACCGTGGGGAGGCGGAATGCGGTTGTAGCCTCCATGGAATCAAAGAGAAATGGAAGGCGTCCGACTTTTTCCGAACAATCCGGTGTTCGTGGCATACAGAAATCCAACGAGAGGAAAGCCGCAATTGAAGCTTCTGTGTTCGCCGATTCCAGAATGTCATATCCTCCCGCAAGGTAAAGGCGGTCGCTATCCTGAACCCCCGAGTGATATCCTCCTGCGGGCTCGGTGAGCAGATTGCCCAGCGCCTCCGGAATATGTTGTGAAAATGGCTTACTGGAAACAGCATCCACGGTCATCAGGGCTGTATTGTCGCGGAGCCCATATAGCGCGCGGACCTGGTATCCTTGGTACATTTTGGCCTGTTCCTGCAATGCAGGGTGCAATTCAGCAACATCCGCCAACCCGGTTGCAAGATGACATTGCATATACCGTTCACAAATACCAATCTGGTCCTGCAGGATCTTCTCCTCGTTGTCCTTAAGCCATGTGGGACGTAATCGGATGCAGATTGCCACAGGCGCCCGTTCGAGCAAGAGTAGTTTGTACAGGTCATTATGGGGCATGGGCGGCGGGATGAACGGGAACACATGGAATACTTTGGTGCCCTCAAGAGAATGCTGTTGTGCGGGTTCATCTTGTACGCGAAATCCAACCCTGCGCGGCCGATGCTTCCCTTCCTTCAGTGTGTCGAGTGCAGCCATAGCCGTACGCCTTACAATCGAAACGCCGTAGTTGGGCGAGAAAGGAGACAGAAGGCGTGCCAGCGCGGCTCTACTCGCGAGACGAAACTCATATTCCGGGAAATAGCTCGTCAGGAAATTGAGCAGTCCTCGGGCATGCGATGTCACGGCCTGATCGTCGTGGCATTCCATCCTGCAGATCATGGCAAGGATAATGCGCCCACGAGTATATAGAGCAGCGTCTGGTTTGGAAACAATACGGATTTCATACGTGAGCCGCTCATCCTTGCAGTCAATCAGACTCGTGATGAACTCCGCATGTCGCCGGGTCAGATCCGAATGATACTTCTGAGCCCCCTCGGCCCCTTTCTCAAAGGACTGAAGGAGATTATCGGCACGGACAACCTGATGAAGCACACACGCGAAGTACCGTCCGCATCCTTCCTTGTGAAGAATGTACTTGCTTCCGTTGTTTTGGCCTTGCTTCTCCATCCGCCCTCCTGTTGCGTCAACCTGCAAATGGTGTCCTCATGCGTCTCCGTGCAGGAAGCTTCATTCTACACAAAACCACTGCTCCTGGAACAAACCAATCTTGTTCTGGAAGTTCACCCCGTATTCTGACGGAAAGAGAGACTGTGTCCGGCATCGGGTTCTTGATCGCACAAAAATACAGACATATGTAAGGGACAAATCATCCGAACTGTGGTCTCCGGAGCAAACGGCGAACCGACTATGGCTCGACTATCCAAACGCCCCCTGGATGCGGGTTAGCACGGAAACCATCTACCGCACGCTCTACACCGACTCGAAATGGAACCGCGCCTTTGTACCCTTCTTGCGTCAGGGGCGTAAAACCCGGCAAAAACACTGCCTGGGCAATAAACGTCGTGGCCCTATCGCCAATCGGGTTTTCATTGAACAACGCCCCCCGGAAGTCGACACGCTTACTGGCTCGAACCGATCGGCGGTGCATTGCGCAAGAAGTGAGCGAGTTGATTCGGGATACGCGGGAATGGCGGTGGGAACATTTGGCCAGCAAATCCGGGCTTGAGTGCTGTCAGATGCGTTCGCCCGAAGCGCCGGTAAAAGCCGGCAAGGAGTAGAGGGTGAAAGTCCCTTACAGTGAAAGGAGTAGCGAACCACGCTGTTCCCCGAGTCGTGGCTGTTTCCCCGCGAGGGGAAGTGACAAGCGTCGACAGGGGCAGGTATGGGCTGGGTATCGAGCCGCGAAATCGCATTGTCCGGAGCGCCGACGTCTTGGGCAAAGACGGAAGGCAACATCAGCCGCATCGCCATCGCGAGATACGGCTGGGCTCCGCGAGGTCAGAGACCCCACGCACGTACCGAAACTTCTTGCGCGGAAGCCGGGAGGTCCCGCCAATCGGCCTTGGCCTGTCGCCGAGGTCCGCATGGTCAAAAAGAAAGTACAACCATGATGCACGATGGCGGGAAGTCTGACAAGCCCATAGTACCTGCGAAGGGCGCGAACAAGGAGCGGGGGAGACCTTGCTCGGCGGAGTGCCTGGAGGGAAGGGGCTTGGCCAAGGGAAATATGGGAGAGCAAACCAGGTTCTGGACTCAAGGCCAGATAGACCTGCAACACGCGCTCGACCGTATACGTGAAGTGGCACGAAGACACGTGCGACTGAAAACGTCATAACCCGAGGCAGGAGCCCGGTGCGGTAATTCCGCTCGCCGGGATCTGT
>CAIYET010000095.1 GCA_903925285.1 Candidatus Hydrogenedentota bacterium | reverse complement strand
TGGTTTCCAAATGTTTGGACAAGTCAGCCCACTAACTTATTGAAGTCGTGGGGCGACTTATCCAAACGGATCGGTACGATCTGTTTGCGTCGCACCACTAGCCCAAGTGGCTCATTTCGCGCAATGCACCCTCGCGGGAACGTGACGCACGCGCACGCATCACCGCCCAGCCGGTCCCTCGACACCAGCGATTCCGGTAAGGCGGCCGCACGGCGCTTTTATGGCCGGCAACCGGCAACACGCAACAATGCGGCGGAAGCGTTGTACGCGCCTCCGGCCGCAAACAACTCGGTGACGGGAAATAAGGCCCCCGCAGGGGCCTTACTCTTTTCTAGACCGCGTCTTTCGCCGCCTTGACCGGACGCGCCCGGACGATCTTGCGGGCCGGCTTGGCCTTGAAGGTCATCGGCTCGCCGGTGAAGGGGTTGGTGCCCTTGCGCGCCTTGGTGGCCGGCTTCTTGATAACGACGAACTTGGCAAAGCCCGGCACCAGAAAGATGCCCGTCTTCTTCAGTTCCTTGTATCCGATGGACGCCAGGGTCTCCAATACGCCCTTGACGTCTCTCTTCGCCAATTCGCTCTCGGTGGCGATCTTCTCGATCAACTGCGACTTCGTCATCTGGGTTGCCATTTTGGCTCCTCTCCGGTGATTCGTAATTCGCACAATATTTGGAAATTCAACGCAACGCGACCGGGACAACCAAGGCTCCCCCAGCTCTTTTCCCCGGTAATTACAGGCAATCGCCCTTCGCCATGCCCTACGGACGCCCCGCGGACGACCCGCCGACGCCACTCCGGGGCAGGATCGCCCGGCCCAGCCGGCCGCCCGCGGTATTGTCAGACCCGAACCGGCCGCAATAGACGAAGCCCCGGCCTTGCGGCCAGGGCTCCACTCCACCAGACATCCCGCTCGAACAATTGCAGCGGGTATTCTTTCGGGCGACAATCCGGCACGCCATCCCGCCGGGACGACTACAGCCGATAGAGGATCTGGTCGGTCCAGAAGCGTTCGAGACGATGCAGCGCCTTGTTCAGCGCGTTGAACTCTTCCGGGTTGATGCCGCCGACCTGCTCGACCGTTCGCACATGCTTCTGGTACAGCGTTTCGACGATGTCGCGAACATCACAGCCTTTTTCGGTCAGCTTGATACGGACCGAACGGCGATCGACGCGCGAACGCTGATGATCGAGAAAGCCCATCTCGACCAGCTTCTTGAGGTTGTAGGACACGTTGGAACCCAGGTAGTAGCCGCGCGTGCTCAGCTCGCCGGCGGTGAGTTCTTTGTCGCCAATATTGTACAACAGGAGCGCTTGGACGGAATTGATGTCGGAGCGGCCACGGCGATCGAATTCATCCTTGATCACATCGAGCAGGCGGCGATGCAGCCTCTCGACCAGCGTCAAGGCTTCCAGATACAGCGGTCGCACGTGATCGAAGCGAACGTCGCGTTCGACAGGCTCAACCGGCTTGACTAGCGGTTTCATGATGACGCCCTTTGGTGTTTTATTATCTTTGCTTTATTTCGTTCGACGGGCCCGGCTTCCCGTCCCTTGGGCGCGAGAGTACCGCCCGAGATCTAAGA
>CAIYET010000094.1 GCA_903925285.1 Candidatus Hydrogenedentota bacterium | reverse complement strand
GGCTCATTCGCACCAAACACAAACGGCATATCTACCTCGCACGGCGCGAAAGTATAATCGCTCAAATGAGCACGCATTTTCATCATCGCGAGTGAAGCCTTGCTTCATGATGACTCGTAATCGTAATCGTAATCGTAATCGGATTCCATCCTACGGACAGAAACTGTTTCAGATCATGGGTTCGATTACGATTACGAGCACGAGCACGAGACAGTGTGTTCGAAGTCAAGGGGTATTTTGGGTCCAATGAGTGGTCTTATGAGTGAGTTATCCACAGGTTGTCCTCCGGTTTTTGACGTAATCCGATTGGTAATTCTGTTCGTGTACGAGCAAGGCGCGCATGAGCACCAGGAGTTTCCGCATGACAGCCACGATGGCGACCAGGGGCGGCTTGCCCGCTTCATACAGGCGCTTGTAGACGTCCGCGAGTTCGTTGTTGCCGCGGATGGCCGCCATGGCCGACAGGTAGAGGATCCGGCGGACATGGGGGGAACCGCTCTTGGATACGTGGCTTTTCTTATGCACACTAGTACCAGAGTCGTGACAGGTAGGTATAAGACCTACAAAAGCAGTAGCCTGGCGCGCGCGGTTAAAGCGGCGCAGGTCGCCCATTTCGCCCAGGACGACTTGCGCGGTGAGCGGTCCGACGCCGGGGATCGTCTGGAGGCGGGCCACGTCGGCGGCGAGTACCGTATCGCTGTCCACGTGCGCCTTGATGGCTTTCTCGATCTTGGCGATGTCGCGCTCAATGTGTTCGAGGCGGCGCTTCTGTATCTTGCGCACCTCGGGCGACACGCTGCCTTCCGCCGCGCGGTTACGTTCGGCGGTCCGCTCTTCGATCAACGTCTGGCGGTAGCGCGTCATATCGCGCAGGGTTGCAATTTCGCGGGCCGCGGGCTCGTAAGCTACCGGTCGGCGTTCCGCGCCATAGCGCGCCAGGGAACGCGCATCGGCCCTGTCGGTGCGGGTGAAAACGCCCAGGCTTTGGGTAAAATTTTTGGTCAAGCGCGGGTTGATGATGGCCGGGCTCATGGCCGGCGCAAGCTTGATGAACCACTCGGCCAGCTCGCGCGAGTATTTGCCCGTCGCTTCCATGACGACGCGCGTTTCGGGCGCAGCGTCTTCGACCGACCCTGCGGGGGGTTCTTGCGCTTTCAGCCACGCCAAACATTTCAGAACGCCTGCTTTTGTCCTAGTAAACTGTTTGACCGGGATGTCCTGGGCTTTCCAATACTGGCCGGCCGGCAAGGCCCGGTACAGCGCCGCCTCGAAGGCGTCCTTGCCCACGTCGGTTCCCAGCCACGCCATCGGCGCCGAAACGCCGGCCGGTTTTGCATTGGGTGTAGGAGAAATGGTATTCATGAGGTAATTCCTTTTCTGGTTACTTTCGTTCGTGTCGGAATTGGAAACGACCCACCCCGACCACGCTTGTCTATTCGGACTGTAATCCAAGACAGTGTCCGGTCTTCCGGGGTGGGCAGACAGCGCGGGGTGGGATAGGTCTCGTGCTCGGGCTTATAAGAGGCCCAGTGCACGAAGGGTCTCCACCCCGTGCCGTCATCTTCCCACGAGGAACCTAGAGAATCAAGAAATGTGGCTCTATCAGCTCGATACTTATCCACAGATTCGACGTTATCCACAAAAGAAAAAGAACCAAAAAGAAAACCTTCTACGGTGACTGATTTGCTACGCATCAACCGCCACCTATTAACATACAAGCACGATTACGATGACGATTACGAGATCGATTACGAGCACGAGCACGACGCCTGGGCATGGGGAACAGGCGCAAGAAGAATGAGGCCCGCCATCACTCGAAATGTGCGGTCATCGGCATATCTTGGCCTCGCCCTCCCGAATACATTGCGTGCGGATTTGGGTCGGTGCTTCTGACTCGCGGCCGATCCTGTCGCGTCCAACGCCGGGTTTGGAACCGCGCCCCGTGATGAGGTAGCATCTCAGAACGTATCGGGAAGTGTTCTTAACTAGGTTGAT
>CAIYET010000093.1 GCA_903925285.1 Candidatus Hydrogenedentota bacterium | reverse complement strand
GCCCGCCGCGCTCGACACGTTGCGCGAACACGGCTACCGCATCGAAGGGCGCATGGAAATCCTCCTCGAAGCCATCCGCACCGTCAAAGCCCATTTCGGCGACACCGTGTGCGTGACAGGCCGCACCGCCGCCCCCTTCAGTTCCGCCACGCTCGCGTTCGGAATGACGGATTTCCTCGCCATGGTCTACGACCGTCCCGAATTCGTCTCCGACGCCGTAGGCTTCTTCGAGGATTACCAGCGCCGCTTCGGATTGGACCAACTTCGCGCCGGCGCCGACGCGATCTGGTTCGGCGACTGCAACGCCAGCGGACACCTGATCAGCCCCGACATGTACCGCGCATTCGCAATGGAACCGGCCCGCCGCGTTTCGTCCGCGTATCGCGACGCCGGCGGACAGGTCATCTATCACGCCAGCGAAGAACACCCAGCCATGATCGACCTGCAAGCGGACGCAGGATTCTCCATTCTCAGCGTCGGTCCAGGCATCGACATCGAAGCCGCGCGGGCCATCGTCAAAAGCCGCGTCTGCCTTTCCGGCAATGTCGACCCACTCACCGTCCTCGAACGCGGCACACCCGAAGATGTCCGCCGAGCCGTCGAACACACCATCGAGCGCGTCAGCCGCCACGGCGGCCACATCCTCAACTCCGGCGAGATGATCCCGCGCGACACCCCCGAAACAAACATCCGCACCTTCGTCGAAACCGCGCGTGCCGCCTGGAATCGATGGGCATAAGTACGAAGTCGATTAGGACTACGAGTTGTCGCACTCGGCACTTACCACTGATTGAAGGGTTTGCGGCTGAGGCTGGAATTCAGATAGCACGGGTCATGCGAGACCTCTTCGGCAAGCCAAGGCGGGCGATCGAAAGGTGCGTCGGCGCTGGGCAGTTCGATCTCGGCGACGATTAGCCCGGCATTCTCGCCAGCAAACACGTCGATTTCCCACACATAGCCACCGTAGCTGAGCTTGTGCCGGGTCTTCTCGATGGGATACCCATTGCACAGCCCCGCAAGCAACGCCTCGGCGTCGTCGATCGGAATGGGATACTCGAACTCGTCGCACTCGATCGCATGAATTGCGCCGGGTATTTCACCCTTTGTGGACCGCACCGCCTTCTTGATATTGAGCATGGCCTTGCCGCCCATGATGCGCACGCGCATCGCCACCGGCGGCGCAACGAACAAATAACCCTGCGCGCAATGAAGCCCCGAGTCCGCCTCGACGCGCCACGTGTCGCCCCGTACAAGGAATTTCCGTTCGATCTCCTTACCCACGCGCGAACCCTCCTTTTGCACACCATTATAGCGTACACACGCTCGCGCACGAAATACGGAAATACCGCATTGGTAAGACCAGCACGAAACACAGGCGCGTTCAGACCTGCTCCGAGTTCTCCACCGGCATGACGTTTACCGCCTGCAACCCTTTGGTTCCCTGAAGGAGATCATAGTAGACCGGTTCGCCCTCCTTTAGAGTGCGAAACCCATTCATCTGAATGGCGGTGTGATGGACGAAAACGTCGGGACCGCCGTCACGGGCAATGAATCCATAGCCCTTCTGGTCACTGAACCACTTGACCATCCCTTGGCACTTCTCTTGCGCTTCCTGCTCGATCACTTCAACTTCCTCCACATGGAATGGGCAGATATCAACGCGAACGAACCACTCTTCCGCGCTTCCACCCCAACAACCTCCCATGATTCTAATGCCTGCATTCAAATCATATCATACCAATCAGAGGTGAATCTGTCAATTGAATCTTCGTGCAGGGGTGTACGTTATGTGGAGTTCGACGGAACGGGCGTGCTGCGGCGCAACTCGCCGGGCGCAAGGGTAAACAATCCGACGGAACCGCCAAGACCCGCGAAGCCAAGTTGGATGGATGGTCACCCGGAGTTCGCCTTACTTGCGCCGAGTCCATAACTCTTGCGAGAATCCGGTTTTCAAATCGCAAGGGAAAAACGATGCCGGATAAAGAGACTGTCCAAAAGACCACGCGCGAGCGTTGGTTCCTATTATTTCTCTTGGCGAGTTCGTCGGTTTTGTTACTGACCCATCTTACACATTCTTACTTGTGGAACGATGAATGCTCGACCGCCGTAATTGCCCGCACGGTGCTGCAACATGGCGTGCCCATGTGCTACGACGGCGAGAATTCCATCTCGTCGGAAGAGGGACGCGACATTACACCCAGCGGGATCTTCACGTTTCTTCCATGGATGCAGTATTACGTGACTGCGGCCGCGTTTGCCGCGCTGGGCGAATCGACCTTTGCGGCCCGTTTGCCGTTTGCGCTTTTTGGAATTGCCACGATCATGCTGACCTATTACCTGGCACTGGCGACATGGCGAAGCCGCAAAGTGGCTGCGACGGCATCGGTCATGTTGATGATGTCTGTCCCGTTTCTGTTGCTTGCCGGCCAATGTCGCTATTACAGCCTTTCGGCGTTCTTCACCGTCCTGGGCCTCTGGAACTATCTCAGATTACTGGAATCGCGCAAGTATGCCCAGGGCCTGTTTGTCGTGGCGGCGCTGGCATTGCTTCACACCAATCACGGCCACGGCGTGGCACTCCTGATGTCCGTGGCTTTTCATGCGCTTATCTGGCATCGCCACAAGATGCGCATAGTCCTGGCCTTGGTCGGCGGCGTGTTCCTGTTGAACCTGCCGTGGCTGATCTGGATGTCCGTGTCCCATCCCAGTAAATTGGAATTTGGAAAAACGATCTTTGCAATTCGGCTCTTCTGTCTCTTCTTTCTCTTCTATATCCCCAACCCCTTTGTGCTTTTCTCCGGGATGATTCTGGTATCGCGATACAAACGCCTGCCACAATCCGAACGGATTTCCACCGTGTATCCGGGGTTCACGCTCGCGCTCACGTTCATGGGCCTATCCATCCCGCTGATGGCGATCTTTGTCGACTATCCCTACTTCCGCTATCTCTCCCCGTTGTTGCCGGTGGCCAGCGTGATAGCCGGCCAAGTCATGGTCGGGTTGTGGCAGCGCAGTAAAGGATGGGCTGTCGCCGTATGCGCGCTCTGGTTCCTGACCGGCCTGTTTCCCTTGTATCTCATCGAACTGACCCAAGATTACAAAGGCCCGATTCGGGGCATTGTCACCTATCTGAACGAACATGCGAAACCGGGAGAAACCGTTGCCATCGGTTACGAAGATCCCTGCCTAAAGTTCTACACTAAATTGCGCGTCCTTGGCGGCTATACCGGGGAAGACCTTGCTCCCGCCAAACAGGCCAAGTGGGTGATTCCGCGCAAATACGGAAATCAGCCGGTTCGCGACTATCTCCTGCGCGAAGTCCCGCTCGGGCAGCACTACAAGCGAATTGTCCTCGACGGCTATCCCGACGTTCCCTACGAAAACCGTGAAAGCCCGCACGAACACCGTTTCTTTACCGACAAAGAAGAAGAACCCGTGGTCATTTACGAACGCATCGACTAGCCCGGAAGATCACGTGCCCGCATATTGGGGGCGCGTCAATCGATTCAGATGCGAAACACGGCTTAACCAAAACTCAGGCCACTAAAACCGGTTAATCATCGGCTGGATATTTTGACTATACAGGGTTTGGGGTTTGGGGTTTGGGGTTTGG
>CAIYET010000092.1 GCA_903925285.1 Candidatus Hydrogenedentota bacterium | reverse complement strand
GTTCAACACCTGTGTGGCATTACCCTTGAGAACACCGCCTTCATGTTTTAGAAAAGCCTGTAGCAACGAATCCTCATCACTGACGCTCAGCCGTTTGGCCTTGTTCAGTGCGTCAAGAATGGCTCTGGCGTTATCCGGCCAAAGTGCAAAGAGGATTCTGCCAAATTCCGTGAAACGGTTATCTGGTGATGATTCTTCAACCTCCTGTGATTTGACCTGTAACGACTTCATGGCCAACCCCGTGAGCACAGCATCCCTGTTGGCAACGACTTCATCCAAGAGTTCTTTTTCCGATATCGAAAAGTCTGTCCTGCTGCCAAAGAACAATGGAACGGCCCTATCCAGGATATCAGGTCGGGTAGCAAATGCCGCCGTTCGTGTCGTTATCAGCAATGCCGATATGAGTGCCTTTCGGTAAACTTCACCGTTGGTATACAGGAGCCTTTCTTCAACCATGCCCCCCGTACTGGTTTGGGCAAGTAGGTCCGGCAACCATTTCTCCGGTGCTCCATCAAGATTGTCCAATCCGTAAATTTGAAGGGAAGTGGCACAAGTTGTGAAGTCACGGGGTGAGCATGGCGTTGTAGCCAAATCCGCTCCTTCACCCATGAGCAGTTTGATAATGGCTTTGGCATGAGTGGATTTACCGGAACTGTGCTGACCCAAATTGACGAGAATAGGAAGTGGCCTGATTTGCATGAGCACAGCCAACACCCAAGCCTCCGATAAAGCCAGTTGAGCCTCCGGGGTGTAGGCAGCGGTTTCGGCGGGAGCCTCAAGAATCGGCTTAAAGGCATCCAATCTGGTGATATGTCTTGGCCACTGTGTTGGCATCCAAACAGGGAGGCACCCTTCCGCCGAGAAAAGAATACCGTCATGGCCATTGGGTGCGATTGTAAAATGGACAGAGCTATCAACGCTTTCAACGATGACCACCTGAGTCGGCCCGGCACTCACGTAGAACTTACCGTTGTACCATGCGGTGAAATGCGATAGAGAGACTTCTTTGCCCTCACGGAGACAACGGTGTTGAAGTGCGGCAATGGTCCATGTGAACACACTTTCCGTCATATTGACGCCGGCGTCGGCAATGGCAAGCCGGACTTCCAGTGATGTCTTTTCCAGAGCCACCGCCTTGCCATCATCCAAAAGAAGATAGGGGCTTGGCTCTTCCGGGTTGGACATGTCTTTGAGCAATCGACCACGGGCATAAAGCCAATCGGCAATCATACCGGCAATCGTCAGTTTGTCTTCCCGGCTGTAACGCTTGTTCAGCTTTTCGTTGATGGCGGTGGAGATTGACGACAAGGATTCATGTGCTTCAACGGGGATGGTGTTGATTGTGATTTGCGGAGCCTCCTCGACTTGCGACTGAGCATCGTTGTGCGAGCAGGCTCCAATATCTTCGTGTTCCAGAGATTCTCTGGCCGTGGCTATATTCATGGCTTACCTTCCTTTTTACGTGCCATGCTGACAGGCAGCAGGACAAACGTATACATTGTTCATGGTTACAGGGTCGCGGGCCGTTTCGACTTGCGGCCCGCTTTTTCACGTTACGGATTGATTCGTTCACGGCGTGCGAAGAACTCATCCAAAGCTCTGCGGATAATGTCCGATTTTGCCAAGCCCGTCTGTTCGACTGCTTGGACGAGAGCGGCGTACTGCTGCTCCGTAATGCAAACTGATACTGTCACTTTCATGGTTGTTACCTCCTTGAAATGAGAATGAGCCAAACACCGTCTCGGCAGGCAACAAGCTCTCCGTGGTGTTTAGTGTTCATATGTTTGTCCGTGGCCGGTTCTGAAGGTGTCAGAATTGCGGAAAGAGCCATATCGCGCGGTTGCAGCCCCCCGAAGACGACGATAAGAGTCATATCGTGGCGGATTGGCGGAAAAGTTTCGTAACGTTACGAAACTTTTCAGAGACATGCAGGTCGGCCAGAAATGCAAAGGCCCCCAAGCGAGTTAACACCTGGGGGCCATGCGATGTGGCTATGGATGTGGCTATGGCTTACATGGCTTGGAAGCAGGCCAAGGCTACCGCTACCGCAATCTACTCGGAACTGAAAGCCGAACGGACAGGACTCGCTTTCCAGCAAGCCGCGTAAGCAACGCGAGTGGGCAGGGGTCGTCGGCATGGTGCTGGCGGCCCCGCTTCACAACAAACAACTCGGAAATCGCCCAATTTGGACTTGTTCTCCGCAATCAGGCTCGTTTATAATACCATATTGATAGTACAGAAAGGCTAAAGGCTCTTATGAGGGTTGCGTTATACGCCAGAGTGTCAACGGTCCGGCAGGCCGAAAAGGACCTGTCCATCCCGGACCAACTCCGGCAACTCAAAGCCTACTGCGAACAGCACGACCACGAGATTGTGGCTGAGTACCGGGAGAATGGGGCCTCTGCCACGGATGACAACCGCCCCCAGTTCCAGGCGATGGTTGAGGCCATTCAGTTTGGGTCGTTGCAGGTGGATGCCATTCTCGTCCTGACAACGTCGCGTTTCTTCCGAAATGCTGTCGATGGTGGAATCTGGCGGCGAACCCTCAAGAAAGCCGGCGTTGATGTCATCGCCATTACGCAGGAAACCGGCACTCCGAACACACCCACCTCCAACCTGCTCGGGACAATATTTGCCGCCATCGACGAGCACGAATCCCAAATGATTGGATTCCACACGGCGCGGGGGATGAAGGAGAACGCCAGGAAGGGATTCTTCAACGGCTCGCGACCGCCGTATGGTTATAAGGTTGAGAGAACAACCGACGACCGCGGCAACCCCAAAAGTATCCTCGTACCGGACGAAGAAGAGGCCAAGCAAGTCCGCCGCATCTTCGAGATTTATACCAAAGAAAATCAGGGGGCTGTCGAAATCGCCAAGATGCTCAACCGGGATAGCATGTTCCGCCGTATCAACAAGAAGACGGGCAAGCCGACAAAATGGAATTCCGTCGAAGTGCTGCGGGTCCTTGAGAACACGGCCTACATCGGCCAGTACGTTTTCAGCCGGTTCGACGCGAAGAACAAAATTGTCCGGCCCGAATCCGAATGGGTCGTTGTGTCAGTTCCGGCCATCGTTGATGAGAATACGTTCAACGCGGCTCACATCATAAGGAAAGGGAAGATGAAAGAATGGAAAAATGGGAGGGCGTATGACGGGCCATTGCTTCTGATTGGGATGCTCAAGTGCGGGAAGTGCGGAGCTTCGATGGTCTCGTCAACGGGCAAAGGCGGGAAGTACGTCTATTACACATGCCGGACGTATTTGAAGGAAGGGAAGACTGCTTGCCCTGGGCATCGTGTCCAAGTCCGGTCGTTTGAGAAGCATGTCCTCGAACAGATTCTGAATTGGGCCTTCAGTGAGGCCAACGTAAAGGCGGTGGTTGCGGAAGTGCGGAAGGCATTGGCCGAACGACACCGGCCCGTGAAAGAACTCCGCTCACAGATTGCGGATGTCGAGCGGAAGTTGACCCGCTATTACGATGCCTTTGAAGACGGCACGTTGGACCCGGCAAACATGGACGACAGGGTCAAGGAACTGAAGGTCAAAGAGAAGAAGCTTGAGGACGAACTTGAGCACCGGACCTCCGTCAAGGAATTGCCGCCACACCTGAGTAGCCCGGAGAACATTGCGTTGATAAGGGACGAACTGCTGAAGCTCGTGTTTACCGGTAGTCCGCAGACTGTCAAACGATACCTTGGCATTCTGGTTGAGGACATCGTAATGGATGGCAAGAAGGTGAGCATTCGGGTCAAGAATGAGGGGATTTTGGCGTTATTGGAGCAAAAAGAAAAGTTAAGTACCGGGGGTGTGGCACCAGTACTTAACTCGGTATACAAATGGCGTCCCCAACGAGATTCGAACTCGTGTCGTCGCCGTGAAAGGGCGGTGTCCTAGACCGGGCTAGACGATGGGGACGTCGTAAAGTGACTTCATTTTTGTCACGCGCTAGCCTTATCGGGCAGCGCATATCGTAGAAGTATGATAGCAGTCGTGTGGCATAGATTTCAAGTTTTGCGCGGGTGTCGCTGTTCGAACTCTCCGATGTGGCGCGTAGTCGGAACGCATTCCACTTGGGCGTCGTCCCGGTGTGGTTCTGTCTGCGCGCTTGCGTTCTCCTATTTGAAGGCTTCGATGAGACCGTTCATGAGGTCGCCGGTTTGCATCTGGCGGACGCGGTTGAAACCGGCTTCTTCGAGTGTCGCGCGGATTTCGTCGAAGGTATAGGTGCCGCCGCCGGGTGTGGCGGCGAGCATGTTGACTGCGAACATGGCGCCGCTGACGGGCCGTACGTGATCGGGTTGCATGATGTGGTCGCGAATGACGAGGCGGCCGCCGGATAGCATCGCGTGACGGCATTTGCGGTAGAGGTCGACGTTTTCTTCGGGGCTGTTCTGGTGGATGATCGCGGAGAGAAACACGAGGTCGTGGCCGCTTGGGAGTTGGTCTTCGTAAAAGTCGCCGGCCGTGATCGCGATGCGGTCCATGAGGCCGCTGTTCGCCAGGCGGACGCGGGCGAGTTCGACGACGGGCGCACGGTCGAAAAGCGTCGCACACATATTGGGGCAGGCGCGCAGGAACGCTTCAGTGTAGGTGCCGGATGCGCCGCCAACATCGAGCAATGCCTTGGCGTCGCCCGGTTCGACGGCTTTGACCACTTCGGGCGCCATGCGGGCTCCGATGACGTGCATCGCGCCGATGAAGGCCGCGAGTTGTCCTTCGCCGTCGAAAGTCCCGGTCGCGTTCGTGGCCGGAATGCCGCGGACGATGTCGGTAATGCCCGACCATCGGTGCCAAAGGCCGGCTACATGCAGAACCATCGGCATGACCGAGTCTGGCGAACTTGGTGTTAACATGGCGGCAATCGGCGCGGGGCATGCATAGAGGTCGTGTGTCTTCTCTAACAGTCCCATGGCTGTCAAGGCGTCGAGCAGGATCGTCGCGCCGCGCGGATCGAGGTCTTTTTTCGACGTGATTTCTTCGGCGGTCATTGCCTTCGATGCCAGGAGTTCGAACAGCCCCAGTTCGGCGCCGCTGAGGAACACGCGCGCTTCCATGAATTGCCGCGCCATGGCGAGAAGAGTTTCAGGTGTATGTTGTGCCATTACTTTGTCTCCGTTCCGTATTCGACGCTGTATGTCTTTGCGTCGAGGTTCACCGTTACGCGGGTTCCGTCCGCAAAAGTAGTCCGCTGTTTGCGCCACGAGCCTTCGATAAACTCGTGACCAACCATCTCCAGCGTAGCACATCGGCGTGATAAAGCGCAAGCCTCCTTGACGTGTTCGACCATCGCCGGGTCGGCCCCCGGACCTATGTAGGGCAGCCCGGCGTTCAGAAGGCAGTGTAGACGTCCCGCATCGCCGTTCGGAATGCCCCAACCGCCGTCCTCGCCCATGTCCCATGGAATCAACAGCGAGTCGTGGTAGACGAGACTAAACAATGGGACTGGTATGCCCACAAGCCCGCCGCCGCCGAGGTGTGGCGCGGTCGCGTATGGGCCATGATGGACGAGGTCGAGCCATGATACGAGGTAGTCGCTCGGTTCCTCGGAACTGACCACGTAGCCGCGCGCGCGGAGCAGCGAGAAGCATTCGCGGCGGTAGCGGGCGCATTCGGAGCGCGTCATTGGGTGTTCGGGTGCGCAGCTCTCTTCGGGCGGGACTACGCTGAAGACGTCGAGGTATGCGCCTTTGACTTTCACTCCGTTTGCCGCGAACAGGTCGTGGTTTCTGCGAACATATTCGGGCGCGAAGCGTGTGCTGAGGATGCTCTGCGGACCGCCGCACCATGTGCCTTCCATCGGAATTGAACCGTTCCCGCGAACTGTGGCCAGCGCTGGATCGAATGACACGGCGCTCTTGTAGAAGTCGCGGTACTGATCATGCACGGCGAAGAGGTAGCCCAGTTCTTCGCACGTGTCTGCGAACTGGCGCAGACCCGCCCATCCGCCTTGCTCGGCGCCAACGGGCAGCACGTCGGGATGACCGTTGTCATAGCCGTAGAACCCCCAGCCGTCGAGATGGACATATGCGTCGTCGATGCCCTTCGCCTTCAATTGCCGGAGTTGTTCGGCCAGTTCCTTAAACGTTTGCAAGCTGTGGTTGGCCTCGATCTTCTCCTTGTTGGCCAGCGCGGATTCCTTCACAAAATGATATAACGCGCCGAGGTGTACGACTGGGCGTCCGATGACCTCGTCGACATTCGGCGTGCGGACGCGTTTCTCGTCGAGCGACACGAAGCGTCCCGCTTCCTTTACGAAGCGGCGGTAGCGTTTCGCGAAGGTCACATAGGTGGCGTCGTCGTCGAACACGTAACGCGCCGTGCGCATGTAACCCACTTTGCCCAGCGACGCGTACCAGCGCGGTTGAATTCGCGTCGGTCCGCCTGCCGGATGGTTGTAGCTGGCGCCGCCGTCGTCGCTGGTTTCGAGGATCGTCAGGACGCCGTGTCCGTCATGGAGTTGGCCCCACCACGGCATGTAGAGCGAGCGAGAATTACTGAGGTCTTCCTGGTTGACGGGCTGCGGCCAATCGGCGGGCAACAGCATGCCCTGCATGTGCGGAACCACGGCAAAATCCTTGCCCGTATTTCCCGTCACGAGGGCTTTCGGCCATCGGATGGCTTCTAAAGCGGACACGTCGCCCGGCGCGGCGATCTCGAAGACGATCTCGTTTCCGATCACGTTCAACGTCAACCGCAGATCCAAACCCGGCGTGTCGGGAAACTCGGAAAAGGCCAGCGTCATCCCGACGCTGTAGCCGGTGTTGAACGCCGCGCCGCGAACGGTCTTCGCAGCAAGAAGCCCAAAATGCTTGCCCTTCAATTCCACGTCGTTGTCATCGCATGGCGCGAACGACCAGTCGGCCTTCGGCGTCTTGACCGTCATGCTCAGATCGCCCTTATCGAGTCGGATTTCGAGAAGCGGCGTCTTGACTATCCATGCGTCCGCCTCGTCCGCGAACGTCCCCTCCGCGCGTGAAGGTTTTTCGGCGGCATGGGCCAACAGCGATGTCCGCAAATCGTCCAACGCTCGATAGATCGCGTTGTACTCATCGACCGAGGCGACGCCCGCGTCGAGGCGCTTCTTCGACGCGGCAAGGCCCGACGCCTTTTCCGTCTCGAAGTCCCTCGTCACGACAATCGCGTCGAGCCGTTCACAGAACTTCTGCAACGCCGCCATGCGCGGAGCCAAATCGTCTGCTGCGATCACCTGCGCCGCCAGCAACAAGATCGTAATCATCGCGCTCTCCTTTTATTTATATGCTAATCATACAACGTTCCCAGTAACCCAACAAAAACAACCCGCGGGGTGTTCCCGCGGGTTGCTTTTTGGGTTGATGAATCAGCCCGTGGTCATCCACGGGGCATGTCCTCTCCTATGGGAGGACGGTCGTGGGTTCGGATGAGCTGGCTTCATAGGTATGCGGCGGGTTGTCGACCGTCCCGACAGCATCCCAGATGTAGCTCGTGGTGTATAGTTTGTTCGGTAACGTCCCGGCCGGAACTAGAACCGCATGCACGACATAGAACGCTGTGTTTGGTTGCAGGACAACACTCGGGGCCATAACAATCAACTGCAGCCCCGGAGTGCTGTTATCGGCCGTGTAGTCGACGCCCGCCGTCAGAAGCCTGGCGGTGGGATTCGTCGTATCCGACAGGACGAGGCCCGTTACCGGATCTGTAACCGGGCTGGAGTCGAGATAGATCTGGGTCGAGACCATCTGGAAGACGCCGGGGATACCAAGCACGGTCGGGTTGGTGAGACCGAAACTATAGGTCATCTTGTTATTCTTCACACTCTCGTTGGAGTGCGGCTCGATATAGAGCACCGAGAAGTAGGTGACGTTGCTCCCGTTCGCGACCGGATCACCGATGTCGACAAGCTGGGTCTGGAAGGCCGCAAAGGCCGGAACCACAATACAATCCGAGGCCTCCCTGGTGTCGGCGTTGCTGCTCGTGACGGTCGCCGTGTCGCAGTAGGTGCCTTTGACTGCTGCAATCCGAATGCGGCTCACGACGGTGAAGGTCACGCTAGCACCCGCCGGGAGACTGATCTCGTTGGCTGTAACGACATTGCCGGCCAGCACGCCACCCACACCGTTCAAGCTCGAACTCACGTAGATAGCATAGATATTGACGACGGTGTTGAGGCCCAGCATGTCGCTGATGACGACATTTTTGGCTGTGGCCGTGCCCGTATTGCTCACGACGATGGTCGAGGTATAGGTTGCACCCGGAAGAACGCTGTCCGGAGCATTGACTTTCGTGATCGTGAGGTTGGGCGTGGCCACGGTCAAGCAGGCCCCGTCAGTGCCGATACCGATGGTCCCGGAAGTAGCCGTGACGTCAACCGTATCGCAGTAAAGCCCATCGACAGAGGCTCTGACTGTAAAGAGCATTGTCGTGGTGGCTCCCTCGGCGAGATCCCCGATGATGGTATCAAATCCACCATTGGCATTCGGCGTGCCCGGCGAATCGCCGACGATTTGGTAGTTTGCGAGAACGCCGGTCGTGAGCGCGTCGTGGACTTCCACACCCGTTGCCCCACCTGAACCGCTGTTGATCACCCGCACGCGCAGCCTGGCCAGTTCATGGGCCGCCACGGTCAGAGACTTGCCCAGGCTCGTCGTGTTATCAGCGGCGACGAAGTCCTTGATGATGCCCAGGTTCGACTCGAGGGCGGTGAAGCAAGCCTGCGCATTGAGATCGACCGGGGTCCAGGTTTGGCTGCCGGCGCTGTAGGAGAGGATCTCGACTTCGTTGCAGTAGGTGCCGGCCTCGGTGACAGTGGCCGTGAAGGTAAAGGTCTTTGTGTCGCCCGCAAGGAGCGGGAAGGAATTGGTGAAGCCGTCACCGACCGGTGTGCTGCCTGCGGGAAGCGCGCCGAGGGAGTAACTCGCCCCTGTGCCGGATGCCAGGAAGTCGTTCAACTCAACGTTTGTGGCGTCGCCTTCGCCGACATTGCTGACCGTGACGGTCCAGGTGACGGAGGCAGTGTCGGAAACGAGGTTCACGATTTCCGGGCTGACGGTCTTGGCGATCTCAAGTTTCGGCGAGGGTGCGAAGCTCTTGAGCAGAATCTGCTTTCCGATCTCTTCCCCGTTGATGGTCGCCACGGCGACAATGCGGCCTTCCGCGATTGCATCAGGCGAGAAGAGCGTTACCCATGTCATCCCATCGACATAGGGCGTTCCGAGCCCGGTGCGATTGTAGAGCGGATATTGAGTCGCAACAAAAGGAAATCGCTCAGCCGCAAGACGGGAATTATTGGTGCGCGTATTAGCCTGGTCATCGTCGATCCCGTACCCAGACGCGATGCTGTTATCATCGCATGTGCCGAACTGCATGCTGTTGACTCTTCCGTACCACCACTGGTCGATCTCCCAGCGGACATCCGCGCCGATGACAGCATAGACATTCCCGGTGGCGTCCTTATAACCGACCCACGAGCAGGCAAGATTCTGTGTGTGGCTCGGTGCGGACTCATCCTGCTCGTCGAGCAGGGGTTGTCCGGGATCCGTGAAGATTGGGGTTTCCAGATTGGCGGGGATGATCCCTAGGGACTCGTCCTCGAGCCAGGCGTAAAAGATGAAATTGCCGGAGTTCGCGTTGACGGCGTTAATCGGGATGAGGTTGCCCTGTCTATCCCGATACACTGCACGGGGCGCTTCGGAGATGATGGACATCGGCACTAGAGTTAATGAAATCTGCGAGGTTTGGTCAACAACGACGTTTATTTCGCTGGAAGCATCGTGGAACGCGGGCGCGGTCGCTTTCGTGAGGTACTGGCCCGGAGCCAAATAGGCGAGCATCTTGTTGCCGGTGAAGGTATTCGTAAAATTGTCCGGTCCTGTGACAACCACGACGGCGGACGCCGGATTAACGGTGACATTGAGGGATCCGGTCGCCATGGACATCGGCACTAGAGTTAATGAAATCTGTGAGGTTTGGCCAGCGACGACGTTTATTTCGCTGGAACCATCGTGGAACGCGGGCGCGGTCGCTTCCGCGAGGTACTGGCCCGGAGTCAAATAGGCGAGCATTTGGTTGCCGGTGAAGGTCTTCGTGAAATTATCCGGTCCTGTGACAACCACGACGGCGGACGCCAGATTGACGGTGACATTGAGGGCTCCGGTCGTCGTCGATACATTCCAGGGACACCCAGACCCGAAAAGCACCACGGCGAACAAAAGCGCCGTAGTCATGACCCCTATTAGCTTCCTTTGAATCTTCATGTTCGATATCTCCTTCTGTTTGTGTGACGACGATATGCCGACCACGTTTGCAGAATAGCAACGGAAAGTAATGCGCGGGCAAAGGAGGGGTAAAGTTTCAGTAAAGGATTGCGCCCTGTCTTAACCCGACATTTCCCATATGCTGGACGCGAGACCGCGTGGCATAAATAGGAATGGATTAACGTGCAATGACAGGCGATAGCGGGTTGTCCGTCAACGGCCGTTAACTCAACGACTGTAGGATGTACTTTCGGGACGGATAGCCTATTCCTTCATTTTGTACAAGCGTATTTCGTTGGTTTCATTCGGGCAGGCGACCTCGGCATACACCCACATTTCCTGTCCATTGCGAATCCAGTGCGAATAGCGGAATGTCGAGAAATTCGCGCTGGGCGTCGAACTGACCACGAGCGGCGTGTCAGGGGTGAGATCCATCACGTGATGCAGATCAAACGTAAACGCAAGCCCGGTCGCGATATTGTATACGGGATCGTTCCACGTGGTCTTTGATCCCTCGTACACAAACAAATAGCCGACGCCGGTCGGAACAACGCAGGCTGGACGCACAAAGAAATCATGCCAGCCGCTCAAGGACATCAAAGGCTCGTATGGGTTTCCAACAGGTTCCCATTGTTCGCCGTCCGCGCTGCGAAAATGAAAAATGCGTTCGTTCTGGCGGACATAGCCGATGACGTAGCAGTGATAAGCCCCCTCTGCAAAGATGATAAACGGATCCTTGTATTCCACGGGCGGCACATCGCGATCGTAGGTCTTCGCGCGCGGCACAATGACCGCCTTCGCGCTGCTGGCAACAAACTCCGTCGGCGACGAGGCATCGGCGAATTTGATTATGCACCAAGGCCCATCTTGCCAGGGTCCGCATGCATATAACTTGAACTGCCCGGACTTCGGGTCAACCAGGAGCGCCGGGCGCTCGAATCCCGGAATCGGGACATCCTCGCGCTTGATATGATGGACGGCCTCGAAATGTTCGCCATCCTTGCTGTGCAGAATCCGAATCTCATAGCCCCGCCGACCTCGCGGCGCGTCCGGCGTACGCATTCGGCACGCCATCCAGAAGGTACCGTCGGCTCCCCGTGTCACGGAAGGGGCGCCCGCCCACCATTCGGCTTCATCCTTGTCTGGTTTCAACACCACAGAATACGGGCCTGCTAACACAGTGGCGATGCGCCCGTAGAAACCCTCTACGAATGGTTTTTCCAAGTCACTTTCTTTCGCCATGACTCCCTCTGCTAAACCAAATAAGATTACCGCAAGCAATATCTTCATTGCTTTCATCGAGAATTCACTCCTCATCAAAAAACTTCTGTGACACGGGACACAGTCGGCACTTCCGTAGCCGCCAACGACCTCCTACGGTTTGCCGCAAACAAAATGATACACGCCGGAACGCACAGTCAGAACGGTGCCTGAATCCTTCGTCTCCACCTTGCTTATGCCCCCGGTTTCCTGGACCGGTTTCCCTGACTCGCTTATCAGGGTCCCCAAGTCCTTCGGCAACACAATGTCCGCCGTGGTGTCGGCGGGGATCGTTACGTCGAGCGAGAACGAGCAGGCGGCGCACGGCGCCGCCGACTTGCCGCCATCCTTATTCCATTTCACGTCAATGCGTCCTCTCGGGCCATCAAAGAAGCCTGCCGCCTCTTTCAGGTCGCCGACGGGCGTCGGTGCGATCCGCAGGCGTTCAAATCCAACGCTGTCGTCGGCCTGCCGTATTCCAAGCAGATACCCCTGGAACCACTCCTGGATTTGCCCGAACATGCAGTGGTTCAGCGACGACCCTGGTTTGTCCCACTGTTCCGACAAGGTCTTGAGATTGTATTTCCTGAGCATGCAGCCGTAACCGGGCGGGTCCGTGCGGTCAATGATGCGGTACAGAACGTCCGACCGTCCCCCGGCGGCCAGGCTTTGCACGAGGAATCGAAAGCACACTTCGCCGATAGTCGGACGATACTGCATCGATTCGACAGCCCGCACAAGATTTTCCAGCACGGCCGCCCTGTCCCCTTCGGGCACCAAATCGAAATGGAGCCCGACCGCCAGCGCCGACTGGCTTCCTGTCGACACCGAGTGCGTCTGCGGGTCATAGTAGGCGCGAATAAAGTCACTTTTCACCTGCTCAGCCAATGCGGCAAATTCCTGTTGGCTCGCGCTGTTGTTCAGCATGCCCGCGGCGCGCGAAACGATCCGCGCATCGTCGTACAACATCGCCGTAGCGGTCAGTTCGTTTGGCGTAAGTTGCGCGGCGCCCGCGTGGCCTTTTTCGGGCGTCCAATCGTACCAATCCCCGAGTCCGCCTTTTGCCAGCCCCTTTTCGTTGCGCGTGCTGGTAAGGTATCGCGTGTACCGCGCCATCGTGTCAAACTGCCGTTCGAGTATATCCTTGTCGCCGTACCAGCGGTACAACAACCACGGCAACTGCACGGATGCGCTGCCCCATTCAGCCGATTCGAAAAAACCGCCTTTGAACCGCGTGTACTCCGGCGCGATGTCCGGTACGAGGCCGTTTTCGAGTTGCGATTCCGTCGTGTCGCGGCAGATTTTCCGGTACAGGCCCGAAACATCGAAATGGTACGCAATGGACGGTCCCATCAGGTGCGGTACCTCAAGCCATCCCAGCTTCTCCCGGTGAGGGCAGTCCGTCACCACGCTTTGCAGATTGCTGCGCACCGACCGGTTGATCATGGCTTCGATGTCATTCAAAAGCGCGTTGTCGCACTGGAACGATCCCACCTGCCGCGCCGAACTCGTCACAAAATCCGCCCCGACCTCCAGCAGAATGGGACGTTCGCCGTTCCCAGCGGCATCCTCTGGACGGTCCGCTCCAGACAAGAAGAGGTACTGGAAACCGAAATAGGTGAAACGTGGCCGGAATGATTCTTCGCCTTCGCCCTTCAGCGTGTACGTATAGGAATGCCCTTTCCACGGCCCGTCTGGCAGTTCAGAAACCTGGAGTGTCACCGACTGGCCCGCTTTGCCCTTTACTTTCAGGAATGGCCGCGCCGAAAGATTCTGGCCCAAGTCTGCAATATATTCGCCTGCACTCCGTTTCTCGATGGACACCGCGTTCAGGGACTCCGCAACCGTTATCGGTGGACAATCCTGCTCCCGCAGTATGCCACCCGGGCCTTCCACGACCCGGACACCGTGCCATTTCGCGTCGTCAAAGTCCGCTTTGTTCCAGCCCGGCTGCTCAAGCCGCGCATCGTAATCTTCGCCGCCATAGATACAACTGAAGGTGATCGGGCTGCGGTCGCTCCGCCAGGACTCGTCCGTACACACGGTGTCAACGGTCCCGTCCGCGTATTCGATCCGCATTTGCAAAATCAGCTTCGGTTCCCCAAACGATCCTTTGAATTTGGTGTACCGTCCTCCGGTGACGTTGTACATCCCGTTTCCCAGCATGACGCCGACCGCGTTGCGCCCCGGGTGCAGCAGGCTTGTTACGTCAAACGGCACATACAGGCACGTCTTCCGGTAATTCGTCCAGCCGGGATCGAGAAAACGATCTCCGGCTTTCGCGCCGTTCACATAAAGCTCGAACTGCCCCAAGCCGCAGACGTTTGCCACCGCCAGCTTGACCGTTTTATCTGGCAGGGCAAACGTCTTGCGCAACAGCGGTAGTTCCGTGCCGTCTCGCGCAATCCAGCGGCCCTGCCAGTCCACCGAGGACGTTTCCGCCCCAGCCATCGCACAAGAATAGATCAAACCAGTGACAATGCATTTCGCGACAAACGACATAGCTCGCCCTTTCTTCTGAATACGCCCCTATTATGCAGCATCCGTCCCCCTGTCCGCACCCATATCCCTGCGTTTTAGAGTCGCAACTGGGCTGGTCTGGCGATTGAGCCCATGGCTGCGGTCCTGAGCCTGTTCAATCAGACCGAGAACCGGCGCGTGCGAGAGAACACTTCGGTTTTGTACAATGCAACTGGAGACCTTCCAGAGCCGGAGAGGATCCACAGATTCTGACGAAGAGGCAAAAAATAGGATGCTTGGGACACAATACGTGCGCTTAGTACCCGT
>CAIYET010000091.1 GCA_903925285.1 Candidatus Hydrogenedentota bacterium | reverse complement strand
CCAAACCCCAAACCCCCTTGAATTTTTGGGGCATGATATGGCATTATTCATGTGGTAGAGAATAGAGACGGAGAGTAAAAAGTGAAACCTTACAAGTATTCGCTGGCGGAAGATATCACCAACAGCGTCACGCATGGCGTCGGCGCGGTGCTGAGTATATCGGGCATGACGCTGCTGGTTGTACTGGCGAGCATGAAAGGCGATCCGTGGCGGATCGTGACGCTGAGTATCTACGGGTCCACGCTGGTTGCGATGTACCTCATGTCGACGCTGTATCACGGTATCCAATCCCCGCGCGCAAAGGAAATCTTCCGGCGATTGGACCACGTTGCGATCTTTCTGCTCATCGCGGGCACGTACACGCCCTTTACGCTGGTAACGATACGCGGGGGCGTGGGGTGGTTCCTGTTCGCGACGGTCTGGGCGCTGGCGGTCATCGGCGTTCTGCTGACGGCGTTTGCCATGGGCCGCTTCGAGAAGATTTCGCTCGCGCTGTATATTGCAATGGGTTGGATCGCGATCCTTACCATTAAGCCGGCCATGGCCGCGTTTCCCATGTGGGGCATGATCGGCGTGCTCGTTGGCGGGCTGTTCTACAGCTTGGGTGTCGTTTTCTACGTGTGGGAACGGTTGCCCTTCAACCACTCCATCTGGCATGGCTTCGTGCTGGCCGGCAGCGCCTGCCACTTCTTCACAATTCTGTTTGTCGTCGGACGATAAAACGCTTTTTAGGCTTTAGGCTTTAGGCTTTAGGCTTTAGGCTGTAGGCAGTGCCTACAGCCTAAAGCCTAAAAGCCTAAAGCTCGGTTCATACCGAGACGGGGCGTCCCGTTGCAGCGGATTCGTAGCACGCGGCGAGCACTTTCTGGCTCCATAATCCGAGGTCAGCGCCAACGGGCGGATCGGTGTCGTCGAGCACCGCTTGCGAAAATGCCTCGACTTCGGCGCGATACATGTTGAGCGGCGCGGGAGCGATCAGAAGGCCGTCGGCGGCATCGCGGGCTTGTGTGGCTTCGTAGCGTTTGCCGGATTCTTCGAGATACGCCGTCATGGTTCCGATTTCGCCTTGGCCGATGGTGCCTTCGGCAAGGATGCTGCCCTTCGAGCCGTAAAGTTCGAGGCGATTTTTCGAACTCTCGTCGGGCACGTTGAACAGGCAGTCGACGATGCCTTTCGCCTTCGACTGGAATTCCAGGAGGACCACGGCGGTATCTTCGCTCGCGTAATTCTGGACAAGGTGGTCCGCGATGCAGAAAACGCTTTTGACGGGACCGAAAAACATTTCGAGTAGGTCGATGCAATGACCGCCCATGTCCATCAGACTGCCGCCGCCGCCCAGTTTCGGGTCCTGCCGCCACGCGCCCGCAATGGGCGGGTACCAACACGAAAGTTGCGCGCGCGCGAGTACCGGCACGCCCAATGCGCCCTCTTGCACGAGCCGCAGTGCCGCGCGATGTTGCGCGTGAAAACGCATCATGAACCCGACGCCGAGTTTCACGTGACGCGACGCGCACGCGGCGATCATCCGCTCGCCTTCTTCGACGGTCATGCCCAGCGGCTTTTCGCACAGGACGTGCTTGCCCGCCTCGGCGGCGCGGATTACCTGATCGCAGTGCAGATAAGCCGGCGTGGCGACGTAGATCACATCAAGGTCCGATGCGAGCAACGCGTCTTCCGTGGCGCACGCCTTTGCGCCGAATTGCACGGCAACTTCGCGATTGGCCTCGACGTTCACATCGTACACGGCGGCCAGTTCTGCGTTGTCCGGCTCGACGATCCCTTCGGGAATCGTCCGACGCCTCGCGATGCCCGCCGATCCCCACACGCCCCATTTCGTTTTCATGGCAGTGCTTTCCTTATCCTACTTGGAGTGGGTCGCGATGACCTTCTTGATGCCCTTGGCGATGCCGCGCATGTGGTGTTCCTCATACGTTGGGAAGATGAACGTGATAAACGTGCGCGCTTGATGCCAGATTGCGTTGGGCACGTCCACGTGCGTGTAATCGACCGAGCCGGGGTCCGCGTATTCCTTGCTCTCGAACGGGAACCCGGAGTTGCCGAACGCGTTGTGTTCCTGGAACGCGCGTTCGGTGTGGCATTGCGGCCAGAAGACTTTCCAGCAGGGCGCGCCCTCGGCGCCGAGCGCTTCGAGGAATCCGGCGATATCGCAGGTCATGTTGTCGATATCGAGCGTAATAGGAAACACGTACCATCCGTTGCGGCGTTCGGGCGTCTCGACGGGCAGGTGGAGGATCTGCGGGATGCCGACCAGTTCTTCGAGCAGGATACCGGCGTTGCGGCGGCGGCGCGGCATGTTCCAATTGTCCATGCGGTCCAATTCGGCGAGGCCGATGGCGGATTGCATCTCCGTCATGCGGTAATTCCAGCCGACCATATTGTGGATGTACGGCAGCTTCTGCTCGATTTCGAGCAGGCGCAGGCGTTCGCGGACGTCGTAGCCGTGGTCGCGAAAACTGCGGCAGCGCCACGCGACCTCGTCGTCATCCGTCGTAACCATGCCGCCCTCGCCGCCCGTCGTGAACGTCTTGTTCTGACAGAAACTGCACGCGCCGACGTGGCCGATACTACCGGTCTTCCGGCCCTTGTACTCGCCGCCGAACGCTTGCGCGTTGTCCTCGACGACGAACAGGTTGTGCTGCTTCGCGAAATCGAGAATCGGGTCCATGTCCGCGACGTTGCCGTACAGATGGACCGGCATGATCGCCTTGGTCCGTTTCGTGACGAGCTTTGCCGCCGACGCGAGATTGATGCAATGGTCGTCGCGATTGACGTCTGCGAATCGTGGGATCGCGCCGGCTTGGACAATCGAGAACGAACTCGCGATAAACGTGTAACTCGGCACGATCACCTCGTCGCCCGGTCCGATGCCCAGTCCGGCCAGCGCCGTGTGCAGCGCGCTCGTGCCGTTCGTCGTGCTGACTGCGAACTTCGAGCCTTGCCACGCCGCGAACCGTTTCTCGAACTCCATCCCTCGATGGCCGGTCCAGTAATTGACCTTCCCGCTCCGCAACGTATCCGTTACCGCCGCAATCGCCGCCTCATCGAAACAAGGCCACGGTGGCAAAGGCCCTTCCAACGACTTCGGCCCGCCATCAATCGCCAGTTTCTCTCTCATAGTTATCCCTCCCCAGACTAATAAAGACACACGTTTGCGGTTTTAGACTGTTCCAGCAGTCCCATTATTCACCTGGACTGCCCTCTTGCTGCGGAGCACGCTGGACAGCATGGCGACGCCCTGCTCGGTAAAAGCATACGGGGTTGCTCGGCGGAGGCCACCCCAACTTGAAGTCACAATTTGTGATTTCAAGTTAGCGAATTCATCCTTGCTCAATTGAAACATGAAGTCGGGCGGAAAGCGGTCGATATTACGCTTGACGGCTTGGATCAGCAGGCGGGGTTCGACCTCGTAAAGTTCGGCCAATCGAGTGCTCAATATGACTCTTTGCCCTCGAATGAGGAATATGTCCTTCTCAACGCGTTCCGGAAGGACAAGTGCGTGTGATTCCGTCATTTTCGAGTATACCCTCCGCTCTTGCCCATTCCCTTCGAGGTTGTGAGCTTGATAGCTAGACTACCCCGGAACGACTGGGTTTGGCAACACTCCGTTTCCCGAATTCCTAGATATTGACCACGCTTTGCCGACTCTTCATGTTAAAGGATGAGTTGAAGTTTTTCAGGAAATCACGCTTCCATCGTGCCTGCATTCTTGTAGCAAGGGCAGGAACATGCGCACTCACTATATGCGCGTGTTTCTTCTGATTCTTGGAGTCTACCGAGATCTCTCGTATAGTCGCCACGATCTGCTTGACGGCATGTTCGACATCGCCGCCTTTGAGTTCGACGTAATGTTCGACCGAATTCGGCTCGATTATGAGCCAGTCGCAACGCAGGCCGGTACGGATGGCACAATCATCGACTTTGATTTTCCGAACGGCTAACTGTGCCGGATTCACAAAGGTAAGTTTCTTCCCGTTCTCCTCGACGGGGATCTTTGTATCGCGGAGAACAGTTTCGCACTTGCCAAAACGGGATGCGCTCATTCAAGCTCCAGTAGTTTGTCGAATTGTATCGCCAATTCATCCGATACATCGTCTATCGCCTCTGCAATGATTAACCCGCTCTCATCGCAGATATCCTTGGAGTGGCCGCCACGTTCGAGAGAGTAAGCTTTGAGACTGCCCGGTGCGATGACCTGATCCGCCGGCACGACCGCATGTAGCTTCTTGAGATTCGGTGGCGACATCTGCTTTTCAAGAATGCCTGCCTGCAGGAGGTTGTTGAACGACGTCAGGATGTAGGGGCTGTGGGTCGTAATCACGAACTGAAGGGAGCGCCGTGGCGTGTTGAATACTGTCGCGATCAGCTCGACCACATGCCGTTGTGCTACTGGGAAGAGGTGCGCTTCCGGTTCCTCGATGTAGACGGTCGTCATGCCTTCCCCAAAGGACCGCAGCGCCATATGCTTTAGCACGATCGCTAGAGGGAGCATCTCCTGCTGTCCTGATGAAGCGTTCTCCAAGCCGATCCTCCTTTCGTCTTCGAGAACAAGGAAATCTCTGCCCAGGCGTATGTAATGTTTTCCCAAGAGGATTTTACTCACGAGAACATCTATTCGTTGCTCGGATTGTCGAAGGTATGAACCCCTGAAATAGGAACGATTTTTGGTACGTTCGTATAGCGATCCGAACTCGACGAGAAAGGGATCGAGCTCCTCGCGTTCGGAAAGAATGGTGAATATGCTCCGCTGGAGAATTGCGAAAAAGGAACGTCCCGCAGGGACAAACACCTGCGAAAAAACCACAGGTTCACCCAAATCCCGCTGCATCATTTCGAGCAGGTCGCTTCGCAATCTGCGCTCCGGCGGGGGAAGGAAATCATCCTCAGACAACTCATGCTCGGCGACCAGCTTCTTTGCATGCTTCTTGGCATGGACAAGCAATCTCCGATAGTAGTCCGAGTAGTTCAATGTCGGATTCGTCCCGCTTGCCGCAGGCTTCTTGACCTCTATGTGTTGATCCGCAAGTTCATAGCGAATCACGAAAGGCTCGTTTCCCAAGGTCGAAGGGGGGAAATACTGTCCGAACCTTTCAAGGAACCGATGATCAAGGTCGCGCTTGGTTTCCTGATTCCATGCAGTCGAGTGCAAATCCTCTAGGAAGCTTCTGAAGAAGAACAACAGCTTCGCGCACAGGCTCTTGCCCGTGGCTTGCGGACCGATGAGTACGTTGATCTGGCCGATGTCGAGATCGACCTCCTTCATGCCCGCGAAACCGTCGATGATGAGTCTCTCTGCCATGGGTACCACTCCATTCTAGACATTTGCGAACCGCGCGCTTCCCGCCGTCCGCGAACGTGTGTCGCTTCTCCCTTGGCCCAATGGGTCACAAGGCATTGAATGTCATGGGTTAGACTACCTTGGAACGCTTGAGCTTGGCAACATTCTAGCGGATTTGAGAATGGGAGGAATGGGAGGAATGGGAGGAATGGGAGGAATGGGAGGAATGGGAGATTTGAGATTTAAGATTTAAGATTTAAGATTTGAGATTTGAGATTTGAGATTTGAGATTTGAGATTTGAGATTTGAGATTTGAGAATCATCCTCCAGCCTCCAGCCTCCAGCCTCCAGCCTCCAGCCTCCAGCCTCCAGCCTCCAGCCTACAGCCTCCAGCCTACAGCCTACAGCCTACAGCCTACAGCCTACAGCCTACAGCCTACAGCCTACTCTTGGTTTGCGTTCGGGTTCGCTTCCGAATAGGATAGCGGTTCGTTTGTCTTTACCGAGAGGAGATTTGCGTAATGAGGATCGTTGTTATGATGGCGTTGGTTGCGAGTTTGACCGGTTGGGTGGCGGCGGCGGAGCCGACGTTTGCGGAACGGTTGGGTTGGCCTGCGGGATCGCGGGTGGTTATTTTTCACGTGGACGACGCGGGGATGTCGCACGACTCGAACGTGGGCACGATCGATGCCATGGAGAAGGGCGTGGCGACGTCGACGAGTATCATGTTTCCGTGTTCGTGGGTGAGCGAAATTGCAACGTATATGAAGAAATACCCGGACTTGGACTACGGCGTGCATATCACGCTGACGTCGGAGTGGGGTAAATATCGTTGGGGTCCCGTAGCGGGCAAAAAGGCAGTCCCGGGGTTGACGGATAACGAAGGTTGTCTGTATGACGATGTGCCCTCGGTGATGTTGAAAGCGACGCCGGACGAGGTCGAGGCGGAGATCCGCGCGCAGTTGGATCGGTGTCTGACGATGGGTCTGAAGCCGTCGCATCTGGATTCGCACATGGGCACGGTGTTCGCATCGTTCCCATTTTTCCAGCGCTATCTCAAGGTTGGCATCGAGTACAAGATTCCGGTGTTGCTGCCGGCAGGCCACCTCGAATACTTGTCACAGGACATGCCGATCTTGGCGCCAACCGCGCGCGAGATGGGCAAACAGGCGTGGGAGGCCGGGCTGCCGGTCATCGACGATGTCCACCCGGGCGGCCTGGGCTGCAAGAAGCCGGAGGACAAGAAGGCGCAGGTGATCGCTTTCCTGCGCACGATGAAGCCGGGCATCACGGAGTTCATCGTCCATTGCACGCGCCCGACGGATGCGTTCACCTTCATCACGGGTTCGGGGCCGATGCGGCTCGCCGAACTCGATACGATGATCGACCCGGAAGTCAGGAAGGTTGTCGAAGAGGAAAAGATCATCCTCACGACTTGGCGCGAGTTGAAACAACGCCGCGATCAAATCAAGCCGTAGACTCAGAGGTTGTGAAGAAATGCCGTTCTCGTAGGGCGGGATTAATTCCCGCCGATTTGCGGAGGCGGGAATCAATCCCGCCCTACGAGAACTTGCGAGAATTGAGTCTGTTTTCGTCATCCACCTCAACTGAAACACGCGAGTCGATATATTCTCAAGCTCTCAGTAGTAAGTAGCAATCATG
>CAIYET010000090.1 GCA_903925285.1 Candidatus Hydrogenedentota bacterium | reverse complement strand
TTGCCGACCTTACCCCGACTCTACGGAAGCAGGTGGCAATGCGCTACCACCGGACCGCCGACAACGAGGGATATTTCGTCTCCCTTCCCGAGGGAAACGGGTATGTCGAAATCATCTCCTACGACAAACTGGTGAGGGACGCGAAGCGCCGCAACCGGGTGCTTTTCGAGAAGCTGGGTCTGCACAAGCACTGACTATTTTCGGATTTTTCTCATGGCTGGCAGAGGAAAAATGAAGGAAAGTTAAGCCCCATATTTTGGGGCTCACTGATGCATGTCTCCTGTTCCCCGCGAAATCAACTAGCCATCCAAGATGAAGAAGAAACTATTGATAACCGTCGGCGCTGGCGCTTCGCTTGATTTCGGTCTGCCGTCTGTCGGTGCCATCGACACGTTCCTCGACGGCCGCGCGGGGCAGACCCACCCATTGGCGGCAGATCCCGCTTCCAATCTGTACGGTTATTGCCGAGACGCGATCAACGCGTACTACAGTAACTCTCCGAAGCCAGCACTACGCAAGTGGGCGAATTTTGAGGAAGTGCTTTACCAGATCAACCTGCTGCTTCCCTACCTATCGGATCCACATCAAATGCATGGGTCAAATGCCTTGCTCTCGGCCAATTCGCTGCCGGAGGTACTGCATTTTGGACGGAATCGGAGCACAGTGAATGGGGCAGTGATGGGAAATTTGAGCAGCTCTCTGATGAGCGAACTAGCCGATTACTTCATTGATGTCTGCGCGACCGCCAGCACTACAAAGGCGAGCGAGATCGCCGAACTCGGGCAGTTTTTGGCCGCGCTGCAGGACGAATTCGAGATCGGAATCATCACGCTGAACTACGACAACCTCTTTACCCAAGCGTTACCGGGGCTCCATACAGGCTTCGATACAACAGGAAATTTTGATCCGATGTCCGTTCTGGCCCGAATCGACTGGAACTTCATCTATCACCTACATGGCTCGGTTCACTTTGCAATGACCGGCGTTGGGCATGACATGCACGGTATCACCTGGACCGCTACGCCATCAAAGAATCACTCGGTTCATGCGACTGGGCGCAACAGCCAGGACTCGATGGAAGGAATAAACTATCCGACGTCTCCCCTCGTGGCTGGCTATGGCAAGACTCAACAAATCCTGCGTCAGCCGTTCCGCACGTACTTCGCTCAGGTCAGCCGCCTCGTCCACGAGGCCGATAGTCTGCTCTTCCTCGGCTATGGGTTTGGTGACCTGCATCTGAACGCGGCGTTCTCCGAAGTACGCGACAGATATCGCCCTATCGTTGTGGTGGATTGGGCGGGCGACAATCTAGACCCGCTACAGCTCCGGCACGACACTTGGTCGTACAACCTGTTTAAGACCTTACCTGGCAATGCGCACGCGATGAGTCGAGCCGGGCAGTCGGCTCCTGCCGATCTTGGTGGCATCAAGGCAGCGAATGAACTTGAAGTCTCGAAGGATCCGGGATACCCGTTGGCCGTCTGGTACAACGGCATGCTTGAAGCCTGCCGGCACCCACAGAAAATTGTGGAACATCTCACCTAGTCGGCTCAGTGGCCGGAATTCAATTAGCACTGGCCATTTTACGTTTTGACGTCACCGTCTGCTCGGCCGAGAACATGTCGTCGAGCAAAGCGGACCTGGCAATGTTGCAATTGAGCATCATCCTAGAAGAAAATCTCTCTGTACCGTTTATGTCCCTCATTGCCCATCTCAATCCCGCTGTTTGCCCGCCTGTCCCGGTGATGCCGGCGCCCACCCCGAAACCGATTACGGTTCAAACTTCGCTTCTACGACGAGTTTCTCTCTCATGTCCGCTCTTTGGTATCGGAGGGCAAGCGGGTCGTCTTCTGTGGGGACGTGAACACC
>CAIYET010000089.1 GCA_903925285.1 Candidatus Hydrogenedentota bacterium | reverse complement strand
CCTTGTGCCGAGACTTCACCCATCATGGCCCATATATCCTCCATCTAATGACAATAGTAACACATATGTCATTAAATGTCAAGGACAATCTTTCCGGGGGTTTCTGGCCGGGCTTCTAGAGAAGCTGTGGAGGAGTTCGGCTTCATCTTGCGGAGTTGGTAGGATACCTTCACCCACACTTTCGCTAGGTCTGTATTTACAGTCATGGAACAAGACGACTTCTCAATCTGTATGCCTCTGACAGCCAGATTTCGACAGCATGCTCTTTACTGGAAACTCCTTCTGCAATTGGGTTGGAACCGTTTTCGGGGTAGGCGGTATTGATTGATGCTCAGGCCCGATCAGTGCATACAAACTGACGAATGTATGGTGAACCACTCGTCTGAATATCATGTGCTTTAGGCTCGACGCGAGCGTCCTGCCTGGGCTTTGCGTGCTTCCTCCGGCTGACGCGCCTCCGCAGCTGGATCACTGCTGGTAATGCTGGGGATCCCACTACGGAAAGCACAGCTCTGGCCAAGGAGCCCGAAAAGCTCCTCACGCCATGGCGGAAGGCATACGGTCCAGCTGGACCCTGGATTTCAAACTGTGCAGAAGTGCATTGCATGGCATGAAGCGCGTGTACAACAAATTGTACAACACTCCGTATCAGAACGTGACAAGATGCCGCAAAACCCGGCTCGCAAACCCTAATAAATACTGCATAATCCTGTCAGGACATGCCGTTTGGCAGTCTTCCCAAGCTGGATGTCGCGGGTTCGAACCCCGTGTCCCGCTCCAGTTTGTAAGTCAAGGCTGAATAAGTAGTTAGCTTATACCCGCCACAGCGGCAGAGCGGCCTAAACCGAACGTCGAAAACGTGTAATTGACACGTTCGACAAAGGAAAGGTCGCTCAGTTATGCCGAACACACCGTCACGAATTCCGAAACTTCGCAGGCACAAATCAAGCAATCGGGCATATGTCGAAATAGACCTTATCAAAGCAGCTCTAGGGCGGGCCTGGTAAGCATGACACGGCCCGTCATGAAGGCTGTCTCCGGTAAGATTGAAGGGTCAAGTCGGCAGTATGATCCCAGGTGAAGTGACGGGCGCGGGCTTGGCCGGCGGGGATTAGGCGGGCGCGGAGCGAATCGTCTGTGGCGGTTTCGATGAGGGCGGCGGCCAGGGCGGCCACATCTTCGGGATCGACTTGCAATGCCGCGTCACCGACGACTTCGGGGAGACTCGAGCGGTTCGACGTAACGACGGGTGTGCCGCAAGCCATGGCCTCGAGCGGCGGCAGACCGAAACCTTCGTAGAGGCTCGGCCATGCGAACACGCGCGCCGCCGAGAGCAGCGCCGGAAGGTCGTCGTTGGCGACGAAGCCGGGGAAATGGATCCGTTTCGCGCGTAGCGAGCCGGCGACGGCCGCGCGAATCGGCTTGACCTTCCAGCCGTCGCGTCCGGCGAGGACGAGGTCGTATGGGCACGCATCCGCGATACGTTCCCACGCATCGATCAGCCGGACGAGGTTCTTGCGCGGTTCGAGCGTGCCGACATACAGGATGAATCGTTCGGGCAGGTGATACCACGCGCGGACGGCCGCTTGCTGTTCGGCGTCGGCTGGGTGGAACTCGTCGCCGACCCCGAGCGGGATCACGGTGACGCTGTCTTCGCTCACGCCGAGAAATGCGCGGCAATCGTCGGCAGTCGCCTGCGAGTCCGCGATGAGTGTCCGCGCGCGCCGGACGCTCAGACGCGTCGCGAGGCGGTAATAGGCCGCGCGGTTGCGTCGGAACCATTCGGGATGGCGGAAATACGTCAGGTCGTGGATGGTGAGCACGGTCGCGAGGCCGGCATCCACCGGCACGAGCGGCCCGATGTTCGCAGGGTAATGAATGAGGTCCGCGTTGAATCGGCGCGCATAGGCGCGCGCAAGGAACTGGTCGGCGTAGACGCGCAGGAACGGATTGTTCGCGTCGACGAGTTCGAACGCATCGGGGATGCTGGCGGGCGGCAACGGCACGTGTTTGGGCCACAGCACGCGGATTTCGATATCGTCCGCCCGGCCCGGCAACCGCCGCGCGAGTTCCGCGGCGTACCGGCCCGTCCCGCTACGGTTGCCCGCCTGAAGCGCGTTCAACACGACTCGAAGGCTCATCGCGCCACACTCCGGTAGACATCGAGCGTCTGTTGCGCGCAGGTACGCCACGAAAACCGTTTGCACCTCTCGTGGCCCGCCTCGATCAAGCGCGAGCGCACGGCCGCGTCGGAGACGGCAGTGCGCAACGCCTCCGCAAACGCATCTACGTCATTGGTCCCGCACAACAGCGCCGCGTCGCCTGCAACCTCCGGAATCGACGTGTTGTTCGCGGCGACAACCGGACACCCGCACGTCATTGCTTCGAGCAACGGAAGTCCGAAACCTTCGTATCGCGATGGTAGAACGAATGCATCCGCCGCCGAGTAGAGCGCCGCCAAATCCTCCCTCGTACGCACGAAGCCAAGTTGCCGCACGCGTTCGCCGAGTCCAAGCGATTCGAGCGTTTCGAGAATCGGCGCGACGTTCCAGCCGGTCCCGCCCGCGAGGACGAGCGTGTGAGGAACGTCTCGCGCGATCCGCGCAAAAGCGTTCAACAGCACCGGCAGATTCTTGCGCGGTTCAAGCGTGCCAACGAACAGAATGTACGGTCCCGCCAACGCATATAGTCCCGCCAGGTGCCGTTGCGCGTCAATGCGCTTCATGGCATGAAAACCCTCGTCCACGGCGTCGTAGACCACCGTGACCCGCGCCGGGTCCGCGTCGCAGAAGCGCAGGATATCCGCCTTCGTCGATTCCGAGCACGTGATGACCGCGTCGGCCTCGTGTACGAAACGCCCGATGTGCCGCGCGAACAGCCCGCTAATCTTCGGACTGCACAATTCCGGAGCGGCCACGAACGCGAGGTCGTGTACCGAGACCACCCGCCGCGCCGTGCGCGTCGGCGCGAGAAAATAGTTCGTCGCATGATAGACGTCCGCGCCACCGAGCCACGAGTCGACTTTCGGCCAGGCCAGGTGGTTCCAGAGTTGGTAGAGCACCCGCGTCGGCAACGCAATGTGCCGGTGGCGCACGTGGCGGCCCATCGGCCCCAAGTCAACCTTCGACGACCCGGACGAAAACCCGAGAAACGTGTCTTCCGGCGCCAATTCGAGAAGGTGTTTCAGGAGGTAGTAACAGTAATTTCCCACCCCCGTGCGTGTGGGCGTAATCGGACTGACATCCAAGGCAATACGCATGACATCCCTCTCAGG
>CAIYET010000088.1 GCA_903925285.1 Candidatus Hydrogenedentota bacterium | reverse complement strand
ACGACATGAAGCCCGTCTCGTAATCACTTGGCGCTTTCGGATCGTTGTAGTACTTGTCGGGCGAGATATAACCGGCGTAGGCCGCGCAGAAACTCGAGGTCCACATATCGTACCCTCGAACTGCGGCCCGCCGTTTCCAATGGGCGCTGAATTCGCTGCTGAAATCCGCCGGAAGACGACGGGCGAGATCCTCACCGGTCGGTTCCGGTACGCGATACGCGTGGACGATGCTCTGCTGGTTGCCGAAATAGCGTCGCACAGGATACAATAGTTCGAGGCGTACGAATTCGAGGAACGTGTGATGCAAGCTGAACATGTTTGGCTAATGACAGACGCCGAGGGACATCTGCTCGATGTCCCCACGTTGCCGCCGTGTAGCCGGATTGAGGCCATTCTTCTCGTTGCGGACGCTCGCGGGGCGAGCAGCGTTCGCGTGCCGCCTGCTGAATTGGCAGTCGTAACGCGAATCTGCGGGGACCTGATGGAACCGGCTGCCGCTCCGGAAAACTGGGACGCTCTGCAGTGATCCTGCTCGACACACACGCGTGGGTCTGGTGGGTCTGTCGCCGCACCGACCTGCTCCCACGTTCACTCGACGACTTCCTTTCGAACAGCACGGAGGGAGTTGCCGTGGCGAGCGTTTCATGCTTGGAGGTAGCAATGCTTGTGCGAAAAGGCCGCCTTGAACTTTCGACGGACTTGAATGCCTGGTTTGGAATGGCGATTGACCAGTCAGGCGTGGACCTTCTGCCCCTGACTCCCGGTATTGCGGCGCGTTCCGCGCTACTGCCCGACCTCTATCGCGACCCAGTCGACCGCGTGTTGATTGCCACGGCACTGGAATATGACGCCCTGATGGTTACCAAGGATCGGGATATATCGTCCTATACGGAAATTCGCGCCCGTTGGGCTTGATGAATGAACAGCGTTTCGCGAGTCGGACGGCTACATCGCCCCTTTGAAACGACCGCTGCCGGCGTAACGAACCCGCAACGCGAGGGCCTACTTCACCGGCGCCTTGCCCATCGCGGCCATCATATGTTCCATGAGCGCCGTAAAGAAGGCTTCCTGGTGCGGACCCGTCCACGACATGAAGCCCGTCTCGTAATCACTTGGCGCTTTCGGATCGTTGTAGTACTTGTCGGGCGAGATATAACCGGCGTAGGCCGCGCAGAAACTCGAGGTCCACATATCGTACCCTCGATCTGCGGCCCGTCGTTTCCACAGCGCACTGAGTTCGCCGCTGAAATCCGCCGGAAGTCCCACGAAGAACATGTCGCCCACGCGCGCCGCATGCATCCAGCCCTCGAACGGCAGCCCGAGGATCTTTGGGAGATATGGCGACACTCGCAGGCCTTGGGACACACGCATTTGGAACGGCGGCAATTCGAGCGGAATGCCGATCACCGCCACATCCACGTTCGTCTGCCACTTGAGATCCTGCAAATTGGCCATGACAAGTTGCGCGAGTCCCTCGCCCATGGCCTGTGCGCGTTCGACGTCGTTCGCGCCCTCCGGTGCATTAGGCCCCGAACTCCCTAGAGCGCCTCCCAGATACTCGACGGTGGTATTCGGCATCGCCTTTTCGATCGTCGATTGAAGATAGCCCGGATATTCGGCCGTGAATTGGACGAACTTCGGGCCGACCGTTGTCGGGTGCGCCGAGTAGTTCAGCAGGATGCAACGCTTCCCGTCTTCCTTTTCGACCACCAGAAAGCTCAACCGCGGATCGATGGGAACCTTGCGCGCGCGATTGTGAACGAACTGCTCCGCGTTGAAACCGCCGTGGGCCATCTTGGCAGGCCCGATATTGTTGTACGCTTCCACGATGGCATCCGTAAATGCGTTGGCCAGCAAAATGGGCACCTTGGGATTGTAGAGGCCGCCCACGAAAAACGCCGCCAAGCCCTCGCCAAAACCGCCGGGACCATCATGCGTGTGGCTGGCGCCGAAGTAGATGTTGTTTGGAGTCAACGGCGTTTTCTTAGCCACTTCCCGGCGGACCGCCTCGGCAATGTTCGGCGGGATGATCAGCATGTCCGCGCCCGCGATAACTACGACATCCTCGCCGTCGCTCAATGCCAGGGCCTTCACGTGCAACTCGTCGTGGATGCCCGTGGCCACCTTCTTCGGTTTGTCTCCGAACAGGTATTCCTTAATATTGTGCCGTGCGCCATAACCCGCCAGCGGCACGCCGACTTCGGGGCTTATCGGACTTACACCCCAGCCGGCGCGAAGAGGTCCCGGACTATCCGTCAGATGGTTCAATTGGGCGTTCTTGTCGATCGCCGCGAGATCGTTTTTGTAATAGGCCGTCCCTTCGAAGCCCGACGTATACACGGGCCAGGGTCCGATAAAGACCACGAACAAGCCCGCCGACAGCAGCGCAAGCGCGCTAACACCAATCAGAATTTTCTTCCACAGACGCATGATGGTTCCTTTCCTATTCTTGATTTTTCGCGCCGGGCGCGGCATTGTCGCACTCGGCCTCACAGGCTGAGCAATACTCCCAGGTTGATACATGCTGCATCCACCCGGTCCCAATCATCTCTTCATACACTTTCGATTTGGGAAGGATCTCGTCCCTTAACAAGCGGTAGCAGTCGCGCGGGGTAAAATGATTGCAAGCGTCCAACGCAACGCCGATAAGGGCCATTCGCGCCAGCACGCCTTTCAACGCCGACTCGACTTCCTTGTCGTTAAGTGTCTCCGGCGGCGGCAGATCGGCAGCATTGCCTAACAACGAAGCAATGGGTTCTCCATCGCAGTGGTCGATGCAGTAATCGATCCACTCGATTTCCCGCATGTCATTGTCGTCGCCGAATTCGTTCTCGCCGACTATCGCGCGGTCGAGGGCCGCCGCTTCGGCATCGAGTGCATGCTGCAGGCTGCCAGGAATGGACTTGCCGCCGTCGGCGCTCCGCTCGTCCGCGCTGGGCATCCATTTCTCGACATGCACGTCGTCCCCGTCCAATTCAATGAGCGTGACTCCCAATCCGGTCTCCGTCGCTCCGGGCGGCAACGCCAGATTGGGTAGTTCCTTCCATTCGCCTTCGTCCCCCTCGCCTTGCGATTCGCGCACACACTCTTCGACGACGGCTCCGGCCATCTCGATAACCACGCGGCCGTTCTGGCTGTACCACTCCAAGTACAACCGGCGCTTCCATGGGGTCGGCGGCGCTTCGCCCAGTTCCGTACGCCGCATGAATTCCTCGACCGGGCACGGCATCGTGCGCACCCAGCCCTGCGCCGTCATCGTGCCAGTCGGCCCGATCTGAAACTGTTGAAATTTGCCGTGCTCTTCGATGCGGAATACCGGGCGGTCCGAGCCGTCCTCTTCGGGTTGGAAACGGATATGTTTCCCGCGAAGGTCCGGCGCGCAGTTCCCGGTCAACTCGATACGCAGGATGTAGTCAGCGTCAAACGTTTCTCCGAGCAATGCGATCGAGGCGTGTGTGCCGTAATGCGAAGTGTTCCAAAGTTCGCCATAGACAACATAGTCGCCCAGTCGATAGGCCATGGTTCTCTCCTCCATTCGCCTTCTTTACGCGAAGGACTCGCCCCTACTGTACACGGAAACCGGCGCGATTTCGAAATCGGTGATCGATTTGCCGTCGAAAGGCCATTTATACACAGAGATTGTTCTGGAGATACCGACATGGCGCTATTCAAGTACCGAGCCACCGACAATCATGAGAACTCCGTGGAAGGAACCATCGAGGAATCCTCGGCACAACGGGTTGTCCAAAATCTGCAAGGGCAGGGACTCAAGGTCAGTTCGGTCGACCGGGTCGGCCCGGAACCGGGCATTTTCCCGAAGCGTTCGACGCTGACGTGGAAGGATCTCGAACAGTTGAACAACCAAATGGCCATGATCGTCCGAGGCAGCTTACCGCTGGCGCCGTCGATTGCCGCCATGGAACGCGATCTGCACAGTCCACGGCTTCGGGCCGTGCTCGAACAAGTCCGTATGGACCTCGAATCAGGCAAACAACTCAGCGACGCGTTTGCCCGCCATCCGAACAGCTTCCCACCGCTGTATCTGGCCCTCGTGCGCGCGGGCGAACGGACCGGCAATCTGTCGCCGATCTTCATGCATCTAAGCGACTACTCGAAAAGCATGCTCGAATTGAAGAGCCGGCTTCAGGAAATTCTGACGTATCCCATTATCCTGCTCGTCACGGCATGCGTTCTTATGGGCTTCCTGTTGACGAAAGTCGTGCCGGTATTCGCAGAAATATTCAAGGATTTCGGCGGGCAATTACCTGCGCCGACACGGCTGTTGGTAAATATGAGCGACCTTTTGACGTACCACCTCGCCACCATCGGCGCCAGTCTGGCAGCTCTGGTGGTTGTCGCATTTCTGTTGCCCTTTGCGCTCGGACGCATCGATTCGAGCGGCTACGTACGCGACCGGTTGAAGTCGTGGATACCCGTGTTCGGACGCTTTTACGTGCAAGCGTCCGTGGTCCGTTTCAGCCGGGCGTTGCGCATGATGCTCGAAGCGAACATCCCCATCCTGGACAGCCTCGAACTCTCGGCGGCCGCTTCGGGCAACGCCGTCTTGGCCCGGGCAATCGGCGAGACGGCCCACGGGATCGCGGGCGGCGCTTCGTTGGCCGATTCCCTCGAAAAAACCCGGTATTTCGACAGCGGTTTCTGCTGGTTGCTGCGCAATGCGGAACAGCGCGGCGAACTCCAGAGCGCGCTGTTTTTGCTTGAAGACGAATACAGCCGGACGCTGGGCCACTTGCGCAACGTGGTCTTGAACATGGCGGGACCGACCGTCGTCGTCGCCATCGGAATCATGGTAGGGTTTATCGTTCTTTCGCTCTACCTGCCCATTTTCTCGCTGGGCGATGTCATCAGTGGGTGTTGAAAATACCTAAGGTTGTCTATCGATGAATTTGAACGACTTGATGCACATAAACCTCGGCGCGCTGTTGCGGGGAAGGGTCGAAATCGGCCCGCCTTCGAGTACGCAGCGTAACGCTACGCGCTTGCGCCTCGCGACACGCGTACTCTCGTTCCCGCGCCGCGTCATACGCGGCGTCGCCCATGCGAACCGTACGAGTTGTCTTCGACTCGTCACCGAGCAACTGCGCCGCATCGTGGCCTGCAACGCGCCGCTGGTCCCCGCGCTGGACGCCGTTCTGATCGATGTGCCTTATCGAAACGTGCGGAAGACGTTGTATCGCTTGCGCAACGCGCTCGATGCCGGGCATTCGCTTTCCGAAGCCATGCTGCGTCAGACGCGCGTGTTCCCGCGAGACTACATCGACCTGATTCGCGCGGGCGAAAACACCGGCTCGCTTGGCCGCACCTTTGACAACCTCATTGGCGCTCTGTGCGAATCCGAGCGGCTGCATCGAGCGTTCTCGTTGCCGCTTTCGTACTTCGCGGGGCTTCTCATTCTGTTCACCGCGATCACGACGTTTCTGTGCGTAAAGGTCTTTCCCGTATTTATCGAAATGCTGAAAGATTTCGGCGATGCACCCATCCCAAAATGGCACAGGATTTTTCTCCAGGACATCCCTGATTTCATCCTGTACTCGTTGACGCGCCTAGCGGCGCCACCAGTAGTAGCCGTGGTAATCCTGCTGGCCGTCGCGGTCGTCTGGTGGTCGTGGAGGCGCGGGTTTATTCGCTTGGCCGCGAGCCACGTGGCGTTCCGAACGCCCCTGCTCGGACCTGTGGTCGTCAAGGCCAACCTTGGCCACATCGCACGCGTCATGGAAGCCTTAATCAACGCCGGATACCCGCTCGACGAAGCCTTGGACACGGCAACCACGCTCGATGTCCTCAGCGCGTTCAGGAATCTTCTCGGACGTTTGCGCGATGGCATCCGGCGCGGCGAGAGTTTGAGCGCGGCGTGCGAACGCGAAGAGCGCCTACTGCCGCCGTGGTTTCGCGGTATGGTTTCGCTGGGCGAGACTTCAGGTAGTCTCCCCGCATCCTTCGATCGCATCGCCAGCCTCTACGAACGCGAAGTCGTTACGGCGGGCATGATCGTCTCGCGCTTTGTGTTGCCCGCAGTGGTGCTCGTAATGGCCGGTTGGGTTTTAATCGTTTACAGTTATCCCTTCGTGATGCTCTCGATGATCACGGACGGCATAATCTCGCAAATATGAGGGCCGAAAACGTGTTGAAACGCGTCCAGAACGAATTCGATACACCGACCGCCGGATTCAGCCTGATCGAACTCATCGCCGCCCTCTTCGTGCTGTCCGTGGGATTGCTGGGGACGATTCAGGCGTATCATTTCGGCATGGACAAAATGCGTACCATGCGCGAGGCGTCGGTCGCGTCTCGCGCCGTGCAGGACCAGATCGAGTCGCTTCGGAGCAAACCGTTTACCGCATTGACGGACCAAGATCACGGACGGTTTTCAGACCCCGCGCCGGACCTCGATGGCCTGGTCAATGCCACGCCCACGCTTACGATACGACCCTATTCGGACCCCGCCCTGCGCCTCAAAGAGGTCAGGGCGTCCATACGGTGGACCGGCGACAACGGCCGCACCATGGAACGATCCGCGACGACGTTCATCGTCGATAAGGAGCGTGGATCATGAAACCGTCCATGCGCGCCGCGAACGCAGGCATGTCATTGATCGAGTGTCTGGCCTACGTCGCGATCTTCGCGGTGATTGTCAACCTGTCCATGTCTACCTTTATGAGCGCGACGCAACTCTCGTCGATGGGCACGCGCGGGCTAGACCGTCTCAACATGACGGACGAGTTGCGCGACGGAGTCGCACAAGTCTTGCGCGAGGCGCGCACCGTGGTAGCTGGCGTGGGCGCGTACCACACCGGACCAGATACCCTTGTCCTCGATATGCCGCCACGCACCGACGCACCCGACGCCCGCCGATACGTCGTTCTGGGCCGTCTCGGACCGGACAACCGCTTGGCGCGCATCGAGGTCGCCGAGAAGGACGGCGTGTACACGACCACCTGGTTTTCACATTACGCATTGCCGGTCGCGGCGGTGCGATTCGGATACGACAACGCCGATCCCCTGTGCGCGAGACTGATCGCCGTAGAAGCCGATGTCGTCAACACCCACAAGGGAAAAGCACCGGTCCCGTATCGGTTCAGTGCCGCATTGCGAAGCCGGGTTGCAGGAGGCGCAATATGATGAAGAGCGGCCGAGAGGGACTGGCAATGCTCTTGGTATTGGAATTCCTGGCAATCCTCATGATCGGGTCCACCACATTTTACTCCCTGTTGCACATCGCCCTTTCTCAAGCCCACGCGAGAGAGGAAAGCCGCACTTGTCTGAACATCGCGGAAGCCGGCCTCGACAAGGCTCTCGCCGAACTACAGCGCGATGCGTCCGCGTATCATGGCGAGCACGAGACCGTCCTCGGTAACGGACGCTTCACGGTGGAAGTAAAGCCGCTCGAGCGGCTTTCCTATCGCGTGACGTCGACTGGCCTTCTCGGCGATGGCGGCTTCGTGCGAAAACAGGCGCGAATCGTCGCGGATGTTTCGCTTGCGGCCAAGGGCCGTGTCGATGTGCTACGGTGGTCGGAGGGGCGTTCATGACCAAACGACGCAAACGCGGGTTTACTTTGCTCGAATTGCTGATCGTCGTCGGCATTATCGGCATCTTGGCGGCGATACTCCTGCCAGCCCTCGCTCGGGCGCGGGAATCGGCCCGGCGCACATCGTGCCTGAACAACCTCTCCGAGATAGGCCTTGCGATCCGACTGTATGCGGACGAGAACAATGGACGGCTCCCCTGGAGCGGCGGCAAAAACAACGCCGATTGCATCCTCATACTGATGGGCAACTATATTACTAATCCAATGGTTCTAGCCTGCCCTTCCTCTTCCGGCGGAAACCCCTTTAGGGTCGAGCGTTCGTCTTCCTCCGGAGGAAACCCCTCTAAGACCGAGGCGAATGGGCGGTCGCGAAATGCCATTTTTTCTCCTAATGCCATTTTGTTTCCTACAGGCTCCGAGGTGGCGGAGAAACTCAGTGTCCGCGCCTGCTACGACTATTTCGGAGCCTACACCCATGCTCCCATCGTGCTGCCGCCGTTGGAAGAGGGTATTCCCAAGATCCCCGTCATGTGGGATCTCACGCTCTTCGACCCTTCCGCATATCGATTCAATCATGTTCCGGGCGGGGGCAATGTGCTGTGGCTGGACGGTTCCGTTACGTTTTGCCGCTGGCCCGGGGACTGGGCCGCACCGGACCTGCCCTGCCGTCCCGAAGGGATTGCCTTCGACGACCCGTCGACGTTTGCCCCGAAAAAGCCGGACAGGCTGGGCCGCTTCTAGCCAAGACGGCGGATTGTGAATTGTGGATTAACTAATCTACAATCTACAGAACCTCGGCTTTAGGCTTTAGGCTGTAGGCTTTAGGCTGTATGCAGTGCCTACAGCCTAAAGCCTATAGCCTAAAGCCTAAAATATAGGCGTAAGGAGCGGTTTCATGAACAAGCATACGATTTCCAGGCGGCGGTTCTTGGTGGGCGCGGCGGCGGTCGGCGCATCGTTTTCGTTATTTCCCAGCCGGGTGCTGGGCGCGAACGACCGCGTCAACATCGGAATTATCGGACTGGGCGGCAAAGGCAGCGCGCATCTGAAAGACTTCGGCAAAATTCCGAATGTCGCGATCGTCGCAGTCTCCGACGCCGACAAGGATCACATGGACCAGGCCGACGAAAAGGTCGCCAAACATCAGGACTTCCGGCGTCTGCTCGAGATGAAGGATATCGACGCGGTGGTCATTGCCACGCCGGACCATTGGCATGCCTTGGCGGCGATCACGGCCTTCCAGGCCGGCAAACACGCCTATGTCGAAAAGCCGGTCAGTTACTCGATCTGGGAAGGCCGGAAACTGGTCGACGCGGCCCGCAAGTACGACCGCATCGTACAGGCCGGTACGCAGCAACGCTCATGTCCCGCCGTGCAAGAGTGCGCCGCGGATATTCAGGCGGGGAAGTACGGCAAAGTCCTGTGGGCACATTGCAGCAAACTCGATGCGCGCGAACCCATCGGCAAAGTGGACGCGCCGCAACAACCGCCCGAAACCGTCGACTACAACCTCTGGGCCGGGCCTGCGCCGATGTCGCCGATCATGCGCAAGCAGTTCCATTACGACTGGCATTGGCAATGGAACTGGGGCACCGGCGAGATGGGCAACTGGGGCGTGCATTACCTCGACGACCTGCGCCACTTGCTCGGTTGGAACGACGTACCCGACAACGTCATGGCCGCCGGGAACCGTTGGTGGGACGACGACGGCGAAACGCCGAACATGCACCTCTGCCTCATGGAACATCGCGGCACCAAAATCGTCATCGACATCCGCAACATGAAAGATCCCAAACGCGGCGGCGACCAGGGCGCGGTCTATCTCAAGTCGCGCGGCGGGAACTACCTCATGTGCGAAAACGGATACATCAGTATTGCGCGTGGCGGCGGCAAGGCTTTCGACAAAGACGGTAAACTGATCAAGCAGTACAAAGGCACCGGGGGCGCCGGACACGACGTCAACTTCATCGACGCCGTCCGCCAGGGCAGCAACAAGTCGCTCGCCGCCGAGATCGAAGTCGGCCACATGAGCACGACCCTGTGCCACCAGGCCAACATCGCATGGCGCGTCGGCAAAGCGATGCCCGTAGAAGAGTTGCGCGAAAACGTCAAGCAAAACGAAGACGCGCGCGACACGCTCGAAAGCATGCTCACGCAACTCCAAGCCAACGAAACCGACCTCAAGGCCAAACCCTTCATCGTCGGCCCCAAACTGAGTTACGACCTCAAGACCGAAACGTTCACCGGCAATCACGCCGAAGAAGCCAACGCCCTACTCAAGCGCCAATGCCGCGAACCGTTCATCATCCCGGAGAAGGCCTAAGCGGAAAGCTTCATTCAAGAGACTGTGATCGGTTCTGTATGACGGCCTTGGTTTAGAGGCTATGTGTGCGTCTCCGCAATGTCAGGAAGCCAACCGCCGGTAGCAGTATCAAGAGCCACGCGGCATGCAAGGGAAACGCATCAGGGTTCACCGTGAGTATGTTGTTGTGCGCGTCGGTTTGAAGTGCAAGGTTGCCTTCGTCGTCAACCGCCGTTCCGTCTCCAATTCGAAGCGTCACCTTTCCGGTTCCCGTGATATTACTCAATGTAATCACCCATTTGAAAGGATCTGCCGTCCCGGTTACCGCTACATCTGCGGAGACGTCACCAAGCGCGGTCAGCAGAGAAACATCTGATTCATTTAACGTTACCGAGACAGCGCCCGTGTAGGTGACCAGATAAGACACTGGTTCGACGGTAGTGCTGGGTGGCGTCGGGCCTTCAATGGTGATCTGCGGTCGCGTGAGCGACGGAAATTCGGCGAAGTGCGAGTGGCCTTGCCCGCCGATGTTGGTGAAAGCCCCCCCTACGTACACAGTCGTCCCCGACGCCGCCAAGGCAAGGACCTCATAGTCGGCCGCTGGGTTCCATGTGGTGGCAAGGCCCGTCGTGGCATCCAGCGCAGCAATGTAACTGCGAGGCTGACCGCCGATGCTCCTGAAGTTACCTCCTGCGTACACCTTCGTACCGGACACCGCCAACGCATTAACGTAAGGATGGGTTTCTCCTGCGTTGGGGTTCCATGGGGTGGCAAGGCCCGTCGTGGCATCCAGCGCGGCAATGTTGTTGCGCGGCTGACCACCGATGTTCACGAAATCGCCCCCCGCGTACACCGTCGAACCCGACACCGCCAGGACATAAACCTCAAAGCTGGCATTTGGGTTCCAGGTGGAGGCAAGGCCCGTCGTCGTATCCAGCGCGGCAATGTAGTTCCGCGTCTGACCGCCGATGCTCGTAAAATGACCTCCTGCGTACACCGTCGACCCCGACACCGCCAAGGCCCTAACGAGAACATAATTGCCACTTGCGCTGGGGTTCCAGTCGGCGGCAAGGCCCGTCGTCGCGTCCAGTGCGGCAATCCCACTGCGTGGCTGCCCGCCGATGCTTGTGAACTGGCCCCCAGCGTAGATTGTCGTCCCGGACAAAGCCATAGTCAGGACACTTCTGTCCGCGTTCGGATTCCATGCGGTGGCAAGGCCTGTCGTGGCATTCAGTGCGGCAATCCGGTTGCGCGCCTGACCGCCGATATTCGTGAAATTACCCCCCGCGTACACCGTCGCACCCGACACCGCCAAAGCCGCGACAGTGTTGTCGGCGTCAGCGCTCCAAGCGGTTGCGCAGCCGTAGGTCGACGACCCCGTCCTGACATCCAGCGCGGCAATGTGGTTTCGCGTCTGGCCGCCGATGCTGGTTAAATCGCCTCCGACGTACATCTTCGTTCCCGACACCGCCATGGCCAAAACCGAAAGGTTTGCATTGGGGTTCCAGGCGGTGGCGAGGCCTGTCGTCACATCCAGCGCGGCAATGTTGTTGCGCGTCTGACCACCGACGCTCGTGAAAGAGCCACCCGCGTACACCGTTGTCCCCGACACCGCCAAGGTCCGTACCTCGGGTAAGGGGGCGCCGACCGCATTGGGGTTCCAGGCGGTGGCGAGGCCCGTTGTAGCATTCAGCGCGGCAAAGCCGTTACGCGGCTGGCCGCCGATGTTCATGAAAGATCCCCCGGCGTACACTGTCGTTCCCGAAACCAGCAAGGCATGGACTGGTAGATCTGCGCTTGGGTTCCAGGCGGTAGCGAGGCCCGTCGTCGCGTTTAGCGCGGCAACGCAGAGGCGGATCTGACCGCCGCACCATGTGAAGGCGCCTCCAGCGTACACCGTCGATCCTGACACCGCCAAGGCGTTGACACAGGCGTCGGACTTGCCGCCGCCCCCGTTGGGGTTCCAGGCGGTAGCAAGCCCCGTCGTGGTGTCCAGCGCTGCAATATTACCGCGATCCTGACCGCCGATGCTCGTGAAGGTACCCCCGACGTACACCTTTGTTCCCGACACCACCAAGGCGTGAACGACAGGATTAATACCTCCTGTATTGGGGTTCCAGGCGGTGGCGAGGCCGGTCGTCGTATCTAACGCGGCAATGTAATTGCGTATCTGCCCGCCGATGCTCGTAAAAGAGCCTCCCGCGTACACCTTCGTCCCCGAAACAGCCAAGGTCCAAACAAAAGGATACATGCCTCCTTCTGCGTTGGGGTTCCAAGTGGAGTCCACGGAGCCATTGGACAAGATATGGGCAATGCAATTCCGGGCGAAAGATCCGACTTGCGTGAAGTTGCCGCCGATGTACCAGCCGCCCGATCCGTCGGGAACACAGGCGGCGACCGTCCCGTTGACCTTGGGATAGGTCCCGGCCGGTTGCCCCGTCCCGGTGCTTATGGGCAGGCCGTTGCCCGTGTATGGCCCAACATACGTGAAGGTTCCGCCGAGGTATATCGTGTCTAGTGTACGGACGATGGCATACACGCTTCCGTTCGTGACCCACATTTCGTCGCGAGGGATGTCGCTCTGCGCCCATGCCCTCGCGCCACTCACTACAAGTAACGCAACAACCAACACCGAAACCGGTCTAACGTTGACGGACTTTCCCATGGTCTTTTTCCTCCCCAGTGTTTCCCGCGTCGCGAGTGAGAGTTCTCTTACTTTCCACCGACGGCAAAATTCCTGAATACGCTCGCTGTCGACTTCAACGTTGATCACAGCACACCCATCTTATCAGGTCTTCCACAAACCGTCAATGCGATTGCGCGGATGCCTCGCGTTGACTGTTCAGTTCAGCGGCTTGATTCGGATGTTGCGGTACTCGACGGTGTTGTGATGGTCTTGCAGGCCGATGAAGCCTTTGCGCGAACGCGGTTTCAGGGCGTCGATATCGTCGTACTTGAGTTGGTGGATGACGTGGCCGTTCAGCGAGATCTTGATGTCGTCGCCATTGCAGGTGACCTCGTATTCGTTCCAGTCGCCGGGTTTGATGAAGTGGCCGTCGGGCGGGCGGACGTCGTAAATCGCGCCGCAGGATTCTTTGGTCGGGGTTAGGGTGGCGGGATCGCCGAAGACTTGGAGTTCAAACCCGATGCGCGATTGGCGTCCGAGCGGACCGCAGCGATTGTAGACGCCGTTGTTACCCTTGTCTTCGATACGGAATTCGAGCCGTAGCGTGTAGTCCTTGTACACGTTCCACGAACGCAGCCAGCCGCCGGCTTTTCCGACGAGCCGTATCGCGCCGTCTTGCACGACGAAGTCGTTGGGCGCGGTAATCTCGAGCCAGCCGGTAAGATCTTTGCCGTTGAACAACGAGGCGAACCCTTCTTCCTTCTCGCCGGACTTCAGCGAAGTCGCGTCGTTACTATCCGGCGCGCTACCGGGATAGGTTGCCTTCTGATACGCGTCAACCGCGTCGAACATTTGGCCGAGGATCTTGGTGCGTGCGGCGTCGCCAGCGAAATCGAGCGCGAAGCCGTAACGCGTTTCCATAAGCGTTTTCCGTACCGCGCCACTCAATGTATCGACGGATAAGGAAGCGGGATCGAGCACTTCGATTACGGGACATTGAAGCGTATCGGCGTTCACGCCGCGCGCGATGATCGCGTTGACGGGCGCATCGCCCTCGAGCAACCGCTCGTTCGTTTCGGGTTTGGATCCGCCCGCGGCGATCATCTGCGTCGGGACGGCTCCATGCACGGCCTTGACGGCCTCTTGGACCATTTCGATGCCCTTCTTCCAACCCGCCGCGCGCAAGGCTTCCGCGTCGGCACTGTCGTCGCAACGATCCGTCACGCACAGCAGGAAGTAGTTCGCCTTGCCGAAGGTTTGCTGGAACGTGAGCGCGGCCGTCGCGTAGGCCTTGACGTTCTTGAGGCGGCACGACGAGTCCGGGTCGAACAGAACGACGATGGGCAACATTTCGAGCGTATTGACCGTGTCGAGATCCTGCTGCATGCGCCTGCGATCCGCTTCGGCAATCGCGGCGCCGTCCGCATCGAAGAAAGGCCGTTTCGCCTGTTGCGCGCGCAGGACCACGCTCGAGACGCCCGCGAGCGGATACTCGCGAATGGCGGTAGTCAAATCCGCCGCAGGGGCCGACATGGCCATGACACCTGATACGTTCTTGTATTGGCCCCAGTACAGTACACCGTTCCTCACGAGTACGACGCCGGGCCAAGCCAAGGCCGATGACACGACAAACATCGACAGACAAGCGAGCAAGAATAGCTTACGCATCCCACAATCCTCTCCAATACGGTTCTGCGGTTGAGCACGCATCATACCGCAAGAATGGGGATGGGTACGAATGACGCTGCGGGAAAATTGATTCGGGACCGCGCATATGGTAATATTCCAACTCGCTACTTTGGTTAGCGATGGTCGAAACGTGCGAAAACGGAGGTTTTCGACATGGTAACATTCCAAAATGGAGGGGAGGTTAGATCGCGTGACGAAGGTTCGTGTAAAGCCGGATGAGCCCTTCGAAAAGGCGCTTCGCCGATTCAAGAAGAAGTGCAACAAAGAAGGCATCATGCAGCGCATCAAAGAAATCAAGCACTACGAGAAGCCGAGCGAAAAACGCCGCCGCAAACTTGCGAAGGCTATCGCGCGCAACTCCTCGACCACCCCAGAAACGTGATTTCGACCAACTAGGTCTATTTGCAGGCAGGGCAAGCATGTTTGTCCTGCCTTTTCTTTATTGTTAAACTCGCATTTCCGGCTGTATTTGGATATCCTGAGAACTTGTGAAAGAATTTTGTGGCGCAGGTTGTCAGCCTGTTAGGCTTTAGGCTTTAGGCTTTAGGCTTTAGGCTTTAGGCTTTAGGCTTTAGGCTGTAGGTCTCCTTCCTAAAGCCTAAAGCCTAATGCCTAAAGCCTGCGAAGAAAGGAGCCTGTACCATGAGTATCGTAATCGGCGTCGATGTCGGT
>CAIYET010000087.1 GCA_903925285.1 Candidatus Hydrogenedentota bacterium | reverse complement strand
GCGCGAAAGCATTCACCGCGCCGCGCGCAAGGCTTCCGCGCCGGTGTTGGGTGAGCGCAAATGTCGCCGAGTCTCGTGTGTAAGCCCACTGTTTTCAACATTCTGAATTCTGACTCCTGAATTCTGACTGCCTTTTTTAGGCTGAACAGATGGTTACACGCTCGTGCGTTAACTGCGCGGCAGTCAAGAACGGCTCACCCATTGGGCGCAAGGCTTCCGCGACCTGCAGAATGCGTCAAATTGATTCCAAGGACTTGTCCAGGGGAACGCCATCCGGAAGGAGAATAACGCGCTCGTCCGGCGCGGTTTTGAAGTGGAAACGAAGGCCGTCGAGTTCTTCCGATACCGTGCCTTTTCGGTATAGCGCTACGTTCTTACCCGGCCAAGGATTCTGCACGGTGCAATTGCGGCCTTTCTCGCTTTGGATTACGACATACTGCACGTTCCCATCACGATACTCGCTGGATACGAGGAAAGCGTTCATCGCACGCAGATGCGTGAAGCGCGCTGGCTGCCTTCGGGACCATACGGGGAAGACGCGAATGACATTCTCATGGCTTTGGAGCAGCATCTCGTTGACTGCTGAGATGATTCCGCCGCAGCTTTCGATACCGCCGCCCCCGTAACATATGTACAGGCTCGGAAAGGCATGGCGCTCGCACTGTTCGCGCAAGTGCCGGAGTATCGTTTTGGGATCATAACCAACGCGCGCGGCCGCCGTGTAAAACGTGGCAAATCCATTGTTATCATCCCAGCGGCCAAGCACATCGACCGTGTTTCGCGCGATCTGAAGCAATGCCAACGGACTATCAAGCCCGAGCGCGCCCGCAGGCCAGATGTGCTGGATGCCGAGCGTGTTGCTGTCGCACCACGCCATGCCCTTTTCCGTGTAGCGAAACACGGTTTTGCCCGCGCGCTGTTGCGTGGGAAAATCGCTCATATGCGAGAGGATATGGTTCCACTTTTCATGCCGGTCCGCATCCACACCAAGTTCGGTGCTCATGTCGATCATCGACGCAAACAGCATTCGCAGCAGGCCCAACGAGAGAATCGGGTTCATATCGTGCGAGTCGGCGCTTTCGTGAATGGCGTCGTCGTAGATAACGTACCGGCCATCTTCGAACTTCAGGTAGTCCTCCCAGAAATCGGCGACTTCTTTCAGGAACGGATACGCCGTCGACCGGGCGTAGTCAAGAGCGCGGGTATAATCGAACCGCATTATCATGTTCACCGCGGCATACGCCGCATTGCTTTTCTGGCACCAGAAGGTGTTGTCGGAAACGATGCCCCACGGTCCGATGCCCACCGGATAATACACGCCGCGTTTGTCGAGAAGGTTGTGGGCGTTGTTCCGGGCTTGGGCCATGCTGTACAGCAATGGCTGATCGTAGCAAGCGGTCTGCGCGACATGATTGGCTGAGAAAAGGCCCCAAAACGGCGCTTCGTAGTTGTAGTTCAAGTGAAAGTCGCCTTTCCATGAAGGCGTGTCCGTCGTAATCCAGTTTGCGAATAGTCCCGGCGCCACTTTTCCTTCCCGGCTGCACGAGGCCATGATATACAAGGCGCCATACCAGTGTTTCTCTATCACGTCGTCGGGAATCTCGATAGACGAAGCCGACCAGAATGCTTCCCACCAATCCCGATGATTCTTGTTCAGATTCTGTATATCGTTCGGAAGCTGTGCCTTGACTCGTTCCCGCGCTGCCTCAAGATTCTGGCGGGAGTCGATATCTGTCAGAATGGCCGAAACGACGACGGACGTCTGTCCAGGTTCGATTTCAAAGGCCAGCCGCGCGTCATCCGCCTGCATATTGCCGTTCAGTACGCGGCAGGCCACCGCCACGATACGGCCTTCTTCGACGGACTCACAGTCGGCGCGGCGCGTAAACCACAGGGCGTCAGTATCACGGCCCCGCGTTACCGGCAGGACAGAATCGCCGGAGTCTTTGGGCGGTTTGGCTGGACCGGCGAAAAGGTCGAGTACGGCTTGCAAAGACACGGCGCCTTCATTGGTCATCTCAACGACCAACAGGTTCTCGTTCGCGCTCACCCAAGATCGAGTCGACAGTTTCGCTCCAGTCGGTTTGCCGAACTGGCCGCGCACTTCGGCCCTATAAAGATCCTGTTCCTGATGGTACGACGCGCCGGACAACGCGGGGAAACTGAGGTGAAGTCCGCCAACGGTGACAATACATCCCCGCGCACGGCTCCAGAAGTCATTCTTCCCAATGAACCAAGTCTGGCTTTCCGGAGGCCCTGCCAACACCACCCCCACATCTCCATTTCCGAGAATAGGTCCGTCAACGGAGTTGTTTGTGGGAACCCGTTCCGGCGGTTTGTTGAACACTCCCGCATGTTTTGCGACCCGTGGCGCCGATTGCGTCTCCTCAGCGCGGGCACCGATTGATACGTTGAGCATCATCAGGCAAAAAACGCATGTTGTCGCGATGTGTTGTCTCATATGCTTACCTCGCCGGCATTCACCGGGATGCCGGGAGCGCGGAGGGCACGATGGATACGGCCTCCTCTTTTCCGAGCGACAGTACCAGCTTTCCGCCCGTTATGGGCACATTCTTCTTCAACAGAGCACAACCTTCACCGGTGATGACTGACACGTCGACCCTTCTGACGTTGCGCCAGTCCTCCGGGATTCTCCACGTTTTATTTCTGTAGCCTGACTGGCTGTAAGCGATAATCTCCTTTGCGTTCCACAGGGCGGGCACGAAGAGATCGTCGTCCTCTCGCAGGATGAAATCGCCCTTGCGGATGATCTTCTTGCCCGACTCGGTCCGAGCAACAACGCCGTCGCTGTAGTACAACGCGCCATCCGCGAATCTCACCCGATCCAACCGGCTCAGGTAGTACCACGGAAGGGTCGTACGACAGAACATGCCAAGGAAACCGGGCATGTCGATGCAGTCTTTCTGCCAGATTTCCTCTCCGTGCATGCTGGCGCCAAAGCGGAAATCGCCGTCGCCTGCGCGGTCGGCACGCCCCCGTGCCATAAGGCATTCGGGAATTTCCATCTGGTACTTCTTGTCGTCGGGATACCACCACGAAAAGGGCTGCAATCCGGTGAAGCCTTCGCCGGGCGGATGCGCCCAGAAGATGCCTTCGCCGGTAACATCGAACCCACGGTCTCGCCAGTAGTGAAATATCTTGCGCTGCGTCTCGACGTACTTGTCCGGCGTCAAACCGCCGCTCTCCGGTTTTGCATGCCACGGGCTGATGGGCTTTCCGCCTTCGCGCTGCGCAATGAACACGTCGATATGAATCGTGTGCCCGTCTTCCAGTTCCGGGACCATCGCGATGAGATTGTCGATACGCCGTTGAGCCAGCCCGACCTCCCATTCCTTGGGATAGACCACGTTGTACATGGGTTCGCCCTTCATCTGGATTCCAGGTGAAAGCAACTTGCCTTGCTCGTCTCGAGCAAGGCAATCCTTCGACACGTACTCGTCCCACAAAGGACTTCGTTCGTAGGCATCCGTCATGTTGATGTGCAGGCTGACCGTTGTGTGGTATTGCCTCGCCTCGCGGATGAGCCAGCGCAGACTGTCCAGTGCCGTTGCGTCCTGCGCCCGTTTCAACCGGGGATTCACCTCATCCCATGCGGGATAGCCGTGGTCGTGCCCACCTTTCTGCCAACCGACCAGGTAGATTATCTTGGGAATGCCCCGCGTCAGGCTATCGGCCTTGCGAATCACTTTCAACGCCTCTCCAAACGTGCATAACACATCGCGTGGTTTCTGAAACAACGGCTCCTTCTCCAGGCGCTCGACCGGCTCGCCTTCCATACCCAGGAAAAGCTTCATGACCAGCGTCTGGTGATAATCCCGGAAAAACGGCGCCACGACGATGTCCGTCGATGTCTTGTACTCATGGCCGTTCTGCGAGACTGTTGCCTCAATCGTGGCTATGCCGCCCTCTTTCGGGATCGCCTTCCCGCCCTCGATCGTGACAACTTCCACATTCCCGCTGGCTTGTTTTGTCCTTGCCGCAACGGTCGCCTCCGAAAGGGGCAGAACGCGTTCGGAACCGCTCCGGTAAAACGCGGTCAGGGTCAGGATTGCCGTTTCGCTCCTGCCGCGCATGGGATGGAGTACGCTCTTGTCGGTCCTCAATGCCACGTGGTCCATGCCATTCGCCCCTTCGGACGGATCTTGCGCCGCGTTCTCTACGACGCCACGACCGGCGCAGGCGCCCAAAAGTAATAGGACTCCAAGAATCAATACCTGCACACGCTTGTACTTTAGCGCTTGAGATCCTGCATGAGTCATCGAGAAATCGACCGTCATGGATTCGGAGTCGTCCGTTTCTGTTGGGCGAGGACAAAGTCTACCAGTTCCTGACACTGGAAAAAACCGGTCCACATGTTGTGTCCCTGGCCGGGCGGAACGATGAGCTGCATCTTGCCGCCGAGCGACTCATAGCGCTTGTGCATTTCTCCCGAGTTCGCTTCGAGCGGGACCGTGGTGTCACTGTCGCCATGGATCGCAAAGAGCGGCACGTCTGCCTTGGCCAGGGCAGCAAGGCGGTCAATCGGATTATGCTCCGCAAGCCTTGTCGAAAGCTCCTGGGTGCTGAGGTGGTACGCGTCGCAGGCTTTCTCCACTCCCGGGTAGCTGGCTATATTGCAGACGGGATAAATGCCGGCAAACCCGGCAACCTTGTCCGCATTCTCTACGGCCCACGCGAGCGTCATCAGACCGCCTCGGCTACGGCCCAACATTACGGGTTTTAGCGCGAAGCCACGGTTCTTCGTGAGTTCATCGTAGAGGGCCGAATAGAGCGCCCGCCCATCCGGACTCCCGAAGGATTCCCCGACGTCTATGCCAGCGATAGCGCTGCCCGCTTGGGTGAAACGGTCAAACATCCATTTCTCCTCGTTGCCGGGCAAGCCCGGAAGCGTCGGTGCGTACCAGACCCACGGAACTAACCCATTCGCGGGTTTCGCCTGAGGCAAAATGACGAAGGCCGCCCTGCCCTGCACAAGAAAGGTCTCACCGGGCAGCGGCAGGACCTTCCGCGGCGTCTCGGCCGCATGCAGAGAGGCCAGTGGAATGAGTGTCGCGACGACGAGAAAGACAAGATGGCGTTTCATGAAAAATTCCTTCTTCAGTTCCTCTTCTCGCTGAATTTTCCCTTACGGTGCGGACGGATATCAGCTACTTACCCATGAAGTGATACGCCAGGAATCTCATAATCTGTTCCCAATCATAGGGCTCGACGGAGTGGCCGCCCTTGCGTATGTGGTAACCCACATCGCTCTTGATAATAGCCTTTCCCAGGGGCGGCGATTTTTCGGACTCCAAGGCGGTCTTGCCCAACAGGCGATAGACTTCACCAGCATGGTACGCGCCGAGATACTCGCCGCGAGGATCGGCCCATTTGTCATCTTCGCCGCTATAGACGTAAACCGGTCGGGGTGCAATCAGCGCGATCAGCATGTGCTGGTCTACTGGTAAGTCTTTTTCACGCCCGGCAAAGTCCCCGGCGTTCCGGCACAGCCAATAGGGAAATCGCGTGACCATCTTTTCCAGATTCTCGCCGAAGTTTCTATTCCAGAGGTCCGCACCGGCGCACCCGGACTGCGCCGAAATCGCCATGGCGAACCGCTCGTCTTGCGCCGCCGTCCACAACGCCGCCTTGCCGCATTTTGAATGGCCCATGATGGCCACCCGCTTCGCATCGATATCCTTGTCCGTCTCGATGTAGTCCAGGGCGCGCATGCCACCCCATGCGATAATCGCAATCACTCCCCACTCGTTTGCCTTGGGGAAGCTCTGCCCGTCGTGGTAGAACAACGGCGCAATGCCCTTGCTAAACTCCACTTCATTGTGATCGGCCAGACTTCCCTGATAAACCACAACCAAGGCATAGCCTCGATCAAGCAAATCACCAAGGGGCCATCCGTTCTTCAACTTGGTTGGTTCGTCTGGATTGACCTGAAAATTCGTGGAGCGAGTGTTGTCAAAGGTGTGCAGCATCAGGGCCGGAACAGGTTTTTCCGCCTTGTTGGGCACGAAGACCAGAATGATCATTTCGGCCTTGCCCCGGTCGTTCTCGAACCGGATGCGCACATCTTTCCGGGTCGCCTTGCCGCCGAGGAATTCCGGGTCCGTCTTCACGACCTCACATTCCGTCTTGATGGGACTCTGCGGTTGGGGAACGCAGCCGTAAAGGATGTCGCTGAACAGCGCTAGAATCTGCGGCCGCCGGATAGTGCGCCACTCCTGCGACGTCGTGACCGGTTTGCCCTCGGCGGTCACGAGAAGCGGCGGCAACTCATATTTACCCACCATGCCTTCGTCGTAATTGACGTCGAGGTCATTTTCCTTCGATTGCCCTGCGCTAACCGACAATGAAAAGAAACACATAATCAAGAAAGCCACAGCAAACGTTGATTGTTTCATCCTCTCATCCTTTCCGGTTTCATTCCTAATGGACGAAGAACTGCGTCGCATACACTGGTGCTTGCCAAGGGACTTGGCCTGTATCTTACCAGAGATCCGGCAGTTGAACGCGAAACCTTCGGGATCGACGCAACAGCGATAATCCAGAACGAGATAGAGTCGGAACTTTGATTTATTGATGCCTTGGAGACGGCGGAGTGCTTCTCCATGTGCCAAAAAAGCATCTTGGACACAGTTTTCCCGCTTGTCCTCGGAAAAGCAGATCGGGACGATTCACATTGGGGCGGGTAGCCTGTGCCACTATTTCTGCTTTAGGGCGGCGAGTCGCTCCGCAAGGCTCATGGCGGTCAGCGGCGCGGCGCCCGACGCTTGACTCATGGCGGCCGCGATGTTCGGATCATCTTGCTCATGCTGAGTCGGCTTCAACAGCGATGTGCGGGCCTCAGCCGCTTGAGCCTGCAAATGGGCTTCCTCGGCACGCTTCCTCATGACACCCAAAGCCGTGTTCAGTTGTCCGCCTTGTTTCTTGATGCCGGCCAACACCTCCGCGGCATCACTTCGCTCGATGGCGCGCTTCTTCTCCTCTTCAGCGCGCTGCATGTCGCGCTTGGCCTGATCGAGGGTGGCGCGTGCGCTCTTGAGGTTCAAGGCCATTTCTTCTACATGGGCCGTCATTTCATTCAAATAGGCCTTGGCGTCATCCGCCTCCCGCTTTTCGCGCTCCACGTCGGACCGCATACTCTCGAGCATGGAAACCATCTTCATCAGGCTCGAATCCAACGCTGTCTTTTTCTCGGCGCTCACAGCCGGGTCGTTTGCCTGCGTCTGCAAAAGTTCTGCGGCCTTCATCCGCTGATCGTAGAGCGCTGTGATGGCCTCGGCTTCTTTCGACTCACGATCAAGCTCTTCGCGCGCCTTGGCCAGTTGGAGACTGCCTTTCTTGAACGCGTCGTCCAGTTCGGCAATCTGCGCCTCCGTCGCGGTCTCCGGGTCAAAGGCCACAATCTTCTCGGTAACGGCATCTCCCAAGTTCTTGATATGCTGATTGAATAGTTTGCCCAAGAACGACATGGTGTTTTCCTCCGTTTCTTACATGTTTCACAAAATGGTCAACGACATAATGGGAACTTCGATACCCGCTGAGATCTGAATACATGCGCCGTCGTCGTCTTCGATTTTGTCGGCTAACAGATTTTCGACGACGCTTTCACCTCCGGCGCGGAAGCCTTGCGCGCGGCGAATAGAACGTCCGTAAAGCATAGCATGGTGACTGATGTTGAAGCTCGAGGGGACAAAGGGGTCGTCCGTAACGCTCTCATCATAACACCACGGGGCCGCGTAGTCTGGCCCTTCCTGTTTCCATAGCCGCTGATAGGTCATGCCGTCCGGCGTCTGGAAATCTTTGAAGCCGATGAGTCCCGTTTCCTCGTTGAGCCACAGATCCCAGTCCTCGGCGGTTTCGGGATAGGCCTCGTCTATCGTCTGATATAACATCGCACTGCCTACGGCCATCGAGCGTTCCAAGCCGAGTTGAAGGAACCATTCAACATCCTCGGTGTCCTTCACGTAAAATGTGTAATATTTTGAGTGCCCGAGCAAATAGGAGCCTGCAGCGGCCACCACGCAGTCGCTCGCTGGCACGGCCATTTTGAGGTCGTCCCCGGCGAGGATAAACAGGGACGCGTCAAAGCGTATCGTGCTCCCAAGCCGGATCTTCAGCGGCCAGTCGAGGTCTATCCGCTGGTTCTTCTTCTGAAAGCCCGCGACGGTTTGTGCCACTTTTTTCTTCAAAATGCGCGCAAGCAGGCCCATGCGGCTATGCCCTCCTCGCCCGGCGAAGCAGCCATATCGTCCCTGCCACAATACCCAGGCCGATCATCAAATACAACAGCGTATGCGACGATTTCTTCGGTTTCTCGACCGATGTTGGTAAAGAGATGTCCGCCACGGCGGCCTGCGGAAGGACATGCTCCGCCACATTCGCGGCCAAGACGGTTTCTTTCATGTCGTCCGGCACATACGAGGGATCCTTGGGCGTGTTGGACATCCCCGCTACTTTCTCGTCAAGCCCCGCCAGCTTGGCCTTGAGGTCCGCGTTATCCTGGGAAAGGCGTTCGGCTTCCGTCCGCCATTCCCGCATCCCGGGGTCATCTTGATGGTTATAATACATTGCCGAATACCGTGGATTGCTGAAATGGTCGAGGATGAACCACAACGCCATCGCGTCCCACATGCCGAACGAGGGCCGGCTTCGATACATGTAAGGTGGAGGCTCGTAACCGTTTCCGCCATAAAAACTGCGCCGCGTTTCGTAATACGTAGTAATGGGAGGAAGCTGATTACCCGTGCCCATTTTGCCCAGCACCGCGCTCTGCGTCGCCGGGGAGGATGCGACCGTACTCTCCGGCGTGGTGAATTTGGCGCGTTGCGCCTTGTGGTCTGCCAAGGCTTTCGCTGACTGTTCCTTACTTACCACCTTCTCCGTCTGTTTTTGCAGGGAAGACTGCGGCACCTTCGCGGGAGCCTCGGCAGAGTTTGGCTTCGGTTTTGTGGCCGAATTGCCGTACCCCGGAGAAGCGGGCACTGTGCTCCCTTGGCTCTTCTGTCCCGAATCGCCGGACGCGGGCGGCGACGGCGCCCGCTTGGCGCCCGAATTCGAATACCCGGACGAGCGGCTTGACCCGCCGCTTGAACGTCCTCCGCCGCCCCCGCCACCCTTGGCCTCAACAGTAGCGGTGAAGAACACCAAGATCAAGAGCAGGCCCACGGAGAGCAAACACTTTATTGCAGCGCGCATACGCATTGGAACATTCCTTACTCATTTCTGCCAGCGCCATTACTATACCGCAATTTGAGTCACGTTCAAAATTATCCATTCATAAAACTTCAGCCGCCATTTCTGCAATTCAGCATTTGCACTGCCCGTGAGTGTGCACAGCATGATCGCGAAGCTCGCCATCAAGACCCCCTTTTGTCAGGCTTGTTGCCAGCGGATCGGTCTTTCTTTGTGGGGATGTACTTTTCCGCAGCCTACAGATACCCCAAGCTCTTGACTACCTCCGGTGATATCCCTTCGCGACCTTGTTGTCCCGGCGCTAACCGGCTGTTGTCACGGGGCGCTCGATTGTCATCCGTGGTATTGCGTTCGGGTCTTGGAGGTTTGTTTGGGTCTCTTGGCCCTGAACCATCACGCGGTGGCGGGCGTCGATCGTCCCCTCTGCGACCGCCCGGGTCCCTTTCTGGACCAGCCGGTCCTTGAGCGCCGGGCAGTGCTTCGAGCTCCTCTTGGCTCCGCCTTTCGGAAGCCGGGCGTTCCAAGACACTCTTCGGCGTTAGGTCTTTTCCCGTAAACGCGGGATAGTCCTTCGCATAGCGATGAACTTTGAATACGGCGTTCATGTCGTGGCCGCGATGGTCCTTGGGGGACCGTTCGCCTTGGGCCAACGGCCCGAGTCCGATAACGGGATTGACATAGCGCCATACGGTTTCACCATCGGGCGTCACTTCAAACAATGTGCCATGAACGCCTTCACAGACCAGTGTGTTTCCGTTGGATAACCGCTGGACGCCGGAAATTTCCGAAGAGAAGAAGTCGGTTGGATTCTTTGCCTGGTAATGCCACAGCGGACGGTCGGGACCGCTAAGCGTATAGTGCCCCTGCCCGTCAACAGGCGGTACAATTTCCTCCACACTCGAGTAGCCGCGCTCCTGGCCGTTGTTGAAGATCAGGATGTTTCCGGCGCCCGGACACCCTTGAGCGATCCACTGCGCGTCATGCTGTTCAAAGAGTTGCCGGTCGCGCGCGTTCCCTGCACCATATGCGGCGGGATTGCCCCACCGGTAAAGCAGATCGCCCCCTTTGCCGCCACGTCCTCCCGCGCTCCCCTTGGATTCGGACATAGTCGTGCTATGGTCGAGAATCCAGACCTCATTGCAGCCGCGCACACTCAGGAGGATCTGGTCCAATGCGGGGTTGTAGTCGATCGAGTTCATATGATTCCAGAACGCTGGCGTGGGACGACCGTTGCAGTTAACATCAATCTGGCCCGGATCCGCTGTCACGTTATCCTGAATGAGATGGTCCCAGACGTGCCATTCCCACACGACAGTTCCGCCCTTCGGGCGAGTTGGCTGGATCTCAATCACGTAGTCGGGACAGAGTTCTTTGTCCCGCAACATGCGCGCGTCAAAACCGGCGGCAATGCATTCGTCAACCGTCTTCTTCTCGACCGCCAGTGCGAGAATATTGCCGTTGAGCAGCGGGCGGATGTCGTGATGGAGCATATGCGCGTCAGTCGCATAATCGAATTCCCAAACGAGATTGTCGTCCCAGTCGTACTCTTCGAGCCGCCCGCCTTCGCCGCCACGAGTAAAGTCCCGCGCATGCGTGAAACAGCAACGGAGGAGATGGCCATTCTCGAGCAAGTAGACTGTCTGGCCGGGTTCATATTGGCTCTTCGTCCATTCATGAACCACCTGACCCTCATTGTTGATGAGGTACGTCATCGTATTGTGTTTGGGAGCGAACAGCGTGTAGCCGTCGAAGGCCTTTGGTGAGTTCAGAAACAGCCCGACAGTTCGCCCCGGTCCTTGTTGCTTATTCTCTACCTGGCCGCCCCCGTCGCGCTGTTCTCGGGCCTCTGGGCGACTTGAATTACGCTCATCCGTCCTGTTGTCGTCGGCAGGAGGACGCGGGGGAGGTTCCCGGTTCCACCAGCCCCACAGATCCCGCCAACCATGCGGTGGAGGACCAGCTTTTCCCGCGTTGCGCGCAGGGGGCTTACCTTGGGCGCGATCATCGCCCGCGCCCTCACGGGTGTAAACGACCTGCAACTCCGCGCTGGCCAAGATACGATCTTTCATCGCAGCGAGAAGAACATCGCGATTGACTTGTTCTGGCGGCACCTCAAGTTGCGGCGGTGCAGACAGTGCATAAACGGTGAAAATGTACGTTTTCGGTCCCGGCCCCTTGGAATGTGGCGGGGCATATTCGGCGCGTCCGTTGACGCTGTTATTGCCCAATGTCCCAACGCCTGTCACATTCTTGGGAAGGCTTTGGACGTCCGCCGGGATGTTGTAGAGGATCCAATACCACTTGGTCATGTCCGGCGCGATATGATGCATAACGAGCGCGAAGCTCTTGGCATCCTTTGGCGCGCCGCTCCATTCGAGTGGCAGCGTGGCGGCGGCACCATCGCCAGTAAACTCGACCGGCAAGATCCCGCCATCCGTAACCTCGGAACTGCGCAGGACGAATGAGCCGCTACGGGACGCCTGTGGCTCTTCCGGGCGTGGCGGACGATTAGCATCCCGAGGAGGGCGCGGGGCGCGCTCTTTTTCTCGTGCCAGCGTTGGCTTCGCGAAGGGCCTGCTTTCGGCGTTAACCGGCAGCACAACGCGAAATCCTATGTGATAGTAAGGATGATCCGGGTCTTGCGGACCGCGCCAATAGGACGGATTTCGATTTGAAACGCGGCTGTGGCCATGTTCACCGTTATACCAGTTGCCGCCGCGCATGCCGCGATACGGTTTGCCGTCGGGCATCAAGCTACCGACGTCGGGGCCGGGCGGATTCTCTACGGGGCTGTAGCCATAGTACTCGCGCCCATACCAGTCGTTGACGAACTGCCAGACGTTGCCGGCCATGTCGTAAAGGCCGTAACCATTCGCGCCGTTACTCGTTTGAAACGTCTCCTCGGATCCCTCCCAACTGAAATCCGCCTTGCGACGTAACGTGCCATCAAAGAACCCAACCGGCGTCGTCCACGGCTCTGGACCGGCTCGAAACGGATTCCTGGATTCCGGCCAATTGGCTTTCGTCACATCCGGTTCGTCGCCCCAAGGAAAATCACCGTATGGATTCTGCTGGCCGCCGCGCGCCGCATATTCCCACTCGGCCTCGGTCGGCAAGCGATAGCCGCTCTTGTTGAAATCGCAATTCCACGAGGCAAGGTTGTAGCAGGGCGGTAGTTTCTGTTGCGCGCTCAGCCAATTGCAGTACACTGCCGCACCAGCCCAGCGAATACACACAATCGGATGATTCTCCTTGCCGTCGAGGTTCGTGAATCGCGCGCCATCCCAACCGATGCGGCTGTAAGGTGACAGGATGCGCGTCTCGCAGAGCAAATCGTTTCCGCCCGTGAGATAGACGCCGCCTTCACGCACCTCGATTCGCCTCATCGCAAATGCCGAGTTCAGAAATCCGCAATATTCCTTAGTCGTAACGTCGTTGATGCCCATGAAGAACGCATCAAGCCGCACTTTGTGGAGCGGGGTCTCATCACCGCCATGCTTCGGGTCCACGAACCCATGATGATCACCCATCTCGAACGTGCCGGCGGGAATTAGCGTAAATCCGTCAGGCTTCTCTTGCGCTCCGATACCCAAGGCCGCCAGCCATACTGTCGCCAGCACAACATATGTCCATTGATGTCTCATCGTTCCCTCTGCTTTCTTGATATTAAAATGGGATCATCCGGATTTAGCGTACTTCATCTTCACTTTCACGGAAAATTATCGTTTCGATTCGGTTTCCCCGAAGGGGAAGAACATGAATAGCCGTGGGTGACAACCCACGGATACAAAACCGACATCCATCGACCCTGGAAGGGTCGTACTATGTCCATATCATCGTTAATAAAGGTCGACATCGTGCTCCTTGTGCGACCCTTCCAG
>CAIYET010000086.1 GCA_903925285.1 Candidatus Hydrogenedentota bacterium | reverse complement strand
CTCGGAGCGTAGCGACGGTGCGCCGCTTCAGCTTTCTTCTATGTTTTTCTTGTTCGTCTTTCTGAGGGAGTCACCTTTGAGGACGAGCTTGTGCGCGTTATGCACCAGTCTGTCAAGGATGGCGTCCCCCAGCGTTGGGTCTCCGATGACGCTGTGCCATTTCTCGATGGGGATCTGGCTGGCGATGAGAGTCGAGCGGAGGTCGTGGCGGTCGTCCATGATTTCCAGGAGGTCCCGGCGTTGCTCTTCCGTTAGGGTGGCCAATCCCCAGTCGTCAATGACGAGCAGGTCGATTCGGGCATAGGCGGCCAGGAGCTTGCGGTACCGCCCGTCCGCCTTGGCCGTCGCGAATTCCTCGAAGAGTCTGGGCGCCCGGATATAGCGCGTCCTGTACCCTTCCCGGCAGGCTTTGTGTGCGAGCGCACAGGCCAGGTAGCTCTTGCCGACGCCCGTGGGTCCGATGACGATGCAGTTGTCGTGTTTGCGTATCCATTGGCAACTGGCCAGGGAAAGCACGAGTGCTTTGTCCAAGCCGCGGGGATGGCGGTAGTCGATGTCCTCGATGGTGGCGGTGAGACGGAGCTTGGCCAGTTTCAGGCGTCCCTGAAGCCGGCTGTTTTCTCGTTCCGTGGCCTCTCTATCGACGAGCAGCGCGAACCGGTCCTCAAAAGACATGGTGGCGCACTGAGGCATCTCAGCCTGTTCTTGAAGCGCTTTGGCCATGCCGAAGAAGCGTAGTTCGTGAAGTTTTTCAATCGTGGGTTGGTACAGCATGATTCACCTCCGTTTCCAGGTTATCGGTAGTATTCGGGGCCGCGAATGTTGTCGTGGGCCACGGGTGGTTTTTCGGGAGACTTCCGCGGGAGGGGTTGCTTGTCCAATCCCTGCTTCAGCATGGATTCAATACTCTTGTATCCTACGGCGCCAACGGCCAGCGCGCGGCCGCATGCGGCTTCCAGCCTCTCGTCGCCGTACTCCTTGCCCAGACGCATCAATCCCAGACAGGCGCGAAAGCCTTGCTGGGGATGAGGGCGTGAGGTGAGAATCGTTTCAACGACGCGGGCGGTTTCCGGTCCGGTTTTCCGCGCCCACTGCACCAGGCGTTCCGGGGTCCATTGGACGTAGTCCTGATGGGTCTTGGGCATGTGGGCCGTGACGGTGGTGTATTGCCCTTGCCGGGGCGCCCGCAGATGGCTGGCCACGCGCTTGTTCTTGTGGAAACACTCGACCGCCGTGATCGTAAGCCGGATGTCCACCTGCTGGTTCACCAGTTGGTAGGGCACGCTGTAGTACCGGCCGTCCACCGCGACATGGTAATCGATGTTGACCCGCGCCTTTTTCCATTCGGCGTATTCATACGGTTGCTGAGGCAATGGGCTCAGCGCGGGCTTGTCCAACTGCTCGAACAGGGAGCGGCGCGTGCCGGGGATCTTCTGAAAGGGGCGGTCATTGTATTGAACCAACAGCCGCGACAACGCTTCATTCAGTTCCGCCAGGGAGAAAAACGTGCGATGGCGCAATGCCGCGAGTATGCGGTGCTCTACATCCTGAACGCCTTTCTCGACTTTAGCCTTGTCTTTCGGATGGCGTACCCGTGCCGGCACAATGGCGCAGCCGTAATGCCGCGCGCACTCTTCGTACGTCCGATTCAGCTCCGGCTCATAACGGTGGGCGGACGAAACCCCTGCTTTCAGGTTGTCCGGCACGATCAGCGCGCTGGCCCCACCGAAAAAACGGAAGGCATGCACGTGCGCCGCGATCCATTCCAGGAGCCCCTGGCTCCAGCACGCCTCCACATACGTGTAGTTGCTTGCGCCCAGTACGGCCACAAAGATCTGCGCTTCGTGGATTTCCCCCTTGGCACGCTCCGTAACCGGTACGGTCTGGCCACAGTAATCCACGAACATCTTCTCGCCCGCCTTGTGTTGCTGGCGCATGGGCAGGTCCAGCGTGCCACGCCAGGTACGGTACCGTTTGCAGAAATGGCTGTACT
>CAIYET010000085.1 GCA_903925285.1 Candidatus Hydrogenedentota bacterium | reverse complement strand
GATACCTATTTTGGAGCACCTACCTTCGCAACGGCTGTTTAGCGCAAAGTCCCACACGCCACATGCCTTTCCGTATGTGCAACCACTGTTCACCCGTTTATGAAGCATAAACCACTGAGTATAAAGCGCTTTGCGAAACCCTTGACACTTTGTACGGGTCCGCGTAAGGCCACCGTAAGGCCTAGGAAAGTACCGGAAACAAGCAAGAATTGGTGCGCGGGCGAAGATCTGGACGGGGATACGTGATCACTCCGAAAGGCCCCGTATTCATACTCCGCGCCTGAGGGGCCGGAACGCAGAGATAGTAGGTCCTCAAGGCGGTGGCGGCCCGCCATGACGGCCATCGATGGGAAGCGTCCCAGAGATGCCCCCGGGGCTGTCAGGGTCTCAAGCGCCTTCGTGCAATGCCCCGTGGATTCACCAATATCTGCCGACATAGTTTGCCACTTTTCGACCTCTGAATATGCGGTGATCTCACGGAGAAGACAAGTGGCTCTCACTGGCGTTCACAATGCCCGCGTATTGGTCCACGTCGGGGGTAGTTGCGCCCATTGGGCTTGACAACCGGTCCGCCTGTGTACAACATGGGGCAATGATTCCAACCGTCTCGAACAATCAGACTGGAGCCTCCGCGAAACTCCCATGGGCTGTGATCGTGCTATGTTTGACAATGTTATCCATAGTGCCGGGAAGCGCAGAGGATTGGCCCACGTATCAACATGACAACCAGCGTAGCGGCCTTACGCCGGAATCGTTGAAGTTGCCGTTGAACGAGGTGTGGCGATATGCCGCACCGAACGCGCCGCGGCCCGCTTGGCCCGACCCGGCGAAGTACGACTTCGCGCAAAGCAACGACAACCCGCTCCGGCCGAGGGAGGTTTACGACCGCGCTTTCCACACGGTCGTAGCAGATGGCGTGCTTTATTTCGGATCGTCGGCGGACGACAAGGTCTACGCGCTTGACGCCGCCACGGGCGAGGAACGGTGGCACTTTTTCACGGACGGTCCGGTCCGTCTTGCACCTTCTGCCTACGAGGGAAAGGTGTATTTCGGCTCGGACGATGGCTATGCCTATTGTCTCAACGCCTCGGACGGCGCCTTGGTCTGGAAACGCAAACCGGCGAAGGAGGACCGCCGCATTCCCGGCAATGGCCGTGTCATCTCGGTTCACCCCGTCCGAACCGGCGTATTGGTCTCGGACGGCGCCGCCTACTTCTGCGCTGGGTTGTTTCCGGAGGAGGACGTGTATATCTGTGCAGTGGATGTGCAGACTGGCAAGGATGTGTGGCAAACGGTTCCCGATCCCCAAGCGTTCATGAAGGAGTTCACGAGGGGAAAGCACACAGCGCGCCAGTTCGCGCTTTCGCCGCAGGGTTATCTTCTCGCGTCGGAATCCAGGCTCTACCTCCCCACGGGAAGAACTTCGCCGGCCATCGTCGACCGCAAGACCGGGGAAGTGCTGGGCCTGTTCAATTGCGGCGTGGGAGATGGCGGAACCTATGCGCTGCTTGCACAGGGGACGCTCACCTCGGGGCCAGGCGTCCAGCTCACGACGTTCAATGCCGACACACAGGAAAAAGTTGCTGCGTTCCCTGGCAAGTGCCTGGTCGCGACCGGCACCGTGTCGTATCTGCTATCGGATAGTACGGTGTCCGCATTGGACCGCGCGGCGTTTGACAAAATGAACACAGATCGGCAGGCGCTGGGCGAAAAGGCCGGCAAACTCGATAAACACCTCCAAAATGCGCGACAGGGCAAGGAACCGTTGGCCGGAGGCGAGACTGAGGAAAGCGTCCAGAAAGAGATCGACGCAACCCGGCAGGCGATCAAAGATTCCGCGGGCCGCGAGTATGTGTGGACGACACCATGCGGGGAATGTTTCACCATGATCCTGGCGCGCGACACTTTGTTCACGGGAGGCGACGGAGTCGTGACCGCCTATGGTACGTCTGATGGCCGAAACGTGTGGACGGCCACCGTGAAGGGCAAAGTCTACGGTCTGGCCGTGGCGCGAGGCCGTCTCTACGCGAGCACGGATCAAGGGGAGATACGCTGTTTTGCGAGTGAGACCGTGCCGTCCACCAAGGAAATCACAGGGGTCGCAACGACGGATCCTTTTCCTTTGGATGGGCTGACGGACGTTTACGCATCGGCCGCTCAGCATATTCTCGATACGTTTCCCGGTGTCCCGCGCGGCTACTGCCTTGACTTGGGATGCGGCGACGGCCGCCTTGCCTATGAACTGGCGCGTCGAACGAACGACTTGCAGATCGTCGCAATGGACGAGGATACGAAACGGGTGGCTGCGGCAAGGACCGCGCTGGACCGCACCGGCTTGTACGGCGCCCGCATAACCGTACACCATGTTACGTTGAAGTCCGTACCATTCACGGCGTACATGGCCGACCTCATTGTTTCCGGTCGAAGCGTGGTGGATGGAAACCTGGCTGTGTCCGCAAAGGAAGTCCTACGGTTGCTCAGGCCGTACGGCGGCATGGTCATCATCGGACAGCCCGGCGCCGCGTCTCTTTCCCGCGACGACTTGCAGCGTTGGACAAAGACGGCGCCGGATTCCGGATGGGACGTTACCGACAAGGACGGCGTTTGGGCGGTGCTGCGTCGCGGAGCGCTTCCGGACGCCGGTGAATGGACGCACGCGTATGCTGACCCCGGTAACACCGCGTGTAGCCATGATCGACTCGTGAGCGGTCCAATGCAGCTCCAGTGGTTTGGGCTGCCGGGGCCGCGTCCAATGGTCGATCGGCATCACCGGGCCATGCCGCCCCTCGTGCAAAATGGCCGGCTGTTCGTACCGGCCGACAACCGCATCATTGCGGCGGACGCCTATAACGGCACACCGCTCTGGGAAATCGAAGTGCCGGAATCTCGACGTTTGGCAGCCCCACGTGACGTGGGCCAGCTTGCAGTAAACGGGGAGTACCTCTACGCCGTTACACGAGACGAATGCTGCGTGCTGGACGTCGAAACGGGAAAGCGTGCCGCCACATTTACCATGCCGCAGTTGGTGGACGGGGATGTGCATCATTGGGGATATGTGGCCACCGTGGACGACCTGCTGTTTGGCAGCGGCCGCAAAAAGGAGGCCGCGTATATGCGAATGGATAAGCTGGGGGATTTCGAGATCCAGTGGGGCGACTTCAAACGCATGATTGTGAGCGACTACCTGTTCGCCATGGATCGAAAGACGGGGAAGACGCTCTGGACCTACAAGAACGGCGTGATCATCCACCCGACATTGGCCATTGGGAATGGGCGCGTCTATTTCATAGAGAGCCGGAGTGTTGCCGCAAAGGACGACCCCTATGGCCGGGTCACGCTCGATGTCCTTTGGCAGAACGGCCCCCGGCTCGTCGCCTTGGACATGAAAACCGGCACGACGGCCTGGGAGAAGCCGGTGGATCTTGCTTCGTGTCAGCACATCATCTACCTCAGCTTCGCCGATGGCGTGTTGCTCGTGACCGGATCGAGCAACCGAGAAGACAGGGTGTGGTATTACCTCTATGCGTTCGATGCGAATTCCGGAGTGCCGTTGTGGCAGGCTGACCACCCCAACAACAAGGGGGGCGTCGGAGGCGATCACGGTGAGCAGATCCACCACCCGGTCATCGTCAACGGGGTAGTGTTCGCGGAGCCCGTGGCATACAACCTGCATACCGGTGCGCGCACAACCCCAACGGGAGAAGCGGGGCAATGGATGCTCACCGGGCGGGAAGGCTGCGGCACGCTCTCGGGTTCGGAGATTTCTCTGTTCTATCGCGACGGGCACCCGTGCTTCGAGAATCTCGCCCCGAATGCGCGACGTACGAGACTCAATTACATCAGCCGGTCGGGCTGCTGGATCAATATGATCCCTGCCGGCGGCCTCCTGCTCATTCCCGAAGCGAGTTCCGGCTGCTCGTGTCCCTATCCCCTGCAAGCATCGTTTGCATATATCCCATGCGAGTTGCCGACACAATGACGCACGTGGCTAAGCACTTCTCCGCCAGGATTGTCCTGATTTCCGAACCCTATTCTGCAACCTTACAAGGGCTTTGCTTCATAAGATCTTCCGGCCTGATGACCACCGTTGTTACGGCGTCACTTGTTCGCTTTGGTCCACTTGTGGAGTTGGCGCAGAAAAAGGTCTTGGTTCCACAAGGACAGCGATGATTGCTCATTGGTGGGGATGAAAGGCAGCACCTCGCTCGCGGCCTTTTTCCAATCGATGGCTGCAATCTTTTCTTCAAGCGCTTTCACCATCCATTCTTTGTCAACGTGGATGTGCTTTCCCTGCCACGGCCCGACCTGGTCGAGGGCGGCGCCCAGGAAAACTTCGTTGACGCTGGCCCCCCTACTCGTGTACCAAATGAAATCATACCAGTCGCGGCCTTTGACCTGTTTTCGGCACAGCAGCGCGTGCATTTTGCCAGCAAACAGGCTAGGCATGTCTTGCGTCGCCACGGCGGAGACAAACGGAAAGTCGAGATATTCCAGAGCGGCGTCGCTGCCAGCGGGCGGATTGGTGTCCACTTCCAGCTTGATGCGGATCTTCCGTAACGGGCCACTTCGATCCGCTTGCTGTAGCTCAATGAGTTTTCCAAGCGAACTATCCTTCAGAAATGCCGTCTGGACCGCCATCCCCGCTTTCGCGCGGTCGGTGATTTCGATTTGATAGCTAAAGGCCGACAACTCCTCCGTCAGGTGTTGAATGTGTTCGCGCAACTGAAAACCCGGATTCGGCTCGCGCAGAATAAAGTCCAAATCCTCAGAAAAGCGATTCAGGCCGTGGAAAATGCGCAGGCACGTGCCGCCCTGAAACAGTGCATGTTTGAAGAACTCTCCTCGTCCCAATGCGGCAAGCACGATCTCTTGGGTTATCTCGCGAATGGCATGATCTTCTTCTAGCGCCGTCCTGCAGTGGTAAGCCTCCAGGCGTTGTTGAATCATCCGGACATTCATGCGCTCAATCCTTCTTTCCAGGCATCCAGGAAACGCCGGACCCGGCTGTTGGAATAATCTTCGGACAGTTCATCAATTTGATCTCGAGAAACCGAGGCCAGATCCTCGGTTTCAATACGAAGGCTTTCGGCGGCGTCGGCGAGTTCATTCCATTCCGGTTTCTGGACATAGACATAATCCGCGAGCGCCTTGACCGGCGATGCCATGAAGAATACATTGCCGGATGGATCGACCAAGCGCTCGACGCCCGCGAAAAAGATCCGTTGCGGAACCCGTCGGTAAAGGAAGAACCCGATGGGCGTGTGAAACTCCCTGGCATTGCCGTAGCTGACGCAGGTGCAGGCGCGCACGGCTTCGGGAATCCAGCCGTGGTAGCCCAGCGCGGATTCCATGCTGACGTAGCTTGGACCATAGATACGCTGGGCGGCGGCAAAGACGCTAACCGGCTTCTTCTGGTATCGGGGTGCCAGACAGTACAATCCCCGCCGAATGCCAAGAATTTCCCCTTTGGCCAATGCGCGTTTAACCAATGCGTGGCGACTGTAGGGCGAGGCCTCCAAAGCGACAGCCACCTCCGCTTGGGAGAAGATGCCGGACGATGCCCCAAAGAAACGTTCCGTAAGCCGATTCATGCTCAATCCTTGAAATAAATAGTCACATAATGACTACTTTTTATAAATTATGCCCTGCGGAGGTCCGGAAATTCAAGTGCCGCACTCACCCCATGTCGCGACTCACCCCACTGAGTTTGGTTTTCGTCTCGTAGGCAGCGATAAGAGCCGGTATGGAGGCGTTTCAAAATCAGAGAAGGATGAGGCTCTTGCCCGGGCCACTGGTGGTCTTCGCGCGGAAGCGCGGCCGGGAGTGAGGTCGAACCACTTGCCTCGGCCGACGGTCGGAACTCGCGCGCGTGAGCATGTGCGTTATGGTCCGCTGATTTGCCGTATGTTCAACCGTTATCCATAAGATGTGACGCGCAAGTCATTGCTGATGAATGCTCTAGTGAAACTCTTGACGCTTTGTGCGTGTTTACTTAAGGTCAAGGTAAGGCCTGCGGAAACCCGGTGTTCTTGGGCCGAGTCGAAACGATAGTATGGAGTCTATCATTGGGAGGCACGCCATGAATACACGGGACGTACGCCGTTGGATACTCCTTCTGACGGCCTTGTTCATCGGTGGCGTTGGAACCAGCCAAGCAGTTGAGTTGAAAGCCGGTTTTGCCCGTTGTGACATTACGCCGGAAAAGGCGGTGCCGATGTGGGGCTACGGCGCCCGGCATGCCCTATTGTCGCAAGGGGTGCGGGACCCGCTGTTTGCCAAAGCGTTGGTGTTGGAGGCGGGGAAAGACAAAGTCGCCATCGTCGGGATGGACATCGGCCGCGGTCCCACGGAACCCATGATAACGCACATCCGGCGGGCCATCCGTGAGACCTCCGGGATTCAGTGGGTGATGATAGCCGGGTCCCACACGCATCACGGGCCCGTCATCGAACTCAAGGACGAACCCGGGAAGGGCAAGGGCACGTTCGACGATGCCGTGGCGTATGCGAAGGCGCTGGAGCAGCATCTCATCGAGGTCATTACCCAAGCGGCGGCAAATGCGCAGCCGGCCAAGATCGGCTGGGATTCCGACAACGTGTCATGGAACCGCAACCGTCAAACCAAGATCGAGCCCAAGCCCGTCGATCCTGAACTCGCCGTTGTACGGGTCGACAGTCTCGATGGGAAGCCCATCGCAATTCTCGTCAACTTCGCCGCGCATCCCGTGAATCTCTCGATCATGGACCGCCGGTTTTCGTCCGAGTACCCAGGCCAGATGATGAACACGGTCGAAGCAGCGCTGGCCACAAACTGCCTTTTCATGCAAGGGGCCGAGGGCGATCTGTCCTGCAACAAGGGCAATCTGGAGAACATCGAGGCATTCGGAAAGGCCATGGGCGAGAAGGTCGTCGAGATCGCCAAAGGGATTCAGACCGCCGCGCCCAAGAAACCATCCATCCAGGGAATCGATACGGAGTTTACCTTCAAGTCCCGCCTGGACCTCTTCAACCCGTTTGTCCAGAGCGTTCTGAAGCAGGGATTCTTCCCGGAGATGATCGCGATGCTCGATGAGTGTCAGAACAACATCATCCGGCCCGTGCTGACCACTGTGCTCATCAGCCGGCAACTTGCGCTGGTCGGCGGTTCCGGTGAATTCTTCTGCAGTCATTCCGTGCGCCTCAAAGAGCGGGCCAGGGGCATCAAGACGCTGTTCTTCGGCTGCTGTAACGGGCACCACATGTACTTCCCCACAGTTGAGTCGACCGCGGAAGGCGGCTACGGCTGCGATCCCTTGGTTTCCTGGGTGTCGCTTGGCGCCGGCGAAGAGATGATGAACAAAGCCCTGATCAACATCTATACGCTATCGGGGAAATACGACCAGCAATCGATGTTCGCCGTCCGTGACGCCACTCCGTGAGGTCGCATGAGCAAGAAGCACATCGTCTATGGCATTGCGTTTCTCCTGGTGCTGCCGGTTGCCGAAGCGCTCGAAGTTGGAATAGGCGTCGCTGACATCACGCCCGATATTGTTGCTTACAAGGTTCCCTTGGCCGGCTACGGTGCGCGTTTGGGCCGTCCCGCGACCGGAGTCCATGATCCGCTTTATGCCAAGGTGCTGTATCTGCGGGACGGCTCCCGTTGCATGGTTCTAATCACGTGCGATCTCAGGTCCTCGACGCCTGAATTCAAGGGGCAGGTCACGCAGAAGTGCGCCGATCTTGGATTGACGTTGGATAGTGTGTTCATCGCGGCCTCCCATACGCATGATGGACCGTCGATGTATCCGGAGAAGTTCTGGCAGATGCAATTCGGCACGTACGATCCGAGGATCGTGGACGTCATGACTTCGGCGATAGCCAAGGTGGTGCACGATGCGGCCGGCGCGGCAACGTCGGCACGCATTGGATTCGGGGTGGGTCGCGCCGAGGGTCTTACGCGAAATCGCAGGTGGGAGTACGACGCGGTCAACCGCAAGGCCAGCCAGGAACAGCCCGTTGTTGACCCACGCCTGTTCGTGATTCGGGTCGACGCGATGGACGGGACCTGTCGCGCCATGGTAGTCCATTTCGCGGCTCACCCGACCATCTTGAGCGACAAAAACCTCGACATCTCGGCCGAGTGGCCGGGAGTCGTCCAGCGGGAACTCGGGCGTGCGTTTCCGGGAAGTACCGCTCTTTACCTTAATGGCGCTGAAGGCGACCAGGCCCCGGTGGGCGCCACTGGCGCGGACGATTTCGCACGCATGGAGGACTACGGAAAGCAACTGGCCGAGTTGGCCGCGCGTCTCGTAACGACCATCGAAACGAAACCAAACATGTCCATCGGTTTTGTGCGCGGCGTCCCAGACCTTCCGCCGCTCACGTTCCCCGAGAGTGCCAAGCGCAAGTTCGCGGCATTTCAGGATGCGGCGCGCCAGGCATTGCCGAGGCAAGCGGAAATCCAATTGCTGCGGATCGGCCTAATCGTGCTCGCCGGGCTGCCGGGAGAACCGATTCTGGAAGTCGGGAAGGCGGTCGAACAGCGTCTTGCCGACGATGGATTCGCCATGCCCATTGCCGTAGGCTTGGCCAACGACTATATCGGCTACATCGTTAACGAGAAGGAATACGCACACG
>CAIYET010000084.1 GCA_903925285.1 Candidatus Hydrogenedentota bacterium | reverse complement strand
TCGGGTAGCATCTCCTCTAAGTCCCGCGCCAAAATGGCGTGGGGCGACAACTTGAATTGACGCGTGTGCGTCAAGACGCTGCTTTAGACAAAACCGCCAAGTTCCAAGCAAAGAAGCAGTGCCTTGAGCCCGCGCCCCGTAAGGGGCGTCGGCCAGGGTACGTTCTTTGCGCCCCTTGGCGGGGGTTGTCTGAGCGTCCTTGGTTCGACGCTCTTTTTCTTTCAAGGGGGAGCTCATATGGCCCGCCACCGAATTCCCGCCGCCGCCAAACGCCGTGAGGTCGTTCCCGCCCAACTGCCGAATGCGCACGAATGGGCTGATGCGGTCGAGTCTCTACCGTTGACGGTGAGACAGCGTGAAATTGTTCAACTGATCTTACAAGCCAAGCAACAGAAGGAAATCGCGCAACAGTTGGGCATTAGTCGGCATACCGTTCATGCCTATATGAGGCAGATATTTGCACGTCTCGGAGTGGCGGGTCGGGCCGAGATGATGCTTGCGGTCTTCGCCCGCCGCTTGCGGGAACAGACATCGCCATGATGGGCAGCGCCCATGCTGGCAGCTTGCACAAGATGCCAGGAAACCATAATTGTGAGTGACGTCGGGCTCGGACCACAATGGATACAATTCATATGTTGTTGGGCATCAAGGGTCTGCGGCATCGATATTTTGGGTGATGTCTTATTATGAGGGAGGATTTGTATGAGATGTTCAAGTTGCGGCATGGAGGTTCCTGGCGGCCGAGTCTGTCCGTATTGTCGAGCGGATTTGTCGCGAGACCACGTTAACGAAGGGCTTGGGATTATCTGTATGGCAGTCGGGACGGTGGCCGGAGGTATTGCGTGCGTCATCGGTTACTATCTCGGGTACGAGGTGGGGTTGGTACTTTGGTTTGGTGGGGGCATGACCGTAGGCTGCTGTATTATGAGCGACATCCTAAAGAAACATCGGGCATGACCGTAGGCGGCTGTATTACAAGCGACATCCCAAACAGACGCCATGAAGAGGATGAGGGGAACGAGACGGGAACGCAGCCAGTGAGTAATGAACCGCTATTTGCGTCCCCGTCGGAGTCTCCCGTCGGAGTCTCTTGCGGTTCGGAGGATTACGATGGAAGATAACAACGACGCATATCGCCGTATGCGAGAGGAACTTGGTAGATACGTGCAACAGGCCGTTCTTACTTCCGCCGGAGCCCCTCAGATCGTCGAGGATACGATATTCAGCATGTTCATCGAGATCACGCCGCCCGAGGATCCCGAGATAAGCTTAGGATTGGTCAAGATCGGTAAGAATGGATTCGGCACCGCGAGTTCCCGAAAGCCCGGAAATATCTGCCTGAACTGGGGAAAACTCATGGACGTTGTCCCCGATGTCACAATTGCGGCTTATGGTGGCGTAGCATCCCCTTTCTGGCTTCTGCCTTTCATCGGTTTGTACGTCTGCAATAAGCTCTGGTGCGGTTCTCTGGAGGAACTGACGGAGGTGGAGGCAACAGTCATCTATGCGTTGTGGAAGAACAAGACCGGTGAGAAGAAGATCGATGTAGACAATGGATTTCAAAATGCCAACGAAATCCGAAGGATGACGAAACTTCCGTGTCTCCAGCGAAAGGAGTTCGACCGTGCGATACAGCGTCTGCTAGAACTCAAGTGCATAACGCTGAAGAAGGGCGTCATCGGGCTTAGAGAGCGGGTCCACAAGGAGTACTGATACGCCGCAAGACGGAAGAGTTCAATGTGTCAAGGTTTTCCCAGCGTGACTATTTCGTCCCTTACTTTACCACACGGGCAGAACAAGCAAGGAGCGTGGAGAAATGACCCAAGTAACAGAAGACTTTCTTGAGCGAATCAAGGTGGCGTTGAATGCAGGACACCGGTTGGAGCATGCCAAGCCGAAAGTGGCCCCGGAGCACCACGCAGCGTTGGAAGTAGTTTGCGATCAGGTCGCCAAAGAACAATACCGTAGCGCCAAGGCCGGTCTCACCGACCTGCTCGTGAAACTCGATGAAGCGCCCGACGATATGTGGATCGCGATGAGCTATATCCTTATCGCACTGGGCGAGACTGATGCCCGGCCTCTGCTCGAATATATCCGCGCGAACAAGTAGGGTCGGGATTGCATCGTGAACAAAGCGAGGAACAGGGGACGCACGCAGTATCATCGTTTCTTCGTGGGCAAGAATCGGGCGAGTGAAACAGCGACTGCGTCTCTCAGCCGAGCCGATAGATTGCCGCAAGTTCGGCCAGCACCGTGTCGCGCGTGCCGCTGCGGAAGCCCAAGGATTTGAGGTCAACATCCTCATCGCGCATGCGCGCGATGAATGTTCGGAGGTCCGCCTTGACAGTTTCCGGTGCCGCAGGATCGACGGTAGGGTCGAGAATCTGGAATAGCCGGAACACATCGTTCTTGTGCTTCTTGATCGCCCTGCCGTCGACGTGTTCGCCGCTGTTTGCTCGCTGGCTGAGGTCGAGCCAGGCCCGCGCCTTGAGTGGTATCAGGTGTGTCGCCCCCACAACGGCAAGCCCATCGACTTCACGCCGGCCGGCCAGAATGAAACCATAGTAGTCGGTATCCATGAGGATGGCCGACAGGCTGGACAGATCCTCCTCCATCGGCAGCGGGGTCAGATGGCTGCCTTCGGCCACCTGCAGGATGTCGGGCTGGCGGGCGAATAATTCCAACATGAAGGGGTAGCTCTCGTTGGTCGGCTTCTGGAAACGATAGAACTGTTTCAGGCCGGTCGATTTCTCCTGGGTCTGGTAGCCACCGGCGCGAACGAACGCCCAGAATGCCCGCACGAAGTCGGCGTCGAGCGCCTCAACGCACAGGACAATGTCCAGATCCTTGGTGGCCCGGAAGGCAAGCCCCGCGCTGGTCATGGCGATATCGCAGGCGGTGCCGCCGATGAGCACGTAGCGGTCGGCGTAGTCCCGGAAATGCACGCGGAAGATGTCCAGTCCCTTTACCATTCGAGTTTCCTCATCATTTCATCCAGCGATGCCTGCGTGCGTTCGTCGCCATCGCTCTTGAGCGACAGGTACAATGACAACGGGTCCACCAGATCGCGCTGCGCAAAGAGCGCCGGCCGATAGCTCCAGACCTCAATCTCCTGGGCATCCGGATCATGGACGGGTACTTCGATGATCTTGTGGCGCTGGCGCAGTGTCTTCCACTCTTCGCGATTCAGGGCATGAGTCGGATACGCGGGCGGTGCCAGCATGGAATACTCGGCCAGTGCCGTCAGCCCGGCGCGGATGCCGCCCGTGCCCGCTTCAATGCGGCCAATGAACAGTCGTTTGTGTACGGGACTGCGGAGCAGCGGCTGCGCTTGGGTCCAGATCTCCTGCCGGCGGCCGGTGAAACACAGGCGGCGCTCGCGGCCACGGGTTGTGACCACGCCAAGGTTGGCGGCCTCCAACTCGTCGAAGGCGCGCGTCATCGTCATCGCCGAGTACCCCAGACGCCGTGCCATGTCCAAGGGAATCAGGTCATCCCGAACGTCGCGGAGCAGGGCGTGGATGACCACGGCCTGTGTCGATGGGCTGAACGTGGGCAACGCCGAACGCACCCGGCGGAAATGCTCCCGCAGGTCGATGGCCAGCATGGGCAGGTACAGTTGGTTGCCGGTGACAATGAACGGCACCTTCTGCTCGATCAGCCGCTTCCGGTTGTACGCCGTCACCTGATTACGCACGTAGATCACCTCGGCGTCCTGTGTGCTCCGGAGCAGGTCCATGTGCTTACGCACGATGGCGGGTGATTGTTCGGCCGGGTTGGTGTCCATGGCCAGCAGGCAGTTC
>CAIYET010000083.1 GCA_903925285.1 Candidatus Hydrogenedentota bacterium | reverse complement strand
TGCGTAACACCCATCGACCGAGCGTGGAGCGCACTGAAAAGATGCTGGAGAACGAAGACACGTTCGGGCGCGGCGATATCGAAAGGTAGGTAATGGTCAGCACGCAAGAAAAGGATGAAGGATGAAAAAGGAATTCAGAATTCAGGAGTCAGAATTCAGAATGACACTGCCGTCTTCGTTCATTCTGACTCCTGAATTCTGAATTCCTTCTTCCTTCTTCATCCGTATCGAAAGGTAGGTAATGGTCAGCACGCAAGAACAGGAACTGGTCGGCATTTTGCTCGAGTTGGGCTATGTCCACCAGGAGCAAATCAACGAAGCGCTTGAGTTGCAGAAAGTGCGGCCCAAGCGCCTCGATGCGTTGCTTTCGGACCTGGGATACGTACAGGAGGAGCATCTGCTCGAAGCCCTCGGCCAGCAGTACGGCATGCCGTTCGAGCGTAACATTCAGAAGCAAGTCGACGCTTCGCTAACGACAAAGGTGCCGATTGGTTTTATCCGCGAGTACGAGATGGTGCCGTACCAGCGCAACGGCGTCGGTTACTACGTGGCGCTGCACGATCCTGCCAATCTTCTTCCGCTGGACGATCTGCGGCTGCTGTTGAACGGACCGGTCCACCCTGTCCTGTGCCGCAAAGAAGATATCCAGACGATCATCGACAGTTATTTCGAGCAGCAAGGCGAGAGCGCAGCCGACATGATCGGCACGATCGCGATGAGTGAGGAAGAAGGCGAGGTGTCGTATCAGACGCTCGATGCGCTCGAATCCGAGCGCGACCTGCTCGATCTCGCCAATGAAGCGCCCATCATCCGGCTTATCAACCTGTTGATTTCCGGGGCGGTGCGCGAGCGTGCATCCGATATCCACGTGGAACCGTTCGAGCGCGAGGTCCGCGTCCGGTACCGCATCGACGGCATGCTGTACGAGAAGTTCGTTGTTCCGAAGTCGCAGCAAGCGGCAGTCACGTCGCGCATCAAGATCATGGCGAGTCTGAACATCGCCGAGCATCGCTTGCCGCAGGACGGGCGGATCAAGATCCGGCTGAGCGGGAAGGAAATCGATATCCGCGTGTCGGTGATCCCCGTTGCGCACGGCGAACGCGTCGTGATGCGCATCCTCGAGAAGGGCAATTTTCTTTTCAGTCTCGAACAACTGGGCATGTCGAAACTCGACTACGACCTCGTCGACAAACTCATCATCCAATCGCACGGCATCATCCTCGTGACGGGTCCGACCGGCTCCGGCAAATCGACCACCCTTTATGCCGCGCTCCAGCGCGTCAATTCGCCGGACAAGAACATCATCACGGTGGAAGACCCCATCGAATATTTGATGTCGGGCATCGGCCAGATCCAGGTTCTTCCGAAGATCGGGCTGACGTTCGCGGCGGGATTGCGCCACATCCTGCGGCAAGACCCGGACGTGATCCTCGTGGGGGAAATCCGCGACCACGAGACAGCGGAAATGGCCATCCAGGCGTCGTTGACGGGCCATTTGGTTTTTGCGACGCTGCACACCAATGACAGCGCTGGCGCGCTCACGCGGCTGGTCAACATGGGCATCGAGTCGTTTCTGGTGACGTCGTCGACGATCGCGATCATGGCGCAACGCTTGGTTCGGCGCATCTGTCCGAAGTGCAAGGAATCCTACACGCCCGATGACGATATCCTTCGGGATCTGGGGGTATCGGCGGACGTGCTGGGAAATGTGGTGTACCGGGGCGTGGGTTGCGAGCATTGCCAGGGCCGGGGCTACTATGGGCGCACCGGCATCTTCGAGTTGCTGGTGATGACGCCGTATGTCCAGGAACTTACACTCAAGGGCGTCGACTCGAATCTGATCAAGCGCGAAGCAATGAAGCACGGCATGCGCACCCTGCGCGAGGACGGCGCGGCCAAAGTAGCGCTCGGCCTTACGACGGTCGAGGAAATTCTGCGCGTGACGCGCGACGACCTTATGGATGAAGTCATGGGGAATTAGGAATTAGGAATTAGGAGTTATTCTAACTTCTAACTCCTAACTCCTAACTCCTAACTCCTAACAACTTGGCGTACACAATGGCAATTTACGAATACAAGGCCATGGCGAAATCGGGGCGCACGACGCGCGGCGTGATCGACGCTGACTCGCCGACTGCGGCGCGACGCCGACTGCGCGAGCAAGATCTCTTCCCTACTGAAATCGTCGAGGCGAAGGGCGACAAAGCGGCGGCCACGCTCAACGTCGAGTCGCCTGCCGGGGAAACGCGACGCCAGCGATTTTCAATTGGGCGCGTATCGGTGCGCGACATTGCGTTGACGACGCGGCAGTTCGCGGTATTGCTGCACGCGGGGATGCCGTTGGTCGAAGCGCTGGGCGCGATGCTCGATCAGACGTCGAAACCGCGCATGAAAAAGGCCCTCTACGATATCCGCGACAAGGTCAAGGGCGGCAGCACGCTGGCCGATGCGCTGTCGCGCCACCCTCGGGTGTTCTCGAACCTTTACAGCAACATGGTCGGCGCGGGCGAAACCAGCGGCGCCCTCGAACAGGTTCTGTTCCGCCTGGCCGACATCCTGGAACATCAGGCGAAACTGAAGGCGCGGATTATATCGGCCCTGATGTATCCGGTGTTCATGTCCCTGTTCGCAGTTGGGGTAATCGTATTCATGATGCTGGTGATCGTGCCGCGCATCACGATCATCTTCGAGAAACAGAAGCAGGAACTTCCCGGCGTCACCAAGGCGCTGATCGGCATCAGCCGTTTCATTGGGTCGTACTGGTGGCTCATGCTGCTCGTGGTGGCTGGCCTCTTCCTCTTGTGGCGGATATGGGTGGCCACCCATTCGGGTCGTTTGAGGTGGGACCGATTCAAGCTGAGGGCGCCCATCTACGGCGGATTCCAGACCAAAATGATCACGGCGCGGTTTGCGCGAACGCTTGGCACGATGCTAGAGAGCGGGTTGCCAATGATGAAGGCCATGGACGTTGTCAGAACCGTTGTAGACAACCGGGTCGTCGAGGAAGCTCTGGGGGAGATCAAGGCGGGCGTGCGGCGCGGTAAAGATTTGGCGCAGCCGCTACGCGAATCGAATCTGTTCCCGCCGATGCTGATTCATATGGTTGATCTGGGCCAGCGTAGCGGCGAGATGGAGGGCATGCTGCTGAAGGTGGCGGAAACGTACGACGAAGACGTGCGACTGGCCATGGATGCGATGGTTTCGCTGATGGAGCCTGTGATTATCGTTGTCATGGGCCTATTCGTTGGATTTTTGGTGTTTTCCATCCTTATGCCGATTTTGAATATGAGTCGGCACCTGTAGGCGGTGATATGGCGACAAAGTGCCCTGTCCTCGAATAGGGGTTAGGATTCGTTTTGCTAGAGTGGGTAGGCGTAAAGGCGAGGTGAAAGGAACATGTGTTATGAACGCGGAAACTTGTCGAACTGCGCCGCGCAGTATGAGTGTTAGAAACGAGCGTCGCCGTGGGGCGGCGGGGTTCACGCTAATCGAACTGATGGTGGTCATATCGATTATCGCGGTTCTGGCTACGATCGTGGGTTACAACGTGATCGGCGCCATGGATGACGCTTCGGTAGCGCAGGCCAAAACGCAGATCCGCAGTTTTAAGACGGCGCTGCTGGCGTATCGCCTGAAGTTCAACCGGTTTCCCACGTCGGCCGAAGGGCTGGGTGCGCTCGTTGACAATGAAAAGGGCATTAAGTTTCTCGATAATGCCATTCCGAAGGATCCTTGGAACAACGACTACGTGTACAGCTCCGACAGCGCACGGGATTTTCGCGTGATTAGCTATGGTGCGGACGGACGCCCGGGCGGTTCGGGTTACGACGAGGATATCGACAGCGCCGGCGGAGGAACGAAATAGAGATGAAGGATGAAGGATGAAGGATGAAG
>CAIYET010000082.1 GCA_903925285.1 Candidatus Hydrogenedentota bacterium | reverse complement strand
TCATCCTGGCGCTGTGGTCGGAGAAGGTCGTCGCGGTCATCACCAGGAAAGCGAAACTGGTTCTGCCGCCGGCGGCAGAATAGTAGTCCGTCGAGGACCCGGCGCGACTGCGCCGTACGGCCTATGATGATCTACAGGGACATTGACGAAGTTGCGGTGATTAGTTTCCAGAGAAAGAAATGACTGAAGAGGTCTAACCACGGCATGCTCCGTCCCGGACTACCGGTCCGGAGATGCCTGATGTTGGGCAAAGACCAAATGAAAAGATCAGTACAGATCATCATAGCGATGTGCTGCGTCCAACTCGCCGGTGGAATTTGCGATGGTTCGGAGAGCCGCACGAACATGACAAGCAATCTGGACGTTCTGGCACCTTCGCCAGAAGTGTTCCAAAGGTGGACTAAGGACCACAGTTACTATGCATTGTTGGAGATTGTAGATGCTTACATTGATCCGCGTACGCATAAGGCAACTAAGGCTGATGTGCGCAGGTATATTGGAAAGGGGGACGACACAAAGGGATATTATCCAAATTCAGGCCCAAATCTGTGGGTATTTCCCTCGAGTCGTAGGGTTCCATACGGTTCGTACCTGATAATAGAGTTCGACTCGCACCAGAAGGTCAAGAAAGTTGATTGGGTATCAGAATGACGATGACAAAAGCATCGACATACTACTTCGCGGTCTTGGCAGTGCTCAACGCATTGGTGGCATGCGTGACACCGCGCCTAGACGGTCTAATGGTCAGGGTGTACCGCGAAGCACTGGAGGGAAAGTGCCTTCCCGTCCTTACCAACCTAGTTGTGGGTTGGCCTTGGTGGCCGCACGTTTGTTGTTTCCTGTGTCTTGCCGGATGTGCAGTCAGCATCTCCACGAAGGTTCGGAGTTCCGCACTCTCCCATGCGATCATTCTGGCCCTTGCAGTAGAATTTGTGTGGGCATTCCTACTGATGCTGGGGTACATACTTCCTTTTTTATCAATCCTACCAATGGACGCACAGATAACTCGGTGACTTGAACGATGGACGCCCAACCACGGGGTGCTGCACCACCGCTTCGCGTCGTTGCAGACCCCGGTCGTAAGAAATCGCTTTCTGGCTGACACGGGCACAGGTCCGCAGAAACCGGTTGGCAGTAGCGCATTCGTGGTGAAAAGTCTGCCAGAAGCGGGGAAAGATGTCCAGTACACACCGACACGCCCCTGCGGGCCGGGCGGGGTATTCCACGAACGGCCCGCAGGGGCGGATTTGTCGTCCGGGAGGGTGAAACGGGACAAACCGGACCTGTCGCGGAGGTTCAGCCGTTCGCGTAAATCAGGTCCGGATCGGTGTCGTAGTCGGGTGAAGGGGTTGCGGATGATGTACTGGGCGAGGCGCTCCAGGTCGGCGCGTTTAATTGCCGATTGTCGATTGTCGATTGATGATTTAGAGTTACGGTCATGGATCAAGACACATTGAAAGAACGGTGTAAGGCATTGACCTTGCGAGTGATGAGTTTGATAGACCATCTGCCCAGGTCTGTACAAGGCAGAGTTATTGCTGATCAAATCATGCGATCAGCGAGTTCAGTCGCAGCCAACTACCGCGCGGCATGCAGGGCTCGCTCAAAGGCCGAATTTGTTGCCAAACTTTCTATCGTTGTGGAAGAAGCTGACGAAACCGTACTCTGGCTCGAGTTGATCAGAGACGGTGGTCTTCTTCCCTCAAATAGGATTATGGATCTGCTGGCCGAAGCCAATGAAATTACCGCCATTATGGTGGCAAGCCGTAAAACCGCTTCTTCCTGAATCGACATTCGGCAGTCGAGAATCGGCAATCAACAATTACAGTGTCGCCACAGTCCAGAAACTTGTCCACGACCTCGGGGATGATCGGGCGCAGAAAGCCGTAGCGGGGTTGGAAACGCTGTTCGTAGGCGGCAAGAAAGGCGTGGAAGTGCCGGGACAGGCACTGCCAGAGAGGCGAGGCGCGGGGTTTGCGGGGGCGGTAGGGTTGC
>CAIYET010000081.1 GCA_903925285.1 Candidatus Hydrogenedentota bacterium | reverse complement strand
GGCTTCTGTTTGCGCTTTGGTCTGTTCGGAACGCCATGCCTACAACTCTTTGAGTTCGGCCTTTGTGCGCTCGAAAGCGGATTTCAGCGCTGCGGTATCGTCTCCGCCGTCCGCCGCGGGCTTGCCGGGATCGGTGACAGTGCCGCCGTCGGCGGACTTTTGTTCGGTAGGTTTTACGTCTTCAGCCATCGGCTGTTTGCTCCCCCGGCGTCGCCGGTCATGTTGTGTTGCTCCAAAACAAAAAGGCCCGTACGCAACTTCGTCGGGCACCGTACTACTTCGTCTCCCATTTGTCAAGCCCCACTTCTAACCAACTTCGATTTGTCCACATTACTATCCGCTGCCAGCGCAGGCCGGACACTTTTCCGCAATTGCAGTATCTCGGTAGGATATCGGTCGCGCCCCGACTTTCCCGGCCAGGTTCCCGTCATCTCGTACCACGCCTCAGTCCCCGCCGTGAAGATTGCAGAGTGCCGATTGATAAGCTGCTCGAGCGTCATCCTGTCAGACAGAAGCGGAGCGAAAACACAGTAACCGTCTTCGGCGTGCAACGCATCGAACTCGGCCTTGACGTTACTCATGCACGCGATCATAATGTCGATCTGTTCGAGTTCCGCCTTTGCATTTTGTTCCACCTCGAGCCGCTTTGACTGCCACATACTCACGAGTTGCTCTATCTGTGTGCGTTCGAGTTCTGTCCTATCCCAGTAATTCATGTTTGCATTATGACGCCGTATTGATTCACGATATCCCTTCGGACGGCATTGTACTCGGCACACACCCGCAACGGTTGAAAGCTCGTTGCTGTTCGCGAATAATGTCTTCGAGTTTCGGCTGTGCCGGTGCATCCATCCCTGCGTTAGAATCCGCATCGGGGAATGCGTGCACGATCCTGTCCGCCGCTTCGTCGTAGGATTCAGAAACGTGTATTGAATACGCCCTGAAATCAATCCGATTTGGCAGGGTCTCACATTCCTCAAGACGAAGAAAATCATCCGCGTTATGAAGTGAGGGCTTGCCCGTGTCCGCGTTGGTGAATTCCACGAAGTTCATATCAGTCTCCCTCGCCTTGTTGCGCCGCTTCCTCGGCCCGGCGCGCGTCCCGCTCTTCTTTCAGCGTCGCCATTTTGTATTCCCATCCGGCCAACTCGCCTTGGCCTGTATCCTTAAACGTAACGCTAGTACAGCGACAATTTATGTCGTCGTCAGTGTCACCCGGAAACATCGAACCATTCGAGAACGGTTCGTCTATCGGCACCGGCCCCTGCGCCTCGTTTGCCATATGCGAATCACGGACGCGAGAATCGCCTACTGTCAGCCAAACCTTGTGAGTGTCGCCAGCATTCACGCCGTCATCGAACGTCGCTCCCTCGACGGCCTTGCCCATTTCATTCTGTGCTATGGCCTTCGCACGGTCGTTTATCAGTGCCTTGCGTTCCCGCTCCACCGCCGCGTCAAGTTTATCACCGGTAAGCGTTGACTCGGTTCGGAACTTTTCAAGGGACTTCTCGCGGTTCGAGTCAAGCCCGAGATGATCGCGTATCAGGCGCGCCGTCCCCACGTGGCCGAGCTGCTCTTCAAGCCCCTTGGCTATCAGGTCTGCTAGTTGCAGTTTCGTTTCCTCGGACACCCGCGTTATGAGTTTCGCCGCCTGGTCGCGCGCCATC
>CAIYET010000080.1 GCA_903925285.1 Candidatus Hydrogenedentota bacterium | reverse complement strand
CGACCCCTATGCACAGTTTGAAACTATGCAGAGTCAGGTTTCTCGGAAGCCTTCCCGGTCCCTTGATGCAAGGCATTCAGTGTAGTGGTTTGGCGAATAGCTGGACATAGTTTTTGCGGAAGGATGCAGTGGTGGTTCCACATAAGGAGACCATCATGGAATTCAAATCGCATCCCAGAAGTATCGTTGCTCGGCCAAAGGCGAAGCCGAGTCCAGCGAACAAGGAACTGAGTCGCTACGACGAGTACATGGATCACGTACGCGGCTTGGCACCCAAGACTCGAAGCATGGCGTTACGGATCGTCGGTCGTCTGCTGGCTTCGCAGTTCGGCGAGCGCCCCGTCAGAATCTCCGCAATCAAACCCGACCATGTGCGCCAGTTCTTTGCAGAGCAGGCTAAGCTTTACAGCAAGCCGGTTAATGCCGGAACAGTTGTTGCGGCATTGCGTGGTTACTTCCGCTACCGTGCGTCGCAAGGCGATGCGGTACATGGGTTGGTTGGCGTTCTGTCCTACCCCGCCAACTGGCAACTGTCATCGCTCCCCAAGTCTCTGACGACTGAAGAAGTGGAACAACTGGTGGCCGTGCTTGGCCAACCCGGTCGCTCTATGCTGCGCGCTGCCGCCATTGTGCGTTGCGCACTTGATCTCGGGCTACGGAGCGGGGAAGTCGCCCGAATAGGCCTCGACGACATCAATTGGTACGCTGGCACGATCACACTGCGTCATACCAAGAGTCGCCGCGAAGATGTGATGCCACTGCCGGCAGCTACCGGCAAGGCCATCGCTGCTTACCTGAAGCATGAACGCCCCAAGACCGACAGTCGCGCCGTCTTCGTGCGTTACAACGCGCCGCGCGGATTGCCCGTCGGACCCGATCTTATTCGGAAATCGATCCGTCAAGCCTACGCGCGTGCCGGCCTACCCTACACGCGTTCGCACCTGCTGCGCCATACGATGGCCAATCGGCTACTGGCTGGGGGATCTTCCCTCAAAGAGGTTGCTGATGTTCTGCGGCACCGCTCGCTGAACACCACCATGATCTACGCCAAGTTGGATAGCCGGAAGCTCATCGAGGTTGCCCTGCCGTGGCCGGGGAGTCCGTCATGAGCACCATCTCTCTGGAAACGCGAATCGCGCACTATTCAGCCGAGCGGCGGTGCCTTGGATTCTCAGGGCGTACCGAGATGTATGCGTTGCGTAGCTTCGCCGGACATGTTCGATCCGTACATCATCGCGGATCGCTGACGATTGAAGTCATGGCGCAGTGGGCAAAGTGCGACAGTCACGGCAGCAACGACCCGCTCACGTGGGCTCGCCGACTAAAACTGCTACGCACATTTCTGCGATGGCTGCAGCAGTTCGAGCCGCGCACCGAGGTGCCTGACGATTCGGTCTTTGGGCGAATGCCGGAGCGGCTGGCACCGCATATTTACAGCGAGCAGGAAATTATCGATTTGCTGGCTGCCGCTCGGCTGCTTGGCCCTGGGACGGGGTTGCGGGCTCTTGTTTACGAAACGCTCTTCGGTCTGATCGCCAGTACCGGGATGCGAATCTCCGAAGCACTGTCGTTGCGTAACAAAGACGTGAATCTCAAATGCGGCCTGCTTACCATTCATCAAACCAAGTTTGGTAAGTCACGCCAGGTACCCATGCATCCCAGTACGGTAGCAGCGTTACACCGGTACCTCTGGATGCGCAATTCCGCCGGCGACTTTACGCAAGATGAAGCCCCTCTTTTTATTGGCACTCGTGGACGACGCCTCGGACTCCCCATGGATAGTCGTCAGGTCCATCGCGTCTTCATCGAATTGCGTGAGCAATTGGGCTGGCGCAACCGTGGCGCGCATCATGCGCCTCGTATCCATGACTTGCGCCACACCTTCGTCGTGCGCCGCATCATGCTCTGGCAATTGCAAGGGGTCGATGTCGATCAGGCGATGCTATCGCTGTCGACGTACGTCGGCCATGCGATGGTGACCAATACTTACTGGTATCTCTCGGCAGTGCCGGAGTTAATGTCGTTGGCTGGACGGCGCTTTGAGTCCTATATGGCTCAGATGGAGGTGCCCAATGCGTAAAGCTATTGCACCGAAGCCGCCATCCTTCGCTTCGTTGATTCAACAGTTCTTCACCGAGTATCTGGTTGTTCAGCGTGCCGTCAGTCCTCGTACGGTGGCTTGCTATCGAGATGCGTTAATGTTGTTCCTGGACTTCACCAGCCAGCAGTTAAAGAAAGCGCCGACGAGCCTGAAACTCAATGACATTCAGCCAAATATTATTCTGGCGTTTCTGGATCATTTGGAGCGCGACCGGCATAACGCTGTACGTAGCCGAAACCTTCGACTCACTGCGCTGCGCGCATTTCTGAAATTTGCCGGCCGGCGTGACGTCGCTTCATTGCACGTGGTTGAACGCGCACTGGCTGTGCCAATGAAGCGTTTCGAGCGCCCTATGCTGGGATTCCTCGCGCGCGAGGAAATGCTTGCAGTCTTGGGACAGCCCGGCGACACATGGACCTCAAGGCGCGATCACCTGCTCTTGGCGATGCTTTACAACACCGGTGCCCGGGTCTCGGAGATCATTGGCGTACGTGTTGTAGATGTCATTCTCGACGGTGGGGCATGTGTTCATCTGCATGGGAAAGGACGCAAGCAGCGATCGATTCCACTCTGGCACACCACGGTCGTAGAGATTCGTTCTTGGCTTCGTTTGAATCCGGCTTTGCGTGGCGAAGACGCTTTGCTACCAAACCGAGACCAGCAAGCGATGTCGCGATCAAATGTCGTTCAGCGCCTGGAGCTTGCCGTTGCGCGCGCAGCCATTCAAGTGCCCAGCATCCTCCAGAAGCGAGTGTCGCCGCATACATTGCGCCACACAACGGCAATGCACCTCCTGCAATCTGGCGTGCCGTTCAACGTGATTGCGCTATGGCTGGGGCATGAAAGCGCCACCACCACGCACCGTTACGTCGAAGCCGATCTTGCGATGAAGGAAAAAGCGCTCGCTCGTTTGGAGGCGCCCAACACCGCATTGCGTCGATTCAAGGCCCCAGATTCACTCATGCGATTTCTTCAGGCGCTGTAACTATGTGCACCTGCGTCGGCTACAGCGGTGGCTGACGCAGCAAATCTCAGCGGTGCTGCGCATAGTTTCAAACTGTGCATAGGGGTTGGGTAGAGCCGGTAGCATTTGAAAACTGAACGACAGCAACCAGTCTTGAGCAAAGCATAACCCGGCTCAGAACGGAATTCTCTTAAGCAGCCCGCAGTAAGGGCGTAAGTGCAACCGATACCTCAATCCGCTCCCGCAATTCCTTTCCAGCCTTGAAATGTGGCACGTATCTATTGGCAACCAGCACCCTTTCTCCGCTCCTCGGATTGCGTCCTGTGTGTGCCGGACGGTAGTTCAAGCCGAAACTCCCGAAGCCACGGATTTCGACACGATCACCGCGTGCCAGTGATTGCCCGATGGCCTCGAGGATTTCCTTGACTGCGACAACGGCATCTACCGTCATCAGACTGGGGAAGCGGGTTGCCAAAACGGCGATGAGTTCAGAGCGTGTCATAGAGCATGATTATCAGTAGTGTCCGGTTAAATTAAAGATCACTGGCTGCGAAGCCAGTATTGACGAGGGTTTCGAGCGATTCATGGGTGTCCACGATTTGAATTTGAGATTTGGTATTTGCGACACTTTCGGCTTTACCGAGCCGGGAGTGCCGCATGAACGTGGGCAAGACACTGTTTGCGCAAGTCATGGAGTACGTTCCGTGGAAGACCTTCGG
>CAIYET010000079.1 GCA_903925285.1 Candidatus Hydrogenedentota bacterium | reverse complement strand
TTCACGGCGATGAAATTCTGCCCGTGCGACGCGATGGAGATCGTCGACGGTCTCGACGTGCTCAAGAAAGTCGAGGCGCGCATGGCTGCGGCGCGCGAAGGCGCGGGCGACGCCGATGTGGCGCTCGACTTCCACGGACGCGTCGCACCGGCCATGGCGATCGCGCTCGCAAGCGTCCTCACGCCGTACCGCCCTTACTTCATCGAAGAGCCGGTCCAATGCGAAAACGTCGATGCGCTCCTGCGCGTGTCGCGCTCGACTACGATCCCGATTGCGACCGGCGAACGTCTGTACGGCCGCCACGGGTTCCGCGACGTCATCGAACAGGAGGCGGCGGACATCCTGCAACCGGATCTGTGCCACGCGGGCGGTATCACCGAAGTCCGCAAGATCGCCGCGATGGCCGAGACGCATTACATGGCCGTCGCGCCGCATTGTCCGCTCGGTCCGGTCGCTTTGGCGGCGTGCATCCAGTTCGCGATGTGTACCCCGAACTTCCTGATCCAGGAACACGGACACCTCGGCCACGGCTACATCAAGAATCCCTTCTCCGACAAGGGCGGACACCTCTCGATACCCGATGGACCGGGACTAGGCATCGAAGTGGACGAAGACGCCGTGCGCGCCATGCCATGGACCGAATGGGATACGCCACGCCTCTTCCACGCCGACGGCAGCGTCGCGGACTGGTAATCGGAAGCGCTGCGCCATTCGCATGGGTCTTGGCAAAAGGATGCCTTTTCATGTATAAGGTGCCCAACCAACAGGAGCGTCAGAGATGCCCAGACTAAAATTACCCGCACCCCGATGCGTGTTTCGCGCGCTCGTGCTTGCGTTGTGCGTGCAGGCTGCTTTCTCCTCAGTAGCCTTCGGAACAAACTTTGCATCGGAGTACGAGTTGCTACGGCAAGCGCCGCCAGCGGCGTTCGCATGGATCGCGGATAAGAGCGAACCCGATGAGCAGGGATTTGTCGGCTTCCATCACAGAGACGGAAAGTGGTATGAGGCCGGCATGCAACGCGGCGGCTGTCGCATGTTGATTGGCGCGGTAGTTGCCGGCGACGAAAAACGCGCAGATGCCGCTTGGCGCGCCATCGATGTCACTTTCGCCCACCAGATCGAAGACGGCGGTTTTCTTTCCAACCCAAAACCGAACGACAAACATCCCGTCACCAAGGCAGAGCGTGTTGAAACAGCGTATTTCTTCCTGCAGGAACTTGGCCGCGCTCTCTTGGTTCTGAAAGCATCTCCGATGGAAGCGCTTTTTCATGACCGTATCGAGGCGCTCGAACCAAAGCTTCGTCGTGCTACCGCATTTCTTCAATCCGGCTTCGACTCCATCGTGTTCAAAGTCGGGTACACGGCGAACCGTCTGCTGATCGCGGCTAAGGCCTTTGGCCTCTGTGGCGTTGTGCTCAACGAAGACACCCTCAAGGCTTCCTCGGCCAAGCTCGTCGCGGCGGCGTTAAAGCGACGCGACGCGGACGGCGTGTTTGTTGAGCGTGGCGGTCGCGATTCAAGCTACAACGCTGTTTCCCTGCTCATGGGCCAGGTGCTCTTGCTCTATCTTCCCAATCCCGATTTGGACGCTGCTATGGTGAAGACCATGGCGTGGGAACGCACGCGCATCAAAGAGACCGGAGAGGTCGATGTGGAGGGCAACACCCGCACCGGCGTTGGCCGCGAAAAGGGCATCTCGGGCCAACCCAAAGAGGTCAACTACCCGGAAGTCGCACAGGCGCTTTGCTACTTCGGAATGATCCACGACGATCCAAGCGCCATCAAGCTCGCGGAAAAAGTGCAAGCATGGCATAAATAAGAGCGCGCTTAATTTCTGGACAGAGCCAAGTTTAACCTATGCCGTGGATAGAATTCGTTCATGCCACCCTTGATACACGCCCTGCCGTGGCAAATGTTCCGGTCTCAAACGATGTGGTCGTGCCAATCCATGTCGTGAACTCCAGCGCGCGTTGAAGTTGTGCTCTTCTTCACCGAGTATAGCACAAGAAATTCGCACAAGGTTTGTAATCGTTGGCGTTATGCCAGTTGGCGGAAGACTTCCCGGGCGGCGGTCAAGGTTTGATCGAGGTGTTTCGCGGTGTGGGCCGTGCTCGTGAAGCAGGCCTCGAATTGCGAGGGGGCCAGGTATACGCCGCGTTCGAGCATGCCTTGGAAGAATCGGGCGTAGCGGGCGGTGTCGGACTTGGCGGCTTCGGCGTAGTTTCGGATCGGGCCTTCGTGGAAGAAGAGGCAGCCCATCGAGCCGACTTGGGTCTGGCACACCGGGATGCCGGTCTCGATGGCGATATCGGCGATTCCCTTTCGGAGTTGGGTGAGCGCATTTTCGGTGCTCTCGTACGCGCCGGGTTGCGTGAGGACTTCGAGCGTCGCGAGGCCGGCGGCGGTGGCGAGCGGGTTGCCGGCGAGGGTGCCCGCCTGGTAGACGGGACCGACGGGTGCGAGATGGTCCATGATCGCCGCAGGGCCGCCGTACGCGCCGACGGGCAGGCCGCCGCCGATGACTTTGCCGAGGGTAGTCAGGTCGGGCGTGATGCCGTAGCGTTGTTGCGCGCCGCCGAGGGCCGCGCGGAAACCGCTCATGACTTCGTCGAATATCAGGAGCGCGCCGTGGCGTTTGGTCAAATCGCGTAGCGCTTGCAGGTAGCCCGGTTCGGGCAGGATTACGCCTGCGTTGCCGACGACCGGTTCGATGATGATACAGGCGATGTTCGCCGCATGCGCATCGAAGATCGCGCGGATCGCTTCGAGATCGTTGAAGGGTGCGGTCAAGGTGCATTGGGCGTAGGCCGCGGGGATGCCGGGACTCGATGGGATGCCCAAGGTGGCGAGGCCGCTGCCGGCTTTGACGAGGAGCCCGTCGGCGTGGCCGTGGTAGCAGCCTTCGAATTTCACGATCAGGTCGCGTCCCGTGTATCCGCGCGCGAGACGGATCGCGCTCATGGTGGCTTCGGTGCCGCTGTTGACGAGGCGGACTTTCTCGATGGACGGCATGAGTTGGATGATGCGTTCGGCGAGCCGGATCTCGGCCTCGGTCGGGATACCAAAGCTCGATCCCTTTTCGAGTGCTCTGCGGACGGCTTCGACGACGGCGGGATAGGCATGGCCGAGGACGAGCGGGCCCCATGAGAGGACATAGTCGATATACTCGTTGCCATCGACGTCGGTTATGACCGCGCCGCGTCCGGACGCCGCGAAGAATGGGTTGCCGCCGACGGCCTTGAATGCGCGGACGGGGCTGTTGACTCCGCCGACGAGGACTTGGTTTGCTTCACGCCATAGCTTTTCGGATATGTCGGATTTCATGTCATCACCTTTTTGTCGTGGACTAACACGGACTTACACGGACTGACACGGACTTTATCTGAGCCAATTGGCTGCGTCTTTGGCCCAGTAAGTTAGAATCAGTTGGGCGCCGGCGCGTCGGATGGCGGTCAGCATTTCGAGCGCGGTGCGCTTTTCGTCGAGCCAGCCGTTGGCGGCGGCGGCTTTGATCATCGAGAACTCGCCGGACACCTGGTAGGCGGCGATGGGGATGTCGAATCGTTGCGCCGCTTGCGCAATGATGTCGAGGTAGGCGAGCGCGGGTTTGACCATCACGATATCCGCGCCTTCTTCGATGTCGAGGGCGATTTCGCGCATCGCCTCGCGCGCGTTGGGCGGGTTCATCTGGTAGGACGAACGGTCGCCGAATTGCGGGGGCGATTCGGCGGCGTCGCGGAACGGGCCGTAGAATGCGGAAGCGTACTTGGCGCTGTAGGCCATAATCGGGACGTCCGAGAACCCCGCGCCGTCGAGCGCGCCCCGGATTGCGCCTACGCGTCCGTCCATCATATCGGATGGGGCGACCATATCCGCGCCAGCGCGAATGTGGGCCAAGGCCTCTTTGGCGAGCAGTTCGAGGGTCGAATCGTTGTCGACGTCGGGCTGGCCGTCGCGATTGGTCTTGATCGCGCCGCAGTGGCCGTGGTCGGTGTATTCGCACATGCACACGTCGGTGATGACGCAGAGATCGAGTTTCGCTTTCTTGATGCCTTCGATGGCGCGGGCCACGATCGAGTCCGCCGCGTAGGCCTCCGAGCCGAGCGCGTCTTTTTTCGATGGGATTCCGAATAGGATGACGGCGGGCACGCCTGCTTGTTCGATGGACTTTGCTTCTTCGACAAGCGTGTCAACGGACAACTGGGCGTTGCCGGGCATGGATACGATAGGTTTCTTGACGCGTGAGCCGGGCACGACGAATAGGGGCATGATCAGGTTGTCGGGTGTCAGGACCGTCTCGCATACCATACGCCGGAAGATGTCGTTGCGACGTAGCCGCCGAAGGCGGGTTATGGGAAAACTCATGAGCGATTCCTCCTGAATTGTCTATATGCTTTCTTCGATGCCGAAGAGGCGTTTGATGAGGTGTACGACGGTGCCGGGATCGTGGTGTCCGATTTCGTGTTTGATCTGGGTCATGGGACGCTGGAGTATGTTGTTTACGATGCGTTTGGTCAAGTATTCGACTTCGCGCCTCTGCTTTTCGGTTAGGTCGGGGAGGCTGGCGAGGCTCTTCTGGGTTTCGCGGTCGCGGATTGTCTCGAATTCCTTCGCCATCGAGGTGATGGTGGGCGCGACGACGAGGGCGCTCATCCAGTGCATGAATTGGTCGACGCCGCGTTCGGCGATGGCCATGCATTGTTCGAGTTCGCGGCGGCGCACTTCGATGTTCTCGCTGACGACTTGTCCGAGGTCGTCGATGTTGTACAGATAGATATTGTCGAGGTCGCCGACGGCGGCATCGACGTCGCGCGGCACGGCGATATCGATGACGAGCATGGGCGCTTGCGAACGCGCCCGCAATGCGTGCTGGAAGTCCGGAGGGTGCAGGATGGTGCGCGGGGCGGCGGTGGTACTGATCACGATATCGGCACGATGGAGGTGTTCGATCAACGTTTCGAAGGACAGGCTCTCGCCGTCGTACTGGGCGGCGAGGGCTTGGGCGCGTTCGGGGTGGCGATTGATTACCAAGACGGATTTGGCGCCGTGGGCCACAAGGCTCTTGAGCGTAAGTTCGCCCATTTCGCCGGAGCCGACGACCATGACGGACTTGCCTGTGAGGTCGTCTCCGAAGATCGACGCCGCCAAGTCTACGGCCACGGAACTGATGGATACTTTTCCTTCGCCGACGGCGGTCTGCGAGCGGACGTGTTTGGCGACGGTGAATGCGCTCTGAAATAGGTTATGGATGACCTTGTCGACGGTTTGCCCGGCCTGTGCGGCGATGTAGGCATCGTGGACTTGGCCGAGGACTTGTGTTTCGCCGATGACGAGGCTGTCGAGTCCGGAAGCCACGCGGAAGAGGTGGCCGACGGCGTCGCGTCCGTCGTGTTCGTAGAGCGCGTCCTTGAACTCGTCTTCCGGGAGTTTGTGCCATTCGCTGAGGAACGCGCGGATGTTATTACGCGCGTCCGTGGCCTCGCCGGCATAATGCGCGTAGATTTCGACGCGGTTGCAGGTGCTGAGGATGACCACGCCGGCTTTGTCTAGGCGTTTGGCCAAGTGCAGCAGCGCGCTGGGGAGCGTATTCGCCGGGAAGCCGAGCCGTTCGCGCATTTCCACAGGACTCGTGTGATGGCTCAATCCGACGGCGACGAGACTCATATTGGCGCATTCCAGAAGTTATAGCCTCGTAGGTTCGCGAGGGACAACCCGACATACATGGCTAGTAGCACAACGAAACCGAAGAAGACCAGGTACGATAGCTTCGGGCCGCGCAGCATGTTCGCAAAACGCAAGTGGACCGCGAACGCATAGAACAAGACCATGAGGAACGACAATACGACCTTCGGCGCGAGCCACCAGTATGGGCCGAGCAAGGCCCGGTCGAACCACGCCCAAGCCAGCCCTTGCGCGAGCGTCAGGACGAACAGGGGATACGCGTACAGAAGCAGGCGGTTCAGCGTCGTATCCAGTTCTTGCAGCGAGGGCATGTGTCGCGTGAGCCACGTCGTGCGGTGATGTTTTATGTGGCTCATGTGGCACAAGTAGGCGGCGCTGGTCATGCTGGCTGAGAAAAAGAGCGCGTACGCCAGGAAGGCCATGCCGACGTGAACGACGAGCGGTACGCCGCGTAGGTCCATGGGTGTGATGGTCAGGTAGCGATGCGCGCCGATGGCGTTGACGAGACTGACTGCGGCGAGCGGCGGGAGGTAGAAGGACAACAACGCGGATACGTTGTCTTTTCGGGTGATGATGACCATCAGTGTGCTCGATAGGATCAGGAACAGGCTCAACGAATCGGACAGCGTTGTCAGGGGGATGCGGCCATAGGTGGCCCAGCGTATTGCGAACATGGCGAGCAGACCTGCCGTGCCGCCCCATACCATGCGAACGCTGTGCCCGAGGACGCGCGGGTTGCCTTTCCAGAGATAGGTCACGGACAACGCGCCGGCGCAACAGTACAGCATCGAGCCGATGTAGAAGGCTATCTGCATCGCTATGACCATGTTTGCGTGCCTCCCCATCGGTAGGTGCTCAATCTTCCTGTTTGGCCATGCGTTTCCGCCATCCCTTTGGCTCGAAAGAGCACGAAGGTTCTGCGGCCATGTAGTCGCCGGTCAGACCGTATGCGCGTGCGCGGCATCCTCCGCACCAGCGTCTATATTCGCACACGCCGCACTTGCCGTTGTAGTTCGCAAAATCGCGCAACTTCAGAAACAGTGCGGACTCGTCCCAGATCCGGGCGAAGTCGTAATCGACGTCACGGAGGTTGCCTGCCTCTTCTTCGAGAAATCCGCAGATTTGGACGACGCCGCGATGGCTGATGAATGCGAAGCTCATCCCGCCCATGCAGCCTTTGCTCATGGCGTCGAGGCCGTGCGTTTCGCGCGTGACGCTACGTCCGGCTTCGGCTTCGCGCTGGCGCAGGACGCGGTAGTAATGCGCGGCGCATGTCGGTTTGAACGGGATCGCGCTGATCATTTTGAGGTCGTAAATCCGGTTCAGCACTCGCTCGTACTCGTCGCCACTCAAGACTTCTTCCTGGATACCCTTGCCACGGCCTATCGGTACGAGCAGGAATGGGTGAAACGCAACCGCGCCTTGGGCAACGGCCAAGTCGAGCACCGCTTCGAGCTGGCCGACGTTCGAGCGTGTAACGGTCGTGTTGACCTGGAACTCGAGTCCCGCGCGGCGTGCGGCCTCAAGTCCCGCCATGGCCGACTGGAATGCGCCGGGGATGCCGCGAAACGCGTCGTGGCTGGCGGCATCGGGTCCGTCGAGACTGACGCTGATCCGTTCGACGCCGGCCTCTTTGATGGCCACCGCTTTTTCTTCCGTCAGCAGCGAGCCGCAGGTGGCCATGACGGGCCGCATGCCTGATTTAGCTACATAGCGTATGATGTCGAGCAGATCTGGCCGCAGCATCGGTTCGCCGCCGGTCAAGATGATAATCGGCTTGAAACGCGCGGCGATGCCGTCGACGACGCGCGCGACTTCCGTGAAATCCAGTTCGCCTTCGTAGGCGCCGTGATGGGCGGCAGCGCGGCAATGCTTGCAACTCAACGGGCAACTGCGCGTCAATTCCCACGCAATCAGGCGCGGCGTGAATCCTTCTGTATTTCCATGTTCATGTGGATGCGCGTTCATAACGGATCCGCCTGTTTTTCGTTGAAGTAACGCGGGACGCTTTTCTTGAATTCGCGTACGCTGAACAGGACCGTGTAGTCGTGCAGTCCCGTCAGTTCCGCCATGCGCCCGGCAACGGCGCGGACCTCGTCCATGGTCGTTCCATGAATCATCGCGTAGAGATTGTAGTCCCAGCCGGGGAGCGTATCGCGGATATAGCAGTGGCTGACTTCGGGTTGCTTCGCCATCGTCTGGCCGGCGGCCTCGGCTTCGGATTCGGCTACGTGCCATACGCTCATGCCGTTGGCCGCGAAACCGAGTTTATGGTGCGCGACGCGCGCGCCGAATCGGCGAATCGCGCCGGATGCCTTCCACGCGCGAATGCGGTCGAGGATGTACGCTTCTTCGATGCCGGTGCGCTCCGCGATCGCGGCGAACGGACTTTTGATCAACGGCAGCGGTTCGCCGAGGACGCTAATCAAGCGCATGTCGCAATCGTGCAGCGGTTCAGCGGGCGCGGCGCTGTTGGACGCGACGCGCAATGCGGTGTCCGCGCGCTTATTGCCGCTGGTCTGGAAATGCACGTCGATCTTGAACGTACGCCGCGACGGCAGCGATATCACGCGGCGGACGCCGGGAATCGCGCGAATCGCCTCGAGGATGCGATCGATATCCTCGATCGAGCATGCGATCAACGTGAACCAGATATTGAACGCGTGCTCGCGCAAGTAGTTGTGCGTAACTTCCGAGTAGGCGTTGATCGCCTCGGCGACATCCTCGACATTGTCGGGCGCGACGTCCGCCGCGCACAGCGTGCTCGAATAGCCAAGCCGTTTAAGATCGAATACGGGACTAATCTCGCGGATTGTGCCTTCGCGCTGGAATCGCTGGACGCGTTCGAGGACTTCCTCTCCCGATATCGCGAATCGCGCGCCGAATGCCTCGAAAGGCCGACTTTCGACGGGAAATTCGCTCTGGATTGCGTCGAGCAATTGGCGGTCGCGATCATCCAACGCCATCGATGCCTATCTCCTCGTCGGTCAGGTAGCAGGCGGGATCGGGCGCCCAAACGTCGCCAGTGACCGCCTCGGCCCGGACCCGGAAATTACCCGCGCAGATGTCGAGCCACTTGCAGCGGGCACAGCGCCCCGTGACGTATTTTTTCTTATCCTTGAGTTTCATCAAAAAACCGTTTTCCACGTCCGTCCAGATATCGCCAAAGCTGCGCTCGCGCACGTTGCCCAGCGCCAAGTGCCGCCAGAACTGGTCTGGGTGAACCGTGCCGTCCCACGAGACGCATGCGATGCCGCGGCCGGACGAGTTCCCTTCGTTGAACTGGAGCAATTCGAGTACTTGCGCGGCGCGTTCGGGATCCTCGCGCAGCATGCGCAGGTAAAGGTGGACGCCGTCGGCATGATTGTCGACGGTCAGCACTTCCTTGGGCATCCCGCGACGGTACAAGTCCGCGGTCCGGTCGATGATCAGGTCGACGACCCGGCGCGTGTCCGCGTGGTCGAGATCTTCCTTGACGAGTTCGCTGCCGCGACCGGCGTAGACCAAGTGGTAGAAGCAGATTCGGGGAATGCCTTCTTTTTCGACGAGGTCGAAGATCGCGGGAATCTCGGACGCGTTGCGCCCGTTGATCGTAAAGCGCAGGCCGACTTTCAACCCTGCTTCCTGGCAATTGCGGATGCCGGCGATGGCCCGGGCGTAAGCGCCTTCGACGCCTCGGAACCGGTCGTTGATCTCTTCCGTACCGTCGATACTCACGCCAACGTATGACAGGTCGAATTGCTGGAGACGTTTGGCGACGTTGGGTTTGATCAGCGTGCCGTTTGTGCTGATGACCGCGCGGAGCTTGCGCGACGTCGCGTACTGGATCAACTCGAACAAGTCCTTGCGGATCAGCGGTTCGCCGCCGCTAAAAAGGATGACCGGCGCGCCGAAGTCGGCCAACTGATCAATGAGGCGTTTGCCTTCTTCGGTGCTCATCTCTTCGGCGTATTCGACGTCCTGCGAGTGCGAGTAACAATGGACGCACCGCAGATTGCATCGGCGCGTGCAATTCCATACGACGATCGGTTTCTTGTCTTCGGAGAACTGGAGCAGATGACTAGGTAAATCCTTCGCTTTTCGCCCATAACGCAACGCGTCGGACGGTTCGACGCTTCCGCAATACAGTTTGCTGATACCTATCATGTTTCGGACCTCGGATTCTCAAGCGCCTCCCGAATGGCTTCCACAAAATTGGGGATGGTGGAATCGGAGGCGGTTACGGCAATGGGGATGCCCATCTCGCGCAGTGTTTCGGACGTAATGGGTCCGATGCTGGCGGCGGCAATGAGGGGAATCAATTCCGCGCGCCGTTCGGTGGGCAGGGCGTCCACGAAATTGCGGACGGTCGATGAACTGCTGAACGTGACCAAATCGATCTCGCCGGCGGCTAATCGCGCAACCAAATTTACCGGAAGAGCGCTTTCGGCGACCGTGCGATATGCGTCGACTTCGATAACGATGGCGTCGTGCGCGCGTAATCCTTCGGCGAGAATCGAGCGCGCCAAATCGGCCTGCGGTAACAGGAACGTCTTTCCGGCGATGTCGTCTGTCGCAATTAACGCTTCGAGCAACGCTTCGGCGACGAATCTTTCGGGCATCAAATTCGCTCGCAATCCGCGAGCCAGCAACCGTTCGGATGTCGCAGGGCCGACCGTAGCCAGGCTGACTTTGGCTAACGCGCGGCCATCCATGTCTTCGCTGGCCAGGGCGTCCAGGAAGGCGTCCACGCCGTTGACGCTGGAAAATACAATCCAATCCGCACGGCCCGCTTCGCGCGCCGCCTTGCGCATCGGTTCGGAATCCGAAAGGCTTTCCGTACGGATGACAGGCGCGGTAATGACCTCGGCGCCGAGGGATTCGAGCGCCGCAGCCAGTTCGGAGGCTTGCGTCCGCGCACGGGTAACTACGATGGTCCGCCCGAAGAGGGGCCTGTTCTCAAACCAGTTTAGTTCGCCGCGCAGGGAGGCCACTTCGCCAACGACAAGTATCGCGGGCGGCTTCAGCCCGGCCTCGGCGACGCTCGATGCAATGGTTTCGAGCGTGGCAACGACCGTACGCTGCGTTGGCAACGTTCCATTGGCGATGACGGCGGCGGGCGTGTCGTGCGAACGGCCATGCTCGATGAGCCGCGCGGCGATGTGGCGCAGGTTCTGCACGCCCATCAGGAACACGAGCGTCGCCTGGCTCGAGGCAATCTCGGCCCAGTCAAGACCGCTCGATTCCTTGGTCGGGTCTTCGTGGCCCGTGATGATGCGCAACGATGTAGTCATGTCGCGATGCGTGACCGGAATGCCGGCGTAGGCGGGCACGGCAATGGCCGACGTTACGCCGGGCACAATCTCGAAGCGCACGCCGTGCTTGCGCAAATGCGATGCTTCCTCGCCGCCACGTCCGAAAACGAACGGGTCGCCGCCCTTGAGTCGGCAAACGCGTTTGCCTTCCTGCGCTTTACGGCGCAGCACCTCGTTGATTTCATCCTGTGGCATGGCATGAAGTCCCGCGCGTTTGCCTACATAGATGCGTTCGGCGTCGGGACGGGCATGCTCGAGCAACACGGGGTTGCACAAGCTGTCGTATACGAGACAGTCGGCCTCGACGATGCAGCGCAGGCCCTTGACGGTAATCAGCCCCGGATCGCCCGGACCGCCGCCAACCAGCCACACAAGGCCTTTCGACGGTGCGTTTTCGTTACGTATGCTCATTCGTGACTCCCGGTCATGTAAAGGATGAAGGATGAAGGATGAAGGATGAAAAACACCATACTGCGGGATTCATCCTTCATCCTTCATCCTTTTTAAGGCTGACATGATGTCCGCTCCGCCGCGTTCGAGGAGAATTTTGCCTAACTGAGCACCGAGCGCCTCGGCCTGTTCGATGGGGCCTTCGACCGTATCGCGCAGCACGTGCGAGCCGTCTGGGTCTGCTATCAGCCCCGATAACGAGATGCGTTGCGCATGAACTTGCGCGTATGCGCCGACAGGCACGTGACATCCCCCGCCGAGCCTTGCCAGCAACGCCCGTTCGGACGTTGCCGCCGCTCGCGTATCTGCGTCTTCGATCGCACTTACAACTTCCGCCACTTCCACATCCCCCGTCCGTGCCGTGATAGCCAACGCGCCTTGAGCCGGCGCCGGAAGCCATTGCGGCAGGTCGAGGATCTCCGTTACATGTTTTTCCAGACTTAATCTGTGAACGCCCGCCAGGGCAAGGATTATTCCACCCAGCGAGTCCGATTCGGCCAGTTTGCGCAGGCGCGTGTCGATGTTGCCGCGCAATGCGGTCGTCGTCAGGTCGGGGCGGATCGCCAAGGCTTGCGCCTGCCGCCGCAGACTGCCGGTTCCGACGACGGCATTTAGCGGCAAATCGCACAAGTGCGCTGCCTGTTTGCCGATGAACGCGTCGCGCGGGTCCGCGCGTTCTGGAATGGCGGCAATCGCGATGCCTTCCGGCGTGTCGGTCGGACGATCTTTCATGCTGTGGACGGCTAGGTCAATCTCATGCGCCAGTAGCGCGTTGTCAAGCTCCTTCGTAAAGACGCCCAACACTGGGATCTGGTCCAGGGGCCTGTCCTGAATCTGGTCGCCAGCCGTCTTGATGACGTGAATCTCGAACCGGATATCCGGCCAGCGCTCGCCGAGACGCGCGGCAACCCAATTCGCCTGCCACAGGGCGAGTTTGCTCCCGCGCGTTCCAATGCGCAATACCTTATTCACAGTTCATCCTTCCGGTCGCCGCCCTGGTAAAAACGGCTCAGGCATGTTTGCATAACACGTTCCGCTTCTTCGGTCTTCCCTTCGGCCAGGAGAGCGAGAGCCGGACTGTCGAGAAATTCCGACTCCGCACTCGCGCGGCGTTCGGCTTCGGGGACATGCGCCTTCAATGCCGTGCGCAACCGGCCGCACAGTGCGGCATACGGTTCGTATTCAGGCCCAACGGCCTTCTCGATTTCGATGCGCAGGCGCTTGGCCAGCGCAGGGCATTGGCCGGACGTGCCAATGGCGATTTCGATGGGGCCGCGGCGAATGGAGGCCGGCACGTAGAAATCGCACAAGTCAGGAACGTCGACAACGTTGACCCACACGCCTGCGGCGCGACCGGCGGCCAATACCGCCCTATTTACCTGCTCGTTGCTCGTGGCCGCGATAGCCAGGGTCGCTCCGTTCAAGTCGTCAGCGTCGAAGACTCTGCGAAAAAGTTCGATTTCGCCGCGTGCGGCGCGTTCTTCGAGGTTCGGACACAACTCCGGGCTGACCACGGTCACCCGCGCGCCGTAGTCCAACAACGACGCCACTTTGCGACGCGCGACGGCGCCGCCGCCGATGACGACGCAACGCCGCCCCTCGATCTTCAGATAGAGTGGGTATAATCGCATGACGAATTCCAAGAATTAACCGCGTTATCCGTACAACACAGAGGCGAAAGGACTCCGCGCCTCGGTCCATTACAGCAAGAGTTTAGCACGATACTCGCCCCGGATTCCACGGGCCGTTTACCGTATTCTTTGTATGTCCTAAGAAAGAACTGTGGTATTGTAAGCGAAAAGACGAGAAGGAGCGCGTATGCCACGATGACGATCATGGACATGAGCGCCGGAAAGAACGGAGGGAAGAAATGATGACGAAGGAGATTGCTAAGACAGTCGGCGGGCATGCTTCGCCTTTCGAGCGGATTCGGAAGATCAATGAAGCTGGCAATGAGTATTGGGAGAGCCGCGACTTGGCCGAGGTGTTGGACTATACCCAATACCGCAATTTCGAGGCCGTGATCGAGAAGGCCAAGTTGTCTTGTTTCAACAGTGGCCATCGTATCGAAGACCATTTTGCTGACGTCAGCAAAATGGTCGGGATTGGGAGTGGCGCAATCCGGGAAATCCAGGTTACGTTGCTTTCGCGCTATGCCTGCTACCTCGTTATTCAGAACGCCGATCCGAACAAGAAGATCGTTGCACAGGGGCAAACCTACTTTGCTATCCAGACGCGGCGGCAGGAATTGGCGGGCGAGCAAATCGAGGACGAGCGGCGGCTCCTGTTACGGGAAGAGATCCGCCGTCATAACGTCCAGTTGGCCGACGCGGCCAAAGATGCGGGCGTCATCGAACCCATAGACTACGCCATTTTTCAAAATCACGGGTATATGGGACTTTATGGCGGGCTGAAACAAGAAGACATTCATCGCCGAAAAGGTTTGAAGAAGAGCCAGAAGATTCTGGATTACATGGGCAGCACGGAATTGGCCGCAAACCTGTTCCGGGCGACCCAGACAGAGGAAAAACTGCGCAGGGACGAGGTAAAGGGGAAAGCCGCCGCGAACCGGACGCATCGTGAAGTCGGCGCGAAGGTGCGGCAAACCATCCGGGAATTGGGGGGCACGATGCCCGAACAATTGCCGGTGGCCGAAAGCATCAAGAAGATCGAGACTCAACAGCGCAAGCAACTCGGCAAGACCGGGACGCCCGCAAGAAAGAAAAGCGAGTAACCGCTCGAACGGCTATGGTCTGAGGAGAATTTCCGCAACGAGTCCGTAATGGTCCGAGAGGTCCATCGGTGCGCCTTGGTATTCGTGCGTGGCGCGTTGAATGCTCGCACGGTCAAAGACAGTCGCGGTTCCGTGCGCATCCAACAAGACATGGTCGATGAGAGCAGGCCCCCTCCCAGTCTTGCCCGATTTCCAACTGTTGATCGAGTCGGACGTGTAAGGCCGAAGATCGTCGATCGATGAATCCTGCACTTCCAGCGTTTTCAGCAAGGTCTCGTATTCCGAAGAACCTTTCCGCGTATTGAAATCGCCCAGGACGATCAGCGGGACGCGGTCCTTGCAGAGCGGCAATAGCCGATCGTGAATCGCTGCCAGCGCCGCGTCCTTGATCCGTTGCTTGCCAGTCGGAAAATGGGTTCCTGCCATCTGAAAACGAAATCCATCTTTCACGCCTTCAATCAGGCAACACCCCTTCGAGGTCCACCATTCAACACGTTCTAGCCCCGGATAGGTCACGTGGTTCACGTACCGAATGGGCGCCCTGCTCACGAACAGCACGCCATTGCCAAGGGCGCGCCATGGCGACGCGTATTGTGGGTCTACCGCGTAAGGATACTTCCCTTTGAGTCCCTCCTTGAGCACGGCGAGGGCATTCTGGTCGAACACCTCCTGAAAACAGATGACGTCGTAATCCTGCGCATTCAAATAATCGACGATCCACGGCGCCCGTTCGTTCTGCTTTTTTCGAAGGTCCGAGCTGAACCGGTCGAGCAACGCGGGCAACATCTGGATGTTCCACGTCAGAACCGTCAGCTTCACCTCGTGCGGACTCGCGGACGACGCCGTAAGACGCGTCCACGTCATTTCGTCGAGCGCCGGGGCGGAAGACCAGGGGCATTCACGCCGGACCGAATGGAACACGAACGCCAAAGCCGCGCTGGCAACCAACAGACATGCCAACGCAACCGCGCCACAACCCAGCATCAAACGTTTCTTCATGTTCGCCGCCTCCAGACATTGCGCGCGGCTCGAGGTCCGCGAACTTGTCTTTTCCATCGTTCACCGTGTACGTTATGCGGCTATGGGTAAAGATACGGTTCATTTCAAGTGTCATCATTGCGGGCATTGCTGCCGCGATGTTATCTGTCTGCCGACGCCGTGGGACGTGATCCGGTTGGTGCGCGAGACGGGCAAGAACCCGTACGAGTTTCTCGAATTCATCACGCCGGACCAAATTTCCGAAGTGGCAAAATCGGATCCGACATGGCTCTTGTGCGGCGGGAAACGGTATATGATGGCGCTCCGTCGATTCGAGCACGGCTGCTGCTTCCTGCATCCGAAGACGCTTCATTGCGCCGCGTACGACGCGCGGCCGCTTCTGTGCCGCCTCTACCCGTTCGACCTGCACGAGACGCGCGCAGGCGAGTTCAAATCGTTCACGCTGCACAGCAACGTCGGATGTCCGCGCCACCGCGACGCCCTGGTTCCGACCGCGCCATTGTACGACCTCTACCTCACCGACCGCGACCACCAAGAGGATTACATGGACCTCGTCGGCGTATTCAACCGCAGCAGGGCGCGAGACAAACAGATCTGCGATTTCATCGCCATGTTTATCGCCGGGATCGCAAGGCCAAAGTGAAATCTAGGCTTTAGGCTTTAGGCTTTAGGCTTTAGGCTTTAGGCTGTAGGCAGTGCCTAAAGCCTAAAGCCTAAAGCTAAAGTAGCAGAGGCGAACCTCATTGTTCATGCGAGATCCGTCGCGAGCAGGCGTTTGGCGAGGCGCTTGGCCAAACCGATTATCGTCAGGACGGTCGGGCGCGCGAGGGCTTCGGGGAACGTGCTTGCATCGCAGACATACAGACCAGGCGTTTGCGTTTGCAGGTTTTCATCGAGCATCGTACCTATGCGCACAGTCCCGCTCGGATGTGTGCCGCGTTGCGGCGTGACGAAGATCGACGACGGTTTCGCGCCGGCGGTTTCGAGGACCCGCTCGCACACCCGTTGCGCGGCGGCCATGCGTTCGCGGTCGCGAGTGGTCAGAGGCTTGCTAATCTTCCCGTTGGAAAACACGCCGCCCGACACTTCATCCTTGAGTTTGATCATCACGCCGAGCAGCCGGTTCCATTTCGGCCAATACAGCGGATACTTAAGGCCTTTGAACGCCATGATGAATGGAAACACCAACCATGGATCGGCCAGCGTGCTGAGCATGTAACCTTCATCGAGATTCTCCCAGGACCACGTCATTGGCGGCTCTTTTCCGATGCCCGGCTTGTCCGAGAAACCGTAGACCATCACGGTGACGTCCATCGTCATTCCGATGCCTGCCCCGGCGAACCCCGACGCTTGCAAGATGCGCGGCGTGCCGATGCCGCCTGCAGCAAGAATAACGGTCTTGGCGCGTGCCTCGAATGGTTTGCCACTCAGACGCCCCGCGACGCCGATGCAGCGGCCCTGCTCGACGATGACGCGGTCGATACATGCACGCGTGGAAAGCGTCGCGCCCGATGCGACGGCCTCGTCCACGTATTCCGCTGCGTTCCATTTCGCGCCGCAACGGCAGCCGAGCATGCATTTCGCGCCACAATCGAATGGGTGTGCCCGGCCGGGTTTCATGAACTTCAACTGCGGTTCCCACGCGTACCCGATGGATTTCGCAGCATCGGCGATGCGGGTCGAGGCCGCGCCGCGCAATTCGGGCGGCAACGCGGCGATTTCGAGTTCGGCCACCGTTTCGTCGACTTCCGCGTCGATGTCGACGCCGTACTTGTCCTTGAACCACGGCGGCGGCGGCGCGGCGCATCCGCAGTACATACTCGTAGCCCCGCCGACCATCAGCGGCCGCACGATGTTCAATCCTTCCTGCGTGAAGAGCAGACTCGCGCGGTCCGAATAGATCAACGGACCAAGATAGGTGCCGTAATAGAACGCACGGCGGTGGTCCACGCCACGTTCGAGCAGCAACACGCGCTTACCCTGTTTCGCAAGCGCGCGCGCCAACGTCGCTCCACCAGGTCCCGAACCCACGATGATCGCATCCGCTTCCATTCGGTTATTCATGGTTGTTCTCCTGTCGATTCGACGGGCGGGAGACGAAATCGGTTTCTCCCACCGCCCTGATTGCGCAACGTGCCGATCAGGAAGTTCCGCGCCACGCCGCGATGCCTGCGCAACGGTTTCTCGCCGATAGCTTCCTGAATCAATTCGAGAATATGGTACACGGGGCTTCCGAGACGCGAAACGTAGCGCGATACGGACAACATTTCCAGACAGCCGCTGCAATACACGGCCACGACATCGGATCGAGCGCATCGCAGGTTGCTCGCGCAAGCGCGTTGCCCGCGAATCAGCGCGGTTTTTCCATAGGCCGCCTCGTGCGAAAATCCCGAACCAATCCCGCAGCACAGCGCCGTGTCGCCGTGTTGCGGCGCTTCGCGCACGGTGAATCCCAGCAGCGACAGCACCTTCCTCGGCCAGTCCGCGAAACCCGGTTCGTAGATTTTCGCATGGCAGGAATCCTGAACGGCGACGGTCCGTCCATCGAAGCGTTTCACGATGGGCAACTCGCCGGACGCAAGCCGTTCATGCACAAGCTTGAGAAACGAAACGAATTCCACGCCCGCGAAATCGGCGCCGAACTGCGGCAAGACATTCGTAAACATGTTGAGTCCCGCCGTGCATTGCAGGTAGACGGTCTTGGCGCCGAGCGTCTTGAAGTACGCCGTACACTTCCGCGCGACCTGTTCGAGGTGTTCGTCCAGTCCCATACGCAAATACATCTCGCCGCAGCAATATTCGAGCGCGCCTCGGATCGGCAGGTCGGCAAACAGCTTCGAGAACGTCAGATACGGCGTCGTGATGAGATTGCAGCCGGGGTAGAAGAACGACTCGACGGGTTCGAGACTCTTCCACGATTCGACGGCCTGTTTTTCGTCCGCAGACATCCGTTCCATGACGTACGTCCTGAAATTCGGACGGCTGTGCGGCAGGAAGTAGCGCGCGCGCTCCGGCAAACCGTGCTCGCGGTATTGTTGGCCCCAAAGCGCCAGAAACAGGTTCGTCGGACGGCAGTCTTGCGGACACAGCACGTTGCACGCGAAACAACTCGTACAGGCACGCAAGATCGCCTCGGTGGACGTGTTCGAGTAACCAGGCTCTTGCAGGCAGCGTATCAGCGCGACGATCTCGATCTTCGCATCCGATTCCGGCAAGTGCATGACCGGGCACTCGGACAGGCAACGACCGCACCGCGTACAGCCCGCCGCGTCGAATTCCTTGCGCTCGTATCTCCGAAATGGATGCATAAAAAGCCTCACCGCACAATCTTACTCCGCTCCCGAAGAGATTGCACAGAACGCAAGGCGCGGAAACGCAAAGGTTTGACAAATCCACCGGGCAAGGGCAATATAGGCGAAGAGCGACACAGTTCGGTGGGTCACTTCACGTACGGATGGAAGCGCAATGATGAAGAACGTGGTTTGTATTTCGGCCGTCTTTTTGTTTGTTGCCAGCGTCTTGAGCGGCTGTTCAACCACGCTTCCCGGCGACGTACCGCTTGAGATGGTCTGATGCCCGGCTGGGACATTCACGATGGGCAGCCCGGATTCGGAGCAGGACCGATTTTCCAATGAAGGCCCCCAACATCAGGTGACGCTGACGCACGGGTTCTTGATGGGCAAGTACGAGATGACGCAGGCGCAATCATGGCGTGCCATCGCGTAATCGGTCGTCCAGCACGGTAGCGATGCCTTCAATGAAGGCGGCGACCTCGGTCATCCAATGCTGGACATCTTGCTGCGTGTAGGTGATTCGGTCGCCGTAATCGCTTTCCTGCCTGAAGTCGAAAAGGCTGCGGTACAGTCGTCCGTATGGGACGGGCAAGCGCCCGGTTCTGATATAGTGCTGGTCGAAAAGTGCGCGAATTCCAGTGTGTTTGGTGGAGGCCAGCCCGTCGGTGTGCAGCAGAGCGGTCACTGCGTAGAAGCAGGCATAGTACAAACGATTGACGGCATCGGCACAATGGCTGTTTTCCACTGCAAGGCGGGCCACATCGAACGCATCTCGCGCGCGTTCCAACCGGTACTGGACGTATTCGCGGTCTTCGCGCTTCATAGGCGGATGGCATCGTGCGCTACTTCGCGCAGGAAGGGCGTGGCCCAGTGTTGCGTCGCATCCCATTCTGCTTTGGTGTAGAACAGGGCAGAGAGCACGGCGCCTTCCCGCAACTCGATATCGAAGAGCCGGTCGCGTACGATTTCCTGCTCAGGCACGGTAAGTGCCGTGTCCGCCAGGATCAGGATGTCGTAATCGGATTCTGGACCGTTTTCGCCGCGGGCCACGCTTCCATACAGCAGTACATCAGCGGCAGGCAAACACGCGCGTACGGCGGCCTTGACATCGGTCAGCAGCCTTCGCGTTTTGCCCGGAAGATGTGAGGCTTGCATCAATGTTGTCATAAGCTCTTCATCGAACCTTTACGAGGCTTCAGGCTACTCCGCACTTCCTGAAGCCTGAAGCCTGTTTCGGTTGGATTGTACCATCTATTTTGTGAAAGATGGAAACTGGACAGCCTATTCCCTGGCCATTACAATGCTGCGTATGAATCTGGACGCCACGGTAGAATGGTCGAACGCGCGATGGGCGGGCATCTATGTCCGCACGCTGGCGTGGTATCTGCTCGCGATGCTGCTGCTGTGGGTGGTGGGCATTGAAGGGATCTACGAAAGTCCGCTGCCGTTCTATGCGGTGTTCTCGCCGGCATTCGTCACGATCGTCGTGCCGGGCGTCGTCATCTGGACGGCGGGTTTGATCCTATGGATGGCCAAGCCGATGCCGCGGCGCGGACGCGTCAAGGGGCTTGTCCTATGGTGCGTGTCAGCGCTGGGTTTGGCGGCATTGACATGGGCGCAGGCGCGTTTCAATGCGTTGTCGTTCGCGACGCTGCTCGAACCGCTAGGCTGGCATGCGCTCGTATTGCTGGTCTTCTTCACCGGCATGGCCGCCGCCCGTTTCACGGTGCATTTGTGGATGCCCGCAGACTCGGAACCTTCCGCGCAAACGGTCCGCTGGTTCTTGGTGGGCCTCATCGTTTTCGCGTTTGCGTTCGCGGGCGCGGTGGCGATGTTGCGCAACGGCCCGATGGGCATCTCGCAGGCCTATCAGCGCCACGGCTATGAGTATATCAGCGATATCGGCGCGACGAGCGGCATTGAGGCCCTGTTCCGCGACTACCTTAAGATACGGCCATACCTTTCGATGCACGCGAAGGTCCATCCACCAGGCCCCATCGCGCTGCTGTGGCTCTTCTCGTACGGTATCGGGCAAGACCCGCTGGCCTTGTCTCTGGCGACGATGGCCTTCGGCGTTCTGGCCATTCTGCCCCTTTACGGCTGGGGCGCGGACCTTGCGGGACGCCGCACGGCGCTGGCGTGTTGCGTGCTGTACAGTCTGATGCCGTCGATCGTGCTGTTTACGGCAACCAGCGCCGACATCCTGTTCATGCCGTTCACGCTCACGACCCTTTTCCTGTTCACGCGCGCGATCGAGCGGCGCTCGGCGCTGTACGCGTTAGCGGCGGGGGCCGGATACGCGCTCATGTCGCTGCTGTCGTTTTCATTGATCGCCGTCGGCGCCTTCTTTGCTTTCTACGGACTCTGGCAATTCGCGGACAAGGGTAAACGCGCCGCCGTTGTGCAGACCGCCGTTGTCATGCTGGCGGCGTTTCTCGCCGTGCATGCGGTGTTGCGATACGGGACCGGTTTCGACGTAATCGCCTGTTACCACGCATGCAAACAGCAGTTCGCGGCGGATCAGGCACATCTCGATCAAGTCACGCCGCGCTTTCCGGCGTGGACATGGCGGTTCCTCAATCCCGCCTGTTGGTTTTATTTTGCGGGAATACCGGTGTCGCTCCTGTTCCTCGATCGCGTGAGGCATGCACGTTTATCGGGATTCGGTTTGGCGGTGGTCATGGTCTTGACGGTAATCGCCATCGACCTGTTGTACCTGGCGCGGGGCGAAGGCGAACGTAGCGCGATGTACGTCTTGCCGTTCGTGGTCCTGCTTGCGTCCTGCCGGCTTGACGCGCTATGCCGCGAAAGCCGATGCTATGGGCCGTTTTGGGTAACGGTGGTCTTCCTGGCATTTCAGTGCTGGCTGACCGAGTCGTGGTTCTACACATTTTGGTGACAAGGGTGAAGTAGAAGTTAGAAGTTAGGAGTTAGGAGTTAGAATGAGAACAGCGCACTTCACCCTCTGGGTGAGTGCAGTTCTCGATGCCAGATAGGCGGAAGTTCCATGCTGTCGCCATTCTAACTCCTAACTCCTAACTCCTAACTTCTAAATCTACTAAGGATGACGGATGGCAGTATGTGGCGAGGTCAAAAAGTTTCAGTAGTCTTTCCCACCTATAACGAGAAGGAATCGATCCGAGCGGCCATCGACGAGTTCTTCGTCGGCGGCCTTGTGGACGAAATCGTGGTGGTCAACAATAATGCCGCGCCCGGCACGGACGACGAGGTGCGCCCGACGCGCGCACGGCTGATTCACGAACCGCGCCAAGGATACGGCTACGCGATCTGGCGCGGCTTGGCGGAAGCGACGGGCGACTTGCTGATCATCTCGGAACCGGACGGCACCTTTGCGGGCGGCGACGTGATCAAGATGCTGGCCTACTCCGACGACGTGCCGGTTGTGTTCGGTACGCGCACAAGCCGCGAGTTCGTGTGGGAAGGCGCCAACATGGGCTTTCTTCTCAAGTTCGGAAATTGGGCGGTCGGGAAACTGATGGAGTTTCTGTTCAACACCACGATCCTGACCGACGTCGGTTGTTCGATGCGGCTGTTACACCGCGACGCCTACGAACGCATCGCGCCGCAGTTTTCCATCGGCGGCAGTGCGTTTGGTCCACAGATCATGCTGCTGACCATCCTCAACGGCATTCCGTTCATCGAGATTGCGGTGAACTACCGCCAACGCGTCGGCGAGTCGTCGGTAACAGGCAACAAGTTTCGCGCGGCCCTGCTAGGCTGTACAATGATCGCGATGGTATTGCGGTACCGGTTTCTGTCCTGGTTCGGCTGGAGGCCGCCCGCGTGTAACGATACGCTTCGGAAAAGGGAGGTTGTGCCATGAAGATCGTGCTTGTGATACTTGCCGCGATACTGTTGCTTTTGGCGGTCGTCGTGGGCGTCGTGCTGACGCTTCTGTTGCATCGCAAAAAAGGTTCGTATTTCGATTCGGACGGCGTGCGCATCCATTACACCGACGAGGGGAAGGGCGAGCCTGTTATCCTCGTACACGGCTACGCCGTCACTGCCGACCAAAACTGGCGGGTACCGGGCATCGTACGCGCCCTCGCACGGAAGTTCCGCGTCATCGCGATGGACGACCGCGGCCACGGCCTGAGCGACAAGCCCCACGACGCGAAGCAGTACGGCATCGAAACGGTCAAGGATGTCGTGCGGCTCATGGACCACCTCGGGCTGAAGAAGGCGCATGTCGTAGGCTACTCGATGGGCGGGTTTATCGTATTGAAACTCGCCATGGCCTATCCCGAGCGCCTCTTGAGCGTGACGGCGGGCGGTGCGGGCTGGACGCTCCCGACGGATGGGAATCGGGCGCTGCTGGACACGGTTGTAACCTCCATGGAGAATGGTGGCGGGATTCGCCCGCTCGCGGAGTGGCTCCGGCCCGTCGGACAAAAACAGAATCTGCTCCAGGAATGGCTCGTCGTGACCTTCATCGACAACACAAACGATCTGCCCGCTCTCGGCGCCACCATGCGCGCGATCGATCAACTCGAAGTCACCGAAGCCGAACTCCGCGCCAACAAGGTCCCGATCTTGACTATCGTCGGAACGGCCGACCCATTGCGAAGCGGTGTCGATGCATTGACGGGCATCCTTGCGAATCACGAGAGTCTTTTCATCGAAGGCGGCGACCACATGACGGCCATTCTCGGTCCGCGCTTCCGCAACGGATTGATGACATTCATGGCCAAACACGCCGAAAAACCCGCGTAGGAACAACGATGAACAAGGACGACTGCTCTCTAATCGCTAGGTCCGTGTTCGTCTGTGTTAGTCCGAGTTCGTCCGTGGAGTCTCTGCTCTGATGCCTGACGCGCCCGGTAATTGCCGCAAGGCTCTGCGCGAGGCGCTTCGGGATGCCGTGCGCGATGCGAAATGTCCTGGCGCGGCGGCGTACGTCGGCAAGGGCGGCGACGAGTTGTTGCATGAAGCGGAAGGCTTCCGCCAGCTCGTGCCGAAGCGCCAGCGCGCGCAGAAGGACACAATCTACGACCTCGCGTCGCTGACCAAAGTGATCGCCACGACGACGGCGATCCTGTTGCTCCACGAAGACGGCGTCGTGGACCTCGATGCGCCGGTCTCGACGTACCTGCCGATCCCCTCGTTCAAACGTTTCACGGTCCGGCATTGCCTGACGCACACCGCCGGGCTGCATCCCGGCAAGCCCTTGTACAAGGAGTGCACAAGCCTCAACGAGATGCTCCAGCGGTACGCGGAACTCGAACTCAGTTGGCCGCCCGGCACCCGCAGACGATATTCCGACGTGAGTTTCATGATTCTCGGCAAAGTCGTCGAACTCGCATCGCGCGACGCGCTGGACGCCTTTTGCGCAAAACGGATCTTCCGTCCACTCAAGATGGACGATACGACGTTCAATCCGCCGAAGACATGGACGGACCGGTGCGCCGCCACCGAGAAATGCGCGTGGCGCGGCAAGATCATCCGCGGCGTGGTACACGACGAAAACGCCTATGCCGTGGGCGGGGTATCGGGTCATGCGGGCCTGTTCTCGACCACAGGGGACCTCTCGCGATTCTGCCGCGCCCTGCTCGACGGCAAACTGCTCAAGGCCGAAACCGTCGCCGAGATGCGCCGCCTCGGACAAGTCCCAGTCTATCCGTGGCAAGGTCTCGGCTGGAAACTCGACCCGTGGTCGAGCAGCGGCGAAGGGTTCCTGCCATCGCGCGCCGCCATCGGGCATACCGGCTGGACCGGTACAAGTCTCTGGCTCGATTTCGACAGCAACATCTTCGCGATCCTGCTCGCGAACACGTGCCACCCCTCACGCGACAATCGCGATACGTCCACATTGCGGCACGTCTTCTATCAGGCCGTCGCCAAGGCGCTTTATCCCGATATGGCGAACGTGCATACGGGTCTCGACCGCCTTCTGTACGACGACCTCGGCACGATACGCGGCAAACGGCTGGCCGTGCTGACGAATGGCGCCGCAGTCGATCAACTGGGCCGACCGCTACTCGATGTCTTCGCGCTCGAACCGTCTGCCGTCGTGCAACGCATCTACAGTCCCGAACATGGATTTCACGGCCAGGCCGAGGCAGGCGAAAAGGTGGCCTCGGATAATTCCGTCGTCAGTCTCTACGGCGACCGCAGAGCGCCGGCGCGCGAGGAACTCGCCGGCCTCGACTACTTCGTCGTGGACTTGCCCGACGTTGGCTCGCGCTACTACACGTACATGGCTACCATGAAGGACTGTCTCACGGCATGCGGCGAGGCGGGCGTTCCCGTGCTGGTGCTCGACCGCCCGAATCCCATCGGTGGCGCGATTCTCGAAGGGTCGGTCGCGGAACGTTGCGAATCCCCCGTGTGTTGCGCGCCGATACCCGTCCGGCATGGCATGACGCTCGGTGAACTGGCCAAGTTCTTCGCGGCATCGATGGCCAAAGCGCCGAAAGTAACCGTCAACGAGTTGGACGGCTGGCGTCGCGAGTTGCTCTTCCCGCAATGCGCGTTGCCGTGGGTACCGCCGTCGCCGAACATGCCCGATCCGGAAACCGCGCTGCTGTACGCCGGCACCTGCCTCTTCGAGGGAACCAACCTGAACGAGGGGCGCGGAACCGATACGCCGTTCAAGATCGCCGGCGCGCCGTGGCTCGACGCCCAAACCGTCATCGACGCGCTCGAAAAAGGCGACCGCGAAGGCTGCACGCTCGAAGCCGTCAAATACACGCCGCGCGCCATCCCAGGCAAGGCCGCCGAGCCGCGGTATCGCGACAAGACCTGCGTCGGCATTCGTATGCACGTGGAAGACGCGTCAAGTCTTCGCCCATTCCGGTTGGCCATCGCCCTGCTCGTTGCGATACGCAAACATCACCGCGAATTCGAGATGAGCGACTGGTTCGATACGCTCGCTGGAACGCGCGCGTTGCGTCAAAGTATCGAAAAGAACCAATCGGCCGACGCGATTATCGCCGCATACGCCCCCACTCTCATCGAGTTCGACGGCAAACGTCCGAAAATCTACTGAAAACGGAACGCGCGTTTCAGTGCGCTCACGATACCCTTATGAACGGGCGAACTTCGCTCCCTTGCTCCCTCAACGACGTGCGACGTATAATTCCGATGACCCAAGGTTGGGCACGAGGCGCAATTATGACGACTGTGGCAATCGAAAAGGCACAAGAGAACTTCTCGAAACTCATCGGCGATGTGGCGTCTGGAGAACACGTTGTCATTACCCGGAACCAAGTCCCGATAGCGGAACTGATCCCTGTAGCGCATCCTAATCTCAAGCCTGTCTTTGGCAGCGCGAAGGGCATGTTGACGATGTCCGAGGACTTCGACGCCCCCATTGACGACTTCAAGGGCTACACGGAATGAACCTGCTCCTGGACACGCACGCCTTTTTATGGTTCGTAGATGGAAGTGCGAAGATCAGTACGCCAGCGAGAACCCTTGTCGAGGACGACGGAAACACCAAGTGGGTCAGCGTGCATCCTCGCGATTCTCATTCGCAGAAACGATAAGGCCCGCGATTTCGAGAATCTCGCTGTCGGCAGGAAAGACACACCCGCCGGAGTACGGGCGCGGTGAACAGTAGATGAATCCGAGGTACGGATCGGGCCGTGGTTGGGCTTTCGTGTTGCCTTAGAACGGGAGATCGTTAGTCTCTCTTGCTTTGGCTTTGAGAACAAGCTTGTCCTGATTCGCGATGAGCCACTGTTCACCCTTCTGGGTTGCCTCATAGACCACGTAAGAACCGAAGCCTTGTTCGTCTTCCAACGTAGAGGACGCCACCATTCTCTTTTCGGAAAGCGTCTTCAGAGAGATACTCACCGCGATGTCGGTGAAGCCCGCCGCGTTCATATCCTCCTTGATGAGGCGGGCAGAGGTGACTCCGTCAGTCAGAAACGAGTTCTGCATAATTGTGACTAGGGCTACGAATTCATGCTGCGTCAGACCTTCGGTGTCCTTCACCGGTGAGAGGGAAGCCATGCGTCCGATTTCCTCGTTCTTCTTCATGACGGCCAAAAGGCGTGCGGTGAGCTTCTCTCGCAAGTCATCGAAATCCTGCGGTGCAGCGATGCTGTACTTAATGATGTTGCGGTGCTGAACGTCGAACGGGTACTTGCTCTTTCGCTCATCCGAAGAGACCATGACGACCTCGCGAGGTACGGCAAATGCGAAACCGAGTTCGAACCAGACATTTGGATTGTCGGTGGTGATCTCGGCGAAGCAGATGTCTGCATTACGAATCCCGTTCTCGATGTCCATGATCGGAATGCTAACTGCGGGATCGCGATCAACGCGATAAGGCTCCAAGTCCGCTGCCTTTATGGCCGGCGCGAAGACCGATTCATAGCGCTTGTCATAAGTGCCGCCGTCAAAAGGCTGCATCACGAAACATTTCTTCATGGTTGTTT
>CAIYET010000078.1 GCA_903925285.1 Candidatus Hydrogenedentota bacterium | reverse complement strand
GTGTGCCGCCCGCGCTGGAATTGGACATCTCCGATGGCAAGAATGTGTAGACGGCCAATGAGGAGAAGTCATGGAGAAGCAACGCAAGCATTTCACGGCGGCGGATAAGGTGAAACTGTTACGTCGGCACCTGGTGGAGAAGATTCTGGTGTCGCAGGTATGCGACGAGGCGGGGATTCAGCCGACGCAATTCTATCGGTGGCAGCAGATATTCTTCGAGAACGGGACGGCGGCGTTTGAGCGCCAGTCGAAGTCAGAGACCTCGGCGCGCGAGCAGCGGATCTCGTTCTTGGAGTCGAAGCTGCACCGCAAGGACGAGGTACTGTCGGAGTTGATGGAGGAACACGTCGCTCTAAAAAAAAGTCTTGGGGAGCATTGAGGGTGACCTGGGTGCCACACGACACACGAGATGAGATCATGGATTTCGTAAACAAATGGTCCGAAAAAACGGACATCGGCCTGGGCCGGTTCATCGGCTGGCTGGGCATCGCCAGGAGCAAGTTCTACAACTGGCACGCCCGCTACGGCAAGGTGAACGAGCACAACGGCAAGATGCCTCGCGACTTCTGGCTCGATGAGTGGGAGAAACAGGCCATCGTCCATTTCCATGAAAATCATCCTGACGAAGGCTATCGGCGCTTGACGTTCATGATGTTGGACGCGGACGTGGTGGCGGTGGGGCCGACGAGCGTGTGGCGGGTGCTGCACTACGCGGGTTTGTTGAACCCCTGGAACGGCAAGCAATCCAAGAAGGGCACAGGGTTCGTCCAGCCGCTGTTGCCGCACGAGCACTGGCACGTGGACGTGTCGTACATCAACATTTGCGGCACTTTTTACTACCTGTGCAGCGTGCTCGATGGGTGCAGCCGCTTCATCGTGCACTGGGAGATCCGCGAGTCGATGACCGAGGCCGAGATCGAGATCATCCTCGAACGAGCCAAGGAAGCATTCCCCGAGGCCCGTCCACGGATTATCTCCGATAACGGTCCGCAGTTCATCGCCAAGGACTTCAAGGAATTCATTCGCATCAGTGGCATGACCCACGTGCGGACCTCGCCGTATTACCCGCAGAGCAACGGCAAGATCGAGCGATGGCACAAGTCGCTCAAGACCGAATGCATTCGACCGCAAACGCCGCTGTCGCTCGATGACGCCCGACGAATCGTGGGCCAATTCGTGAAGCACTACAACGAGGTCCGACTGCACAGCGCCATTGGATTCGTGACGCCTAAAGACAAACTCGAAGGCCGCGACGCCGAGATCTTCGTGGACCGCGACCACAAGCTCGAAGCGGCCCGCGAACAACGCAAAGTACGGTGCCAGACGGCTCGAAAGGAGGTGGCTTCAGAAACCGTTTGCGTAGTACGCCAACTTGTGGTAACCTGAATTCATCGGGCGAAACGGAGGTCGGCAATCCTGGCGAGGAACCGACCAAGGGATAACCCGGTGCGGCTCATCGAGACGATGAGTCCTGTCGTACGACAGGAAGGGCGTGGGAGCAACCCTCTCACGCCCCTAAACAACTCATCGGATTGATAGACCGCCTATGCCTAGAAAACGCACAATTGGAGAGTGGCTACGACTGACTGTAGTCGCTTAAGAAATTCGGCGATTGTCCAAGTTCCGGGGAACCGGCACAACCGGACTGGCTAGTAAGAAGCTGAGCGAGAACACCAAACTCGGACGCTGGGTCGCCGCCATCATCGGACACATGCCCGCAGTCGGCGAAGAAATTACCATCGACGACCTGCTCCACAGACACTGCCGCGTCGTCATCAAGCACAAAACCAACACCGATGGCAAGACCTTCGCAAACGTAACTGACGTCCTTCCCTCAACGATTCCGTTCTGAGGTAGCACGAGATCAAAGGGGTTTTGGCAGATGGTCAAGAAGTTCGACGAAATTCCCATAACCCTGATAGCCCACGATGGGCGACCAAATCCCAACAACCCCTTTGACAAACTCCCCGAAACGGAGCGATTAACTCGGATTTGCCGCGCGTTGGCACGCATAGCCGTCACGCACACGGACGCAATCCAAAATCACTACCACGACCGTTGAGAACTTCAACATGGGTCCGTAAAGAGATTGTCACCAAGTATGCCAGTCGGCTTGGTGAAAGGCTCAGGGTCACTAAACTCGATTGTATTGTCATGGAGCATATAGGGGACCATTACATTCATCGTGATGCCAGTCTTATGTACAGCATAAACAACTAACGCCTCGGTCGTTGTTGTCTCGCCCGTCCCTGTGTTCTCGTTCGATCGCGACACCCAGGAATCCATCACGAGCACGTAGAACTCGGCATGAAACTGCTTCAAAGCACTGCGAATGATGTCCGCCCATTGCTCCGTTGTGTGCACGCCGAAAGCAGCGCCATATGGAAACTGCAAGTGCTCGCGATCTGGAGTAACTGCAATGCATACAGGAGCAATAAAGCCGTCGTCCTTCATGTTCTCCATGGCCTTTTTTATGAAACGCTGAAAGTATTCGTCCATGATCGCTATGCTGTCTTGCATCGTCACATTCCTTTTCTCCCGCATATCCCAATCTACTTCAAACAAGTTGATTTTACTTAGCCAGTGTGTTGTCTGCAAGGGCGCTTGAGTGCTCGGTCATCCAGAAGGGTTTGGTCGTACCCCCTCGACCCCGTGGTGTTCAAGCCTAACTTGAGCAGGAAATTAAGAATACAGGCGACTGTTCGAGCGCGATTACTCCCTCGGTGATGGGTTCCTGTCAAAGGGACTCCCACTGACGGCGGCTTGCGCCAGACCGCATTCTTCATTACATAGCTTAGGCAAATACCAAGTTGAGATTGACAAGGGCGTCGCGTTCGAAAGCGATGCTGTGCAGCGCACTTTCCTCTTGGAGTCTCTACTAGCCGTACCCGTTCGCGTTGGGACTGAGGAGTACAAGAGACATCAAGAGTTTGGTGAGGAAGTGCGATGTCAGAGATTCGACATCAGTTTCATCCCGGTGGCACAGATGCACTGAAACGTTCCGGCGATATCCGCCGCTTTATGGATAGCCAGAGCGAATACTGGCTCGAAGATAGAGGACCACAAAATGGCGTGGAAACTCACTGTGGAAGAAGCCGCGACGGTTGTCGCCGAGGGCGAGTTTGACGGAGAAGTCACTGGCGTCCGTGACATGGACGACCAACATGCCCCGATGGTACGTCTCGAATTCACGTTGGCCACAGACGACGAATGGGACGAACGCCGCGTCTCCGGGCTCGCAACCAAGAAGCTGAGCGAAAACACCAAACTCGGTCACTCGGTTACAGCCATCCTCGGACGCATGCCCGCAGTCGGCGAAGAAATCACCATAGAAGACCTGATTCACAAACACTGCCACATCATAATCAAGCACAAGACGAGTCCCGAGAGCAAAGTCTTCGCCAACGCCGTCGAAGTGTTGCCTGCGCGGTTGAACGAAAGAATAACGCGATGAAATCGACAGAAGAATTGATCCTGGATAAACTCAGCAACATCGAAGCGTTATTGCGTGCGCAAACCGGCGCTTCGTTGAACGTGCGAGAAGCCGCGGATTATCTAGGCGTAAGCGAACGTACCCTGTTGCGATATGTGGAACTTGGCAGACTCAGCGCCGCAGATATGAGTACGGACCCATCGGAAGCCAAGAAACGCGGCCGGATCACGTTCACAAGGAAAGAACTTGAGCGGTTCCGGGACACTAACGCTCTGCCCCTGGAAATATGACGCGCGCCAAACGGGTTCGCATTAGCCGAGTACACACATACATTCGCGGCAGATTATGGAACGGCCTCGTCGCGACATGGTAAGACGCGTCTCGCGAAATCTTATGAACCCCGATTATCTCATCTCATGCTACCGGTCGGCGATGACGGAGTATCATCAGCAGATTCTCGCCTTTCGGTTCTACTCGTAATTGCATTCCGTTAGTCCCCTCGCTTCGAATCCTGTAGGACGTCCATCCCTTATTCTTGTGAATCTTACTGACTCACTTGTAGTCTATCGATGTCTGAGTCATAGGTTTGCAGGTGGCCATAAATATCGGCAGTTACCATGATTGAATGGTGACCGGCCCATTGGGAAACCTTGGCGATTGGAACACCTGCCTTGAGCAAGTTTGTGATCCACGAATGCCGGAGAACATGCGGCGTCACCCAGGCCAGTCCAGCCTTGTTGCACACAAATTGGAAGGATCGTTGAAAATTGCAGCGATAGCGCTTGCCCGGCTTGTGGCTGTCCATGTAAATGTAACCTTCCGGGCACCGATAGGGTTCAAGAATGGCCGCCAGCTTTGAGGCCAACGGAATCGTACGGGACCGCCTGTTTTTTGTGCGGAAGGTAACGTTTTGTACAACAGAGATCGTCTTAGCATCCCAGTCAATCCATTCCCAGCGCGCGTTCACAATCTCGTTCTTGCGCAGCCCCGCATATCCCCCCAAGGCGAACACCAAGTGAATGTTATCCGCCTGTTCGGCCTTGCTGTGTTCCGTAGCCGCCTGAATCAGCGCCTCAACCTGCTCTGGAATGAGGGCCTTTTTCTCGTTGTCGCCTTCCAGTTTCTCAACCCGTTTGATTCGTTCGAAAGGATTCGCCCCCGTATACATTGGCCCGAAGTCCCCAAGATGTTCCGTCCGGGCCGTGTTGTAGACCGCCCGCAAATCCTTGACGAAGTTGTTGACGGACACGGGGTTCATGCCTTCGGTCACCAGCTTCTCTTTCACCCGTTCAACTTGAGCCCGCGTAACACTGCCCATTTTAGGCGGTTTGAACAAGTCCAGGAATTTCCGCCAGTGCAGAACGCGGTTTTGTACGGTACCCGGCGCAAGATGCATCCGCATCCAACGCTCATAGCGTTCCCAGAAAGCCTCCGGCGCGCAGTCCGCCGGCTTATCCCGCCATTCATTCTGGGCCCTCTGCCGCTCCCATATGGCGAGACGGCGCTTCGCCTCAACCTTGCTGGTGGTTCTCAGGGTCTGGCGCCTTTGACGATTTCCGTCCCGCCATGCCACGTACCACGTATCCCCGCGCTGCATCAATGCGGCCATCTGCGCACCCTCCGATCCCGGGAAATCTTGCCAAATCACGCAAAATAAGTGTAACAAAATGTTGTACAACAGTCAAGGCGGGATTTCAAGAGTGCGAAAAGTACATCATCATTGACGACTTTATTGCTTCTGGCAAGACAGCAAAGATGATCCAGAAAAAGATTTACGACTTCGCGCCAACAGCCGAGTGTATCGGGGTACTTTCGGTACAAGAATTAAAAGGTACCGAGGACTACCACCAACGCACCAAGCTAGAGACGCATTGCAATCTCACAGAATCAGAACTGAAAGGATAACAAGGACAAACATGGCAACGACGAAGAAAGCATTGGCAATTCAGAAACAGAAGCGCGTGACCTTCATCCAAACGTGGATTGAAGCGCTCCGCAGTGGTACTTACAAACAGGGCCGAGGCTCGCTGGCTGAGGAGAATCCAGAGACAGGTGTGATGGAATACTGTTGCTTGGGCGTGGCGTGTGACCTTGCTACAAAGCAGGGAATCCTCCAAAAGCTGCCCCAAAAGAAGGGTGACAGGCTTGAATTCGGCAAGAAAGGTGATACCCACACGTCCTTTCTCCCTCGCGCTCTCCGCAACTTCCTTGGATTCACTTCTGCGTCAGGAGAATTGTTCGTCAAGCGCGTCAGTATGTCCGCGATGTACGGTAAAAAGAAGAAGACGTATTACAGTGTTGACACAACTCTTGCCCGGTTGAACGATGACGGAGAAACCTTCAAGGAAATCGCCAAGAGGATCGAGAACGCAGCCAAGCCGAGTAGTCAGGCCGGACTTTTCAATGAAGGAGCACTGTAATGGCACTGTCCAAAAAGTCAACTAAGAAAGCTATTCTGGCAGCAT
>CAIYET010000077.1 GCA_903925285.1 Candidatus Hydrogenedentota bacterium | reverse complement strand
GAGGCCCCTACGCGTCGCGACTACGTGCGCGTGGTCGATCGCAAGACTGAAGCCGTAGGCGAGTCGCAGCAACAACAGCCAGACGACCCGTTCTCAAGCGAGCCGTTCCCTTACGAGGATGTGCCATTTTGACTGCCTTCGTTCGTGGATGCCATCGTCGGGAAGCGACTGACGTATGCAAGGCTCATTGCCAAGGTCCCGGCGTGATTTATGGTGCTCATGCTGGCTAATAACACTGGAATCCGCGTGGGCTATTTGGCGGGGAGGTTCCCCGGCGCGATTGGACACCTGTACAGCCCCGGCGCACAACGTGGACCATTCCCATTTTGCGAATACGCCCTTGATAATGGGGTGTTCGCCAAGGGCAACGATTGGACGCCGGGGCCGTGGGTTAAAATGCTTGATTGGGCGCGACTGAGTGGGCAGCGACCACTCTGGAATCTTGTCCCTGATTTTGTCGCGGATCGCGAAGAAACGTTGCGACGGTGGGAGCAGTACGCACCCGTCGCACGGTCCTACGGCTGGCCGTTGGCCTTCGCTGCACAAGATGGCATGGAGCCGTCCGACGTTCCGCCCGATGCGGATGTGGTTTTCGTTGGCGGCTCTACGGATTGGAAGTGGAACACTTACCGCGATTGGTGTGCGGCTTTTCCACGCGTTCATATTGGCCGGGTGAATACCTACAGGCGGTTGTTCGACTGCTATGACGCGGGCGCGGAAAGCACTGATGGTACCGGCTTCACGCGGGGCGATCAGCGGCAATGGCGCGGAGCCGTTGCTTTCCTGGAAGAAACCAACGGGATGCGAAAACGGGTTACGCAAGAGAAGCTCTTTGGAGATGGTCATGCAGTACGTGTTTCTTGAGTATTCAATTGATTGCGCTCACTTTTTGCCCAACGTTCCCGAGGGCCACAAGTGCGGACAGATGCACGGCCATCGCTACGATATCCGGTTGGAAATCGCGGGAGATCCCGGCAGCGAGACGGGATGGATTATAGACTACGCAGACATCAAGGCCGTTTTTGATCCCATCCTTATGGCTTTGGACCATAGGACCTTGAATGAAATTCCCGGCCTGTCCAACCCAACCTGCGAGAACATCGTCATGTACTTGCGGCGCATGTTGCCATCCGATGAATCGAACGCTAATTTCATCCACACCCGATTGAACGCTATCGAGGTTCGAGAGACGGCCCGCGCCGGAGCTGGCTGGAGGAGAGCATGAAGGCGTTCGGTACTGGCCATCTAAAAACGGGATCATTGGACTTGCGCCGCGTTCAGGACGTCGTTTGCGATCAGTGCGGACTGACGGGAACCGGCTCTCCATTAGCGAAACGCCACGATGGAGCCTGCAAGAAGGAATATCAGCGAAAATTGCAAATCCGATTGGCGAAAGAGAGACTCTCACGATGAATACTCCCCGTGAGTTAGACCTGATAACTGACGTAGTGCTTCGCTACCGGCCGCCCGAAAAGGCGAAGGCCGCGAAAAAACGCGCGAAGCGAAAGGCCAAACGCGATGCAAGGAAAGGCTAACTATACTCATGTATATAATTCCCCTTTGTTTGGATCGATCCCCGTAGCGGCGGGCCCACGCTACCATCGGTATAGCTACCGTAAATGCGCCCCGGAGGGCGTTGCCTCAGCAACGACGCACATGG
>CAIYET010000076.1 GCA_903925285.1 Candidatus Hydrogenedentota bacterium | reverse complement strand
TTAGGAGTTAGAATGACTCCTAACTCCTAACCTGGTTCGATAGCTTTCCGGTCGTGCGACGCGTTCCCCCAAGAGCGGACAGGATCGTTGCGGTCACGCCCAGGAGAAGAAGACTCCCTCGATGTTCCGGAGGATTCGAGATGTTGCTCGAGGAGCCGCCCACACACCCCGAAGGCGTCGCCGCAAATGTTGCCGAGATGGTGTGAGCCGCGCCGATATTCGTGAAAGTGTATTGTGTTGGCGTCCCGGCGTCTATGCCGTCTACCGAGACGCTGGCCGTTTGGTACCCCGAGTCCGGCGTAATGGTAAACGTCCGGCTGGCGTTGTAGGTGGCTTGAACGGGCGTGGATGGGGAAATGGTTCCGCCCATGCCGGCCGTCGGCGTCAGGGTATAGGTATTGACGGCGAATTGCGCCGTGATCGTATGCGCCGTCGTAACGTTCGTAAATGTATAGCTGTTCACCGCTCCCACCGAAACTCCGTCGACCAGCACGTCCGCGACGTGATGGCCCGTGGCCGCAGCCATTGTGAAGGTCCGGTTGCTGCCATAGGACGCCTGAACGGGCTGATCGGGCGAAATGGTTCCGCCCGCGCCAGCCGTTGGCGTCAGGGTAAACGTATTGATGGCAAAACGCGCATCGATGGTGTGCGACGACGTCACATTGGTGAATGGGTAGCTCGTAACCGCGCCCACGGACACGCCGTCGACCAGCACGTCCGCAATGTGGAAATTAGCGTTCGGCGCGATGGTGAACGTCTGGCTGCCGCCCAGCGGGAGAGTCACCGGAACAGCCGGGGAAATCGAGCCGCCGACGCCTGACACCGGTGTCAATATAAGCGCCCCCGTCACGTGAATGTAGTTAACCTTGGTTTCGGTGGCGGCGTTCACGGAAGTCGTCACCGTTAGGGAGACGGTATACTTCCCGCCCCCCGTGTACGTGTGCGCCGGATTTTGGGCCGTGCTCGTGGCGGAATCGCCGAAGTTCCACGACCAACTCGATATAGGATCGCTGCCCGGGGTGGATTGGTCGGTGAATTGGACGGTCAGCGGGGCGTCGCCGGAGTTCGCGTTGGCGGTAAATGCCGCGGACGGCGGTTCTTGGGTGCCCGCGCTGTATCCGATATCCTGCAAGGCGCCCAAATCGACGGGCGCGTACTGCCGCTTGCTTTTCCCCGAACCGATCGATGGCCCCATCACCGCTTGAATCGTCGTGTCCCAGTGGGCGAGGCTGCTGCCTTCTTCAAACGGATTTGGCGCGTAGATAGGCGGATAGTTGCCATAGGCGGCGCGGGCTTGCGCCCCCGCGAACACGATGCCGTTGGCGAGTCCAAGCAGGTCGTTTTGAACACCCTTGAATGAGGGCGGGGCGCCGCCGAATAGCGTTTTCCCATTTCCCGTTTCAAGGAGGCTATCCCATCGCGTGTATACATGCGAGCCAATGCTGCTCACTCCCGATGCGTTGGGCACCGAGATAAGCCCCAGGCCGTGCGTCATCTCGTGCAACAAGACCGAGAACAGATCGACCTTGTCGTTCGGTACCGTATCCGTCCCTTGATACCAGGGCCAGCCAAAATCCACCGTGCCTTCGATATCGGGCACGCTGTCCGAAGGGGCGACGCCCGTGGTGATATGCTCGAAGGCATACCCGTTGGTGAATCCCGGCGTCCCGTCAAAGTAAGTCCCCGCCGAGGCCAGCGTCTCCGTTCCCAGGTGGAGCGATTCCAGAAACAAGATGTCGCACGCGCCTGATTCGTGGAGTACCGAGTTCAGGTAGATCAGGATATCGACGACACGTGCGCGGCGATCGGCGCCACTCGCCGGATCGTCGAATCCGATACCGTTGTGCAACTGGGTGTCTGTGTACGACACCGTGAACGCGATTCCGCCAGCCTTTGTCATAGGTATTGGTTCGCCGCCTGTCATCGCGTGCGGCCCCGGATTATCCGTATCTACCGGCGTCACGGTGGCGTCCGACCGGACAAGATATACTGTGTCTGCCCACGCACAGGTCTCGTACTGCCAGCTCGATAAGGTCATAACGAGCGCCGTGAGCAGTAGTATCGCGCTCGCGGCGTTCCCCTGAAGCAAGGGGTGGGGAATGAGATGTGCCGCAGCAGTTGCAAGGCGTCGTAGAGTTTTCATCCGTCTCATTTTCTCTTTTATCCTACGCTATTCCAAGGGCAGGAGTCTGTCACTCACGGCTTCGAGATTTCAAGTACACCGATGGTTCCAGGGGAGGGCCATTGGCGGATGCGATTGAATTTGTGCGGACGCCGGTCATTTGGTATGATACAGCGTCTAATCGTATTCCGCAGGCGCGGGATGCGAATGTCCATTTTGGGAAGGAGGTGAACATGTTGAAAACATACGAAGCGCTTTACATCGCCCGGCCCGACGTGCCTGACGATGAAATCCAGACGATAGCCAAACAAGTTGAGGATATGATTACGACCAATGGCGGTGCTATCGTGCGCTCCGAGATTTGGGGAAAACGCAGGCTTGCCTATGAAGTGCAGAAGTGCACGGAAGGAAATTATGTGCTGCTCCGATTCGAAGCCGTCGCGAGTTTCGTGGCGCGGCTCGAAAACCATTTCCGGTTGACCGACGCGATTATCCGTTTCTTGGTAGTTCATTTCGACGAGAAGACGTTGCGCTTGGAGGACCTGCAGAAGAAGCGGAAGGAAGCTGAAATCCGCAACAGCATCGGGGCTTCCGCGCGGTCCGACGATAATGACGACGATGACAACGATCGCCCACGCCGGGGTCGACGCTACCGCGACGACGACGGGGATGACGAGTAACCATAATGGAGGGTAGGACGAATGTCGGACCTGAAGATGCCCGATCTCAATCGTGTAATCCTTGCGGGACGGCTCACGCGCGATCCTGAACTTAAGTACATGCCGTCAGGTACAGCCGTGTGTAAGATGGGTCTGGCGGTTTCGCGCGTCACCAAGGGAAAAGACGGCGAGAAGCGCGAGGATACCACGTTTGTGGATCTGACCGCTTGGGAAAAGACCGCCGAGTTTTGCGGCCAGTGGTTGCGCAAGGGTCGCCCGGTGATCGTGGAAGGTCGGTTGCGTTCGGACTCGTGGGACGACAAAACCACGGGCCAGAAACGGACTAAGATCGATATCACGATTCAACGCATCCAGCAAATCGATTGGGAAGATCGCGGAGGCGGCGCCGGTGGTGGCGGCGGCGGTGGCAGCGGCAGCAGTGCGCCGAGCCGTCCGGAACCGCGCGAGATCGAGGAACCGATCCCGGAAGACGACATCCCGTTCTGACGCTCTCCGTCACAAAACGAATTATTAAGGAGTGGTAAACGACATGGCAAGAATGATGGTCCGATCGAAGGCCAGCCTCGCGAAGAAGAAGAAGAAGCGCACGCTTTCGCGCAACAAAGTTTGTCGGCTGACGGTTGATCGCGTTGAATATATCGACTACAAGGATGTGGCGATGCTCAAGCATTACGTGACCGAACGCGGCAAGATCATACCGCGGCGGATCACGGGCGCAACGGCCAAACATCAGCGTATGCTGACGCGTGCGATCAATCTCGCGCGGCAGATTGCGCTGTTGCCGTATACGGCTGACTGATCCCAGCGTCCCGACTGGGACCGGGCTATGCGAAACTACCTGCTGATAGCCGTCGCGCTCTTCTTAGGGGGCGTCGGCGTATCCTCGGCGAATGCCACTTTGTTGGGCGCGCTGTTGTTTCCCATTCCGGTGGCGTTATACGCGGCGATGGGACGGTCGGCGCTCGCAACGGGCTTGGTGTTGGCTGCGGGCCTGGGCGGCTGGTTTGCCACGGGTGTGGCGGGTGCGGGCGTCCACTGCGGATTGATTGCAGCCGTGGGCTTTCCGCTCGGCATCGGCATAGGCCGCGGTTGGACGTATGGTTGGACGGTCGCTACGGTGGCCGGGTTCGCGTATCTGGTCGCGCTGGGCAGCGTCGTGAACGCTTGGGACGCATGGATTGCGCAGGCCCAGGCCGTATACGACGCCTTGCTGGCTCAAGTGAGCAGCCAGGCGCCTGCGGGCCAGGAAGGCGCGGAACTGCTTGCGCAAAACGTCGGTTGGCTGAAAGATCATTGGCCCCAGATAGGCGTTGGACTGCTGTTGTGGCCCATTATTATCGAGGCCTGTTTTGGCGTCTCGATTATGAGCGGATGGTTTCGCCGACGTTTAGGCATCGAAGGCGTTCGCGGTTCATTCCGGGACATGCGCGTATCGGAGTGGCTCGTATGGTTGTTGATTTTGGTGGCGGCGTTGTGTTTCGTTGCATACCGGCGGCCAGACGCGATGATGCGTTTGGTGGGTTGGAACGCGGCGGTGGCGCTGGCCGGCATTTATTGGTTTAACGGCGTGTCCGTGTTCGTGTACGCGATGGACGCATTGCGCCCGCAAGGACTGCTGTACCTGGCAATCGTTGTAGGCATGGTTTTGGCGGTGCTGGAAGGGTTTCATCCGGCCCTGTGTATTGTCGGCCTGTTCGACACCTGGGCCGATTTCCGAAAGTTGGCCGACCGCCTCGCGGCGGCACGCAAACGGCAAGAAGAAGAATCGAAAAAGGACAACGAGTAAAAAGGACGTGAGGCTGTAGGCTGTAGACTGTAGGAAATGCGAACCTACAGTCTACAGCCTACAGTCTACAGCCTAAAACGGAGGCGTACCAGATGAAAGTCATACTGAGTCACGATGTGCCCAACCTGGGCAAAATGGGCGTCACGGTGAACGTGGCGGACGGTTACGCGCGCAATTTCCTGTTGCCGCGCAAACTGGCCGTCGGCGCCAACTCGGCAAGTGCCAAGCAGATCGAGCACGAACTCCGCATCATCAAGAAGCGCGAGGAAAAACAGCGCGCGGTCCTGATGGCAGAGGCGAAAAAACTCGAAGGCGTCACAGTCGAGATCAAGGCGCGCGCGGGCGAAGAAGAAAAAATCTTCGGCTCCGTCACGACCGCCAACATTGCCGAGAAACTCGGCGAGTTGGGTTTCACCGTGGATCGCAAGACCATCGTCCTCGAAGAACCCATCAAGTCCTTGGGCATTTTCGTCGTACCCGTCAAACTTGCCAGCGGCATCGAAGCGACCGTAAAGGTCTGGGTCACCGCGATTGAAGAGGAAGCCGTCGCCGAATAGCGCCCCTGTCTTCGACCGCGTCCCACCGCAAAACGTGGACGCGGAGCGGGCGGTCTTGGGCGCGATGTTGATCAATTCCGACGCCGTCGGGGCCGTCATCGAGATCCTGCGCGAAGACGCCGCCGATGTGTTCTACGTCGAAGCGCACCAACACATCTATACGGCGGCGATTACGCTTTCTCGCAAGAGCACGCCCGTCGATTCCGTCACAATCTACCAGCAACTGACGGACGACGGCCATATCGAAGCCGCCGGCGGCGCGAGTTACATCGGCGAACTGACCGGCGCGGTGGCCACCTCGGCGAACGTCGATTACTACGCACGCATCATTCTCGATTTGGCCGTGCAGCGGCGTCTGATCCTCGCATGCAGTACTATAGTGGGCCAGGCGTACGAGGGTGCCGACGGCGTAGCGGACCTGCTCGATCACGCGGAATCGGCCATCTTCAGCATTGCCCAGAAACGCCAGAGTAATCCTATCTGGAAAGTGGGCGATCTGTTGACGGCGAGCATCGAGGAAATCGAGCGCATCGTCAAAGAAAAATCCGGCATCCGCGGTCTGCCCACCGGCATCCGAAGCCTCGATGAATGCCTTTCCGGCCTTCAACCCTCCGACATGATCGTCTTGGCCGCGCGACCCTCCGTCGGCAAAACGGCGTTTGCGCTCAATATTGCCGCGCACGTCGGCGTCCGGCTGCACAAAGGCGTGTTGCTTTTCAGCCTCGAAATGGCCAAGGAACAACTGACGCAACGTCTCCTGTGCATGCAGGGACGCATCAACTCCGCCAAGCTGCGCTCGGGATTCCTCGCCAAAGACGAATTGCCCAAGCTGATTGCCGCCGCGAGCGACCTGACGGATGCGCCCATCTATATCGACGAAACGCCAAACATCACCATGCTCGAAATCCGCTCGAAGGCAAGACGGCACATGGCCCAGTACCCGATTCATCTCGTTATCATCGACTACATGCAGTTGATGTCGGGATCGCGACGCGCCGAGAACCGCCAAGTCGAGATCAGCGAAATCTCGCGAGGCATCAAAGGGCTTGCGCGCGAATTGCGCGTGCCGATCCTCGCGCTGTCGCAATTGAGCCGCGAGGCCGAACGCGACGACACGGGCCTGCCCAAGTTGTCGCACCTGCGCGAGTCGGGATCGATCGAACAGGACGCCGACGTCGTCATGTTCCTGTACCGCCCGCCCGAGGGCAAGACGGAACAAATGGAGAACCTCATCAAGGTCAACGTGGCCAAGCACCGCAACGGCCCCACGGGCCAATTCGACATGTTTTTCCTCAAAGATTTCCAGCGATTCGAAAGTGTCGCGAAGGATGTACACGGCGACGCTGGCATGCCGGAAGAAGATTACGGCGGCGAAGACGATACGCCGTTCTGATTACGGATCGTGGATATCGCCACGCGATAACGCGACCACGATTCAGGAGGATGTCGGAAGCCGATGTGCCCGAAAAAAAGAAACGCCTCTTACGAGGCGTCGGGCCAGCGATGCTATCGCTGGCGGGGTGATGATCTGATTGTGGCTGAAGACATCGATAATGTCAATCTGGGCGAAAGAGGCCATGCGTGCAACGTGTAGTCACCTATATCGACGGTTTCAATCTGTGCTTCGGCCTAAGGCAAAAGGGTGGAGTCGTAACTACTGGCTGGACCTCCATCTTTTGAGCCAAAACCTGCTCAAGCCCGGTCAAGAACTCATCGCGATCAAGCGTTTTACCGCAAGGGTATGAGTCGCATCACGAGATAAGGGACTGAACATACTACCCAACCTTTAACGTGTGCCGCCTGATGGCGATAACGCCGCAGACCACGAGCGTGAAAATCAGAGCCAGAAGCGCAGCCCAGCCCGCCGACGGCACATCGTCCGCCACGGTCAGATTCATGGTCGCTGAACATACATCTACGTCCGAGTCCGACACTTCCACCGTGTAGGACCCTGAATCGCCGAGTACCAACGAGTCGATCGACCATTCCTGTGTCGTCGCGAGAACGTCGGTGCTGCCAGCCTTCTTCCATTCATATGTCAGCGGCGCGACACCGCCCACCGTAAACACCCGGAAGACATGCCGCGTACCCGTCCGCGCAAGACCGTCTCCGATCACCCCGACAATCTGCAACGGCGCCGGAAGCACCCTTATGTTTACCACCTTCGAGTTCGACAGCCCGGGGCCGAATCGGACTTCCTCCACGACGAACGTAACCGTGTAATTTCCCGCGGTCCCGTAGTCCGGCGTCCAGGAGAATGTCCGCGCAGCCGGATCGAAAGATGCCCCCGAGGGCGGCCCGGGGGCACTGTAGCTCAGACTGTAGCTCAGCACGTCGCATGTATCGGGATCGCTGGCCGACACCGCGAATTCCAGCAGTTGTGCCTCGGTAACGGTCTGATCCGAGATCGCGTCGAACGCAGGAGGGTGATCAACCGTGAAGTTGGCGGACTCCGTTATCGGTGCATCCATCGTGACGGAAGCCGGACTGCCGCATCCCGAATACGAGCCCGAACCCGAACCCGTTCCGGTCCAACCGGCGAATGCGTATCCGCCGGTCGGGGTCGCGCTGATGGCGACGCTTGCCCCGTTGTTGTACCAGCCGCTACCCGGAGTCATGCTGCTGCCGCCCGTGCCCATGCTCATCGTCAGGTAATACTGGGTGGTGAAACACACGGTGTAGACCGTGTTGCCGGTCGGGGCGACCGAATGTGAAATCGCGCCGCCGTCGCTCCAATCGCTCCAGACGTATCGCGTATCCACCGCGCCGCTTTGTGGCGAAGTGGCAGCAATCGTGTGGCTCGTGCCGGAACCCCAATTGAAGGTCTGGGATGTTGGATAACTGACACTGTCCACGATGAAGGAACAATCCGGCTGGCACGATTGCACGGTCACCGTTATGAACGGCATATAAACGGCCGTCGCGGAGTGGTCGGCGCCCATCGTGAAGTCCCGCAACTTCTGGCCTGACGCCTGGTTCACGCCGTCCAGCGTCCAACACGCGAACACATAGCCCGCCGGGTCTGTTGCAGGCGCGCTCAGGTTGACTGCCGCCCCCGCGACGACCGGCTCGGAGTAGTCCGTTGTCCCGCAATGCCCGGTCGTGCTGGAAATCGCCACACCGTTCACCCCGGTCGAGCTTACTGAAAGCGTGTAGTAGACGCCGCCCCATGTCGCGGTCGGCCGGCTACACCACGGATCGGGCGCGGTTGGCCACCAGAGCATCCACGGCAAGTCATAGACCGTTGCGTTGTTGGCTCCCGAGAACAGCGACGTACCGCCAAGGACGGGGGCATCACCCACGAAATAGACCCCTGCCAAGCCGGTGCAACTCTTGAAGGCATAGTCCCCGATACTGACGACGCTATCGGGAATGATGACGTTTGTCAGGCTGGCGCAGCCGCCGAACGCATAGCTGCCGATGGAGGGAACGTGGTTGCCAAGCGTGACACTTTGCAGGCCGCTGCAACCATAAAATGCTCCGCCTCCGATCACGGTGAAGCCGTTGGCGATTTCGACGTTAGTCAGAGCAGTGCAGCCATCGAAGGCCCCGTAGCGCGTCTGGTTGGAGCCGTTGCCCCCGATGCTGGTCACGCTGTCGGGAATCGTGACGTTCGTCAGCGTCGTGCAGTTCGCGAATGCCTGCTGCCCAATGCTTTCGACTTGGCTCGTCGGGCGAAACGCGACGCTATTGAGCATGGCACAGCCGTAGAACGCCCCATCTCCGATGCTGGTGATGTTGTTCCCCAGTATGGCGGAGGAAAGTCTTACGCAGCCCCTGAATGCGTTACCGCCGATGTTTGTCACCGCGCTGTCCGGAATCATGACGCTGGCCAAGCTGGTGCAATTTTCAAATGCTGAGCCTCCGATGCTGGTTACGTTTCCAATCATGAGATCCAGCAGATGGCTACAGCCGTAGAACGCTCCGTTCCCAATAGTGGCGAAACCGTTGCCGATTGCGACGTTAGTCAGAGCAGTGCAGCCATCGAAGGCCCCGTAGCGCGTCTGGTTGAAGCCGTTGCCCCCGATGTTGGTGACACTGTCCGGGATCGTGATGCTGGTCAGGCTGGTGCAGTTCTTGAACGCCTGCTGCCCAATGCTTTCGACTTGGCTCGTCGGGCGAAACGCGACGCTATTAAGCATGGCACAGCCGTAGAACGCCCCATCTCCGATGCTGGTGATGTTGTTCCCCAGTATGGCGGAGGAAAGTTTTACGCAGCCCCTGAATGCGTTACCGCCGATGTCAGACACCGCGCTGTCGGGAATCGTGACGCTGGCCAAGCTGGTGCAATTTTCAAATGCTGAGGCTCCGATGCTGGTTACGTTTCCAATCATGAGATCCCGCAGATTGCTACAGCCATAGAATGCTCCGTTTCCAATAGTGGCGAAACCGTTGCCGATTGCGACGTTAGTCAGAGCAGTGCATCCATCGAAAGCCCCGTAGCGCGTCTGGTTGAAGCCGTTGCCCCCGATGTTGGTGACACTGTCCGGGATCGTGATGCTGGTCAGGCTGGTGCAGTTCTTGAACGCCTGCTGCCCAATGCTTTCGACTTGGCTCGTCGG
>CAIYET010000075.1 GCA_903925285.1 Candidatus Hydrogenedentota bacterium | reverse complement strand
TGGCGAGCATCCACCCCAACCGGACGATCTTAGAAAACGAAAGGCTGGCAGATGAGGCACTGAATAGCTTTGCCGTGCCAGGCGGCAAATTGCCGGATTGGCCAGCCTTTCGTGATTGTACAACCCGCTTTGTCTGTCACGCGGAGAACGTCATGCTGGGTCCGCGTCAGCCATTCGCAGTAAACCCCAAGATGCACTTCGGAAAGACGTGCCGGCTTCTCATGAAAGCCTTCGGCTCTGATGGCGAGAAGACCGCCGCGAACATGGCCATCCACGGCATTGAAGGCGGGTTGCGCCGTGTACTCAAGACGCTTGCTCTGGGGCTTGCCGAGGAGTTCAGCGGTAATGAGATCCGGGGTAGGGTGGGAGTCTATTGGAATTCGTTGTCCCTGGAAGAGAAGCTCGCCGCACCCAAGGAGTACCTCGCGAAGTACGGCCACCTGTTGCCCGCCGACGTAACGGAGTGCAGCGCCGCGCGCGTCCGGGGGTTCTTTCCCAAGTTCCTCGAAAACCATCCTGAAACCCTCCGCCGGTTACGCCACGTAGGCCGATAAAGCCCCCGGTTCCATCGGCCTTGAAACAACCAGCCTTCTCCCGCCGCTTTCTGCCGGCGGACTGTGCTGCAAGGAGTCGGTTATGACGGTCGAACGCGCTATGGTCGCCCGGGCCAAGCCCCATATCACGGCGGAACTTGCCCGGACCATTATGCAAGAGGAATCGGGCAAAGGCTCGTCGCTTTGTCCGGCCCCGGTCCCCGTGGAACTCGAGCCACCGTTCCGAGACTTTCACCAGGAACAGGACATCTTTGCTCCTGGGACGCGCCCCGGTTATGTTCCTGCTCATGTTCCCGCAGCGGAAGACCTGGTACGGTTTATCTTATGGGTCACGCCGGGATTCGTCTGTGATTGGGCGCGTTCGGAACGTTTCCTCAAGCAATTACAGGCGTGCGAGTATTCCCTGGCGTTCGAAATCACCGGCAATGAATCGCACATTATCCTTTCCTTTTTGTGCGACAAACGTGACGCCACGGTGTTGGCCGCCGCTTTCCTGGGCGAGTATCCGGAGTGCACGATGACCATAGCCGACTCCGCCCCGCTAAACGCCATCCCGCCGGACTGGTGGAACACGGCCGCGTTCCGCGAATTCGTCCCCCCGCCACCCTATTCGCACCTGTTCACCCGTCCAGGCGAACTGCGGGACTCCCCGTTTACACCGCTCCTGAACATCATGGCGCGTTTGCCGAAATCGGCGATGGGGCTTTACCAGTTGCTGTTCGTCCCGGTCCGTCAGGAAAACAACTGGCACGATCACATCCGCCTGCTCTTGGATCTCGAGTTTAGCCAGGCCATGTATGCGGGCATGCAGCCCTACTACCGTTACGCCCAGCAAATGCCCTCGAACGATCTTCGTGGATCGGCCCTGGACGTGGAACAAAAGAGTCATAATGACAAACCCCTTTACGCGGCGGTAGCCCGGATGGCGGTCTTCTCCGGATGCTTACGCGGCAGCGAAGAACACCTGCGCACGCTTAGCGTCCCAATGAACTTGTTTCAGCACGGAGGCCGCCCGTTCCAATTCGTTGGGCATGACGTGTTCAGGACGGCGTTGGACGTCGATGCCGTGTGGGATATGTTTTTGTATGGTTTGTCTTATCGACCAGGCTTCATACTAAATTCCGAAGAACTCTCCGGTTTCGTCCATCCGCCGCCCATTCCCGCCTCACGGCAGCGGGTCGTGCCCCTGGGAATCTTGGATGGCCTGGCGCCCACATCGGCGGGGCTTGCGTCGGGGACGCTCATCGGATACCGGGAACAGGCTGGGGTTCGTTGGCCCATTCACATTCCCCCTCGCTATCGCGGGTATCACGGCCATATCATTGGGAAGTCAGGCATGGGCAAGTCTTGGCTCATCGAGGGCATGTTTCTACAGGACATCCAGCACGGCGGGGCAGCGCTAATCGATCCCCATGGGGATTTGGCGTCGCGTCTCCTTGGCTTGATACCCGAGGACTGCCTCGACCGGGTTGTGTTCTTCGATCCGGGAGACGACGAATGGGTCTTTTTGTGGAACGTGCTGGCGCTACGATCAGGCCAGGACCCCAGCCGTCTCGCGGACGAGCTTACAGCGGCTTTCCACAAGATCTCCGATGGGTGGGGGGATCGGCTTGGTCATATACTCCGGCAGACGATCACCGGCGTCCTGTATCTGGAAGGCGGCACGCTGGCCGACGTCGTAACCTTGCTGCGGAGCGCGCCGGAGGAACGCCGTCACCTCGTCCAGCGAATCATCGCCGCGACGGATAATCCAACGACCAAGAGGTTTTGGGAAGCCGACTTTAAGGGATACAAGCCCGCCGACGTCCAACCGGTTCTTCACAAGTTGGATAAGCTCATGGCCCCCCGCGGCGTAGCAAAAATGTGTTCCCAACCGGTCAACAAGATCGACTTCCGGCGGATCATGGATGAGGGACTCATCTTTGTGGCCGACTTGTCCCATATCGGCGCGGATGTGAGAGACATCCTCGGCACGTTCATCACGTCCTCCATATATCTCGCAGCGTTGAGCCGAAGCGACATACCCGAGGACCGGCGCAAACAGTTCCATTTTTATGCGGATGAGGCGCATCGCTTCATTGCCGGCGCGATGACGGACCTGATCGCGCAGACTCGGAAGCATCGTGTAAGCATAACCTTGGCTCAGCAGTATCTCAGTCAACTCAAACCGGAAGACATCGATGCTTTGGGAACGACAGGGTTCACGGTGGTGTTTGGCGTCCTGCACAAAGATGCGGAACGGCTGCTGCGCATGCTCGGTGCGGAGGCGCCGCCCCAGGATTTGCTTGCATTTGAACCCGGCGATGCGCTCGCCCGGATCGGCGCCGAGTGGATCAAGGTCAAGACACCGGAACGTTCGACCACCCCGAGTGAAGCCATTCGCGCCAAGGCTATTGCCCTCTCCCGCGAGAAATATTATTGCCGGGCATGCGATCTGTCTCAAGACCCGCCGCATCGGAAAGACCGGATTCCCCGCGCCATGCCCCTACTTGACAATGAAACGGAAGCCGACTATGTCTTCGACCGGTTTTACCCGAAAGAAGTGTGAGCAAATCATCGACCGGATGTTGGCTCTGCTGGACGATAACTATA
>CAIYET010000074.1 GCA_903925285.1 Candidatus Hydrogenedentota bacterium | reverse complement strand
TGTCCTCCTATTGCGAAAGTCGATCATCTGCTTCAAGTATGGTCTTTGTTGCGTGGCGAGTGCTTGGGATTACCCGGGGAAATGCGTCTTGCGAGCGACGTCTTTCGGCTCTTCACGCAACAGGAGTTTACTGATCTCTTTGCCAAGGCCGAGCACGAGTACCAAGGTGTGAGTGAATGGGAAAGCGCATACTGTCTCGATAGGATACGTGCGGCTTTGAACCACAATGGGGTGAAGAATCTATTCCTCGGTATGATTGGCAGTGCTGGTACAACTTACGAAGAGCGTTCGAAAAGGATAATCGCTGTCTGGCGATCAGATAGCTCGGAGGTAAAAGGGGGGACATCTCAACTATCCAGTGAGAAGGAGTGCGTGCAACGTGCCCTTGATTATTGGCCAGGACTTCGTGTCAAAATAGAATTGTTTCTAGACGTGGAACCTGGAAAGTGTTTCTATACATGGTCGGATAGCGGTCGAAGTGAAGTGGAGCGTTTGAAGGCTTCCGCTGGTCCTATTTCTTTGATAACAGAATTTGTCAATGAGTTTGATAGCATTAGCCATTCGGCCAAAGAATGGGATGAACGACTGCGAAGATTTTGGTCTGCGGGGGATGATTTACATGAAAGCATTCACAGGTTTCGGTTGGGCACCGATCCGAAGAATCCTTTCGGGGGCTACCTGGTCAAGACGAATGACGAAAGGCTATTGTTGTGATTGAACAGGCTATCGGTATTCTGTTCGTGGATGACCAGTGGTGTCGTCCGGAATTGCGCTGCAACATTCTTGCTGAGTATGGCGAGTTGGAGCGCCAGGAATGCTCGTATGCTTTTCACTATGAGACCGCCGAAACCACTGCTGGCCGCTATGGCGTTGCGCCCGTAATGCAGCATGTTTCTCAGATTCCAAATCTGACTGCGGTTGTCTTGGATGTGATGTTCGGGGAGAACGGAAGCCGGCTTGGGCTGGAGATTCTCGCCACCTTGAGAACAGGTTACCCCACGCTTCCGATCTTCATGATGACGTCTCTTGAGGGAAACCTCGACGTTATCGAACGTGCGATGGAATTGGGGGCAAACGAATACCTGATTAAGAAGCCTACACTGCGGGAAATGGAACGCGTTCTTCGTATTTATACGCAACCCTCGGCTATGGAATTCGATTTTGCCATCTGGGGAAACGCCGCGCCCGTCAGACATATGCGCGCCCTTATTGCGCGTGTATCGGCAGGTGGTATTGCGGCAGTCCTTGTCATTGGCGAAAGCGGTACCGGGAAGGAACTCGTGGCGCGGGCCATTCATCGTCAAGGGCCGCGCCGCGCGGGGCCCTTCATCGACAAGAACTGTGCCGGTGTCTCGACAGACCTATTGGACAGCGATCTTTTCGGCCATGAAAAAGGGGCCTTCACAGGGGCTACACAACGTCACATTGGAAGAATTGAGCGTGCGGACAAAGGAATCCTTTTCCTGGATGAAATCAGCAGCATGTCGCACGAACTGCAGAGTAAGCTGCTTCGCGTCTTGGAAACGAAGCAGTTTCAGCGCGTCGGGGGAACGGCCACTCTTCAGAGCGACTTCCAGCTCATTTGTGCTACGAACCAGGACCCGGCTGAGCTCGTCAAGCAGGGAACGCTACGCGAAGATTTCTACTATCGAATTAAGCAATTTGACATAGTTTGTCCGCCGTTGCGAGGCCGTCAGGAAGATGTCCCGATCCTTGCCGGCCTGTTTCTGCGACGTTTCAGGGCCAGCGCAGGCGCGTCCTATCAGGCCGAAAGCTTCGCTGTGGACGCTATCGAGAAGCTGACCGCCTATCCATGGCCGGGTAACGTCCGGGAACTCAAGAATGTCGTAGAGCGCGCGGCGATTCTCACGCGCAAGAGCGAAGTTGATACAAGCTGTCTTCCTCCCGAGATGACGAAAAACGTGGCATCCGCCACCGCAGTGCCAGGAGATGGAACCGGAGTGGCCCTGCCTGAGGACCCTGCCTCATGGCCAAGACAACGCTTACTAACGGAACTCAGACTCGCCGTCGAGGCTAAGCAAAGAAGCAAGAGCACGGCAGAATTTATGAGACGCATGTATCCTGAGCAGACGAAGACCTCGACGGCGGCCCTGCAGGATCTCGTTCGACGGCTTACCAAAGGGCCGTGGGGCGATCCGAGTGTGGCACAGGATGTCGAGTTGACCGGATTGCTCAAAGAACTACAACGGTAAAGAGCCGTGTGCGGTCAGACCTTTATTGGTTTGGCGATTTCCGGAATGACTACCTCGTCGATGATACCGAATGCCTTTGCATCTTGAGGAGTCATCCAACGGTCGTTCTGAACCGCTTGGGCGACCTGTTTAGTCGTCTTGCCTGTATGGCGTGCAAGGAGCATGTTCATTTTCTTCGACGTGGCGGTGTAATGCTGCATCGTGATCTGCATGTCTGAAATCTTGCCGCCGACCATTGATTGCCCCTGGTGGATCATGATGCTGCTATTCTCAGTAGCCACGCGGTGTCCGTGAGCGCCTGCGGCCAGGAGCCACGCAGCCATGGACGCGGCCGTGCCGATACAGATCGTGTAAACTGGCGCCTTGATGAATTGCATCGTGTCGTAGATCGCAAGACCGGCACTAACGGAACCGCCTGGGCTATCGATGTAAAGCGTAATTGGGTCGGAGCCGAGTGCGTTCAGCGCAAGCAAGAGCGGTACGAGTTCAGCCTCGGTACCGTCATCGATTCCGCCGAACAGAAACAGCGTGCGGTTCTCATACAACATGGCGGCCGGGGAAGTCGTCTTGAATCGCTCCACGTCATTCT
>CAIYET010000073.1 GCA_903925285.1 Candidatus Hydrogenedentota bacterium | reverse complement strand
TCTGACTCCTGAATTCTGACTGCCTTTTTAGGTTAATACCAGTGGTACTCCTTCGCCGAATTCCTTCACGACCTCCGAGAAAAGTTCTTGGCAATTGGGATTGGATGTTGTAATGTGCGCGCGATATTGAGTAACAGCGTTATTGATTTCACAAATAACCCGTTGGCGAATCGAGCGGTATGAAACAGCTTTTCAGCGGAAAGACTATCGGGCGCCTGAGCCTCTACCGGCGCGTCCTGTACGGTTTGCTGGCCGAATGGAACCAGACTTGCTTTTCTTGCCCATAAAGCGGATAGCGTCCTGGCGGCTACTTCGGTGGCGGCTCGGCGGCGGGGGGAGCAGGCGGCGGAGTGGATTCCGGTGCGGCTTTGGGCGGTTCCTGCCCTTGTATGAGAGGTTCCTGCAGGGAATCTTCGCTCTGTTTGGCGCCGATGGCATGGTCGACGTGTTCTTGGGTAATCTTTTTCTTGGTAAGTTTACCGCCCTTTTCAGCGGCGCCCCGTTTGGCGTCCTTAACCACGTAGAAGAACTTGGTGCCGGCGCCTTCGTTTAGCGTCAGTTCGCCGCTGACCATGACCGGTTCTTTGACGAGGTCGGTCGTTTTGCCCGCAGCCATTTGTACAAGCATGACGTCGCGCATGGGCGGGGCCTGGCAAAAGTAGCATTCGATGGGCACGGGGAGCAGGATAAACTCTTTGATGTCGCGGAAATCGTAGAGCGGCACCATAAACCCGATCAGACTGATCGCGTCGCCGCGTTTGTCGATAAGGCGCTGGTCGAATGACGGACCGGTCTTGCGCGTGCCGGTGGTCTTGCGCAGGGTTTCCCACGAGAGTATTTCGACTCCCGATCCGCGCTGTTTGGCCTCGGCGGTACGCCGCACTTTTTCCATCTGGTCTTTCAAGGTGCCGCGCTGCATCTGGCCGTTGATGAACACCACAACACCCAGAATCACGATCACGCCAATGAATGTGCCAATATCGCGAACTACACGTCTTCTCACAACGACAACTCCTGATAATTAGGAATTCCTAATTTCCATTAACGATAGCAGGCGGGACTACAGTTCCGCAAGATCGCGGGCTACGTCGGTTCGGTAGGCCTGCCACGCAGGCAAGATCCCGGCGACGAGTCCAACGAGCGCGATGGTGGCAAACGCGGCGACTTCGTCGAAAGTCAGCAGGCCGAACACGCCCACGCTCAGTCCGTAGCGGCGTTCGAGATATTGGCCCAAGACCCAACACACACCGTTGCCCAGCAGCCAGCCGGCCACGATTCCGAGCACGGTGACGAGGAACGCTTCGATGAGGACTGAACTGACGATCTCGTATGCCGAGGCGCCGAGGGCACGCATAACGGCGAGGTCGCGCTTGCGCTGGAAAATCGACAGATACAGGCCGATCAGCACCGAGAGCGCCGAGATCGCCACGACCAGATAGCCGACGGCGAGTAACACGCTCTTGGCCGTGCCTAGAATGTTCGCATAGAGGTTCGCAACCTGCTGAATCGGGATCGTCGCCATCGCGTTGAACGTGTCGTTGACGTATTCGACGAATTGGAAACGCAGCGACGGGCTTTGCAAGGCGATCAGGATCGCCGTCACTTCGGACGACGCCTCCTTATGCGACTCACCCGGCGCCTCCTTTTCGTGAGGGGCATGCACGTCCCACACGGAATCCATCGTGCAAAAAAGCGCGCGGTCGTTCGGCGTACCGGACGGCGCGAGGATGCCAACCACGGTGTATGGAAACTTACTGTGATCGTCTCCCAACCCTTCGGGCAACTCGATGAACCCGTGCGAGCCGGTGAACGTGTCGCCTACTTTCAGCCCTTCGGCGCGCGCCACGGCGCTGCCGAGAACCGCTTCCATCCGCTTGTCGAAGGGACGGCCCTCGGCGAACCGAAAAGGTTGGCGCATCTCGCCGGTAGTTGCGCTGGTCCACGTGTAGTCGAACAACTCGCGGATCGTCCCGACAATGCGGAAGCCGCGATAGGTATCGCCCATGCAGATCGGAAATGCCGCAGCCACATCTTCGTGTTTCTTGAGCGCCTCATAATCGGAGAGCGCGATGTTGCCCGTCGGCGTATCCATAAAATACAGCGCGCTGAGCACGAGTTGGAGCGGACTGCCTTTCGCGCCCACGACGATGTCGAAGGCTTGTCCCTCTTCCTCGAACCGTTTGCGCGTTTCCTCGCGCAACGTCAGCACCGAGTAAATCAATCCGACGCCCAACGCCACAGACAGAATCGTCAAACAGGTCGTCAGTTTGCGGTTCCAAAGATAGCACCACGCGATCCGCCAGAGGCTCATGACGGCACCTCGCGCACGAGTCCCGTGCAATCGAAGCGATCCGCGCATCGGTCGGCGATTTCATGCGCATGCGTCACGAGCAACAGCGTGACGTTCTCCTCGCGGCACATTTCGAGCAACAGATCCATGACGCTCTTCGATGTCTTCGGATCCAGACTGCCCGTCGGTTCGTCCGCAGCCACGATCTTCTGCCTATTGGCCAACGCCCGCGCAATGGCCACGCGCTGCCTCTCCCCCACGCTCATCGTCACCGGCTTACTGTGCAGGCGATGTCCCAGGCCGACGCGTTCGAGCAGATGCGTAGCGCGCGCTTTCCACTCCGCTTGCGGCACGGTGTCGCTGAAACGCATGCCCAGCAGTACGTTCTGCAACGCAGTAAACGGCGCAAGCAAGTTGAAGGTCTGAAACACGAATCCGAAGCGCTCGCCGCGAAACCGGTCCAGTTGGCTCTGGCTCAACTCGAGCGTGTCGACGCCCTCCACGCGGATCACGCCTTCATCCGGACGCAGCAGCCCCGAGATAAGATTGAGCATGGTACTTTTACCACAACCGCTCGGCCCCCACAACGCCATCTGGGCGCCATCCGGAACGGCAAACGCCTCACAACGAAACTCGACGCCGGGACCAAGCTTCCTGCGCACCTGCTCCAGTTCAACCATCACACGCGATTCCTTTTCCAAATTCTTCGCACGCACGATACCAGAATCCGCGAACGCCTGTCTAACACGACAACGCGATTTAAGAATGAATCTATGAACGGCCGTTGGATCTCTGAGGTTTCGTCGAATCCGAGTGCGGTTTGCGCGCTAAAGTGAAAAGCGCACAGCGTACACGCTACTGATCCCGCACAAGCCGCAAGCCAATGCCGTTGTTGCGGTTGTCCGGGGTTCCGTAGATGTAGTCGCTGGAACGACAGGAGACGCTCGGCTTCGTCGAGGGCGGGTTTGTAGCAGTGAGGGGGCCGTCGCACCAGGCGCGCTCTTTGCCGATGGCGGCTTCGTTGTGGCCATAGGCATGTCCCCGACGTCGAAAGCCAACTGCGCGAGGAAATTGTGGATGTCCGCCTGGCACACGCGGTACTCGTAACGATCGGTAAGGGTGGGAAGCCGGACATAAATTGTATGGACCTCAGAACACGAAGGATGCGGTGTCATAATCGCGGCGGCGCAAGCTATTCGTAATGCGTCCACATCCGCAGAATCTTTACCGTTTTCGATTCGTCAAGGATCTGATACACCAAACGGTGCTGGATGTTGATGCGTCGCGAATAGGCGCCGGCAAGGTCGCCAACAAGTCGCTCGAACGGTGGTGGGGATTGGAAAGGGTTTTGGGCGAGCACATCGAGGAGACTCTGCGCATTGGATTTCAACCCTGCCGCGGCAAGTTTACGAGCATCCTTTTGCGCTTGCTTCGTATGGACAAGCCGCCAGTTCACCACCCCGGATCCTCGGAGCATTGTTCAACAGGGATGGCCATGTTCTCGCGGATGGATTCGCGCATGCCGGGCACGGAAATCAGATAAAGGGTTTCTTGGATCGAGCGCCAGTCCTCTTCGGAAACAAGCACAGCCGTTCCACCCTCTCCAAGAATCTCGACCGGCTCGTGGGAAATGGAGATCTGTGCAATAATATCGGACAGATTCATTCCCGCTTTGTCACTTGGCATTGTCGTCATCGCTTCGCCTCTCTCCGAGTCTCGGCTCGTTCGCCGCTCAGAACAATCTTAGCTCAAACGAGTCCAGGCTGCAAATGGGAATCCCGAATGCGGGTCAGTAGCTCCTCGAAATACCCGCCGCCCCCAGCTTGTTTGAGCCGTTCATCGTCCATTGTGAAGCCCTTGACGATGTATTCCCGCAGACGCTGCGTCGCCCAGATGCGGAACCGGGTGGCAATCAGACTCTTCACCCGGTAACCGACGGAGATAATCATGTCGAGATTGTAATACTCCAGCTCCCGCTGAACCTGCCGGGAACCCTCCTGGCGAACTGACAAGAATTTCTTGTGAGTTGCGTCCTGAGCCAGCTCGCCTTCTTCGTAAATATTTAGAATATGCTGACTGATATTCTGTTGCGTGGTCTGGAACAACTCCGCCATCAAAGGCTGAGTTAACCAGAGCGACTCATTTTCCAGACGCACATCCAGCTTGATCTGCCCGCCCTCAGACTGGTAAATCAGGAATGCGCCCGGGGCAAGAAGGTTTTGATTCTTCTTACTCATTGTCCAACTCCATGGGCCGAATCTTGAATTCTATGAACGCTATTTGTTCGTCCCAGATCAAGCATGGCGTTGACCTCCCTTGCCGGTGAACACCTCGTCATGGTCGGCGACTCGTCTTTTTGAGACAACCTGCTTTTCCATCAATTCCGAATCCATGTTTTCATTGACAGTCGTTCTAATCAATGTGCCGCCAGATGCACAAAGCCTCTTGAAAATGTTGTTAGTCGCACGAGGAGGTTGCGTGCATGAACATCCGACGCCGGAGTACAATCGCACAAGAGGGACTGGCTCGGTTTGTTTGTGCTCGATGGATATCAGGCACTGTTGGAGCGAATCCGATTACGATTACGAGCACGAGCACGAATGGGATTTGTGGAGTATCTGCAAGACTGAGGAGATGATCATGTCGAACGAAACGTCGTGGAAGATTGTCCCGGAAGACCTTGCGATTCTGCGCGAACTTGGCAAGCGCGTTGCCGAGATCGCCCATCATGCCGACAACCTCGAACGGAAACGTTGCTGGTATGCGCTTGACGCCGGTAGGGGCGAACGTCCAATGATCTTGGCGGAGAATGCAGTCGCGTTCGATATGCTGGATGAATCGAAGCCGAAATGCATCGAGGAATGGGCGCGAAATCTCGAACATCGGCTTGGGTGCGCCATCTTCGAGTTCGAGAAGGTCATGGACGACCACGTCGTCGAACCGTATGTCACGTGCAATTGGCGCGTGAAGGTGAGCGATTTCGGCGTTGCGTCGGTCCAGCACTTCGCCGACCGTGTCAGCGGCAACGTATCGAGCCGGTGCTGGGACGCGCCGCTCAAGAATCTGCAAGCCGATTTCGATAAACTGCGCCCGCGCTCGTTCGAGGTCGACCGCGAAGCTTCGTGGGCATGGAAGGAACACATCGAACATGTGTTCGACGGCGTTCTCGATGTCCGCCTCCGTGGCGGGTTCTGGTGGACGACGGGTCTGACGGGTACGGCCATCGACCTCATCGGTCTCGAAGAACTCATGGTCTACATGTGTACCGACCCGGAAGGATTGCACCGTCTGATGCAGTTCCTCCAGGCCGATTGCATCGCGTATGCCGAATGGCTCGAAAAGGAAGGGCTGCTCTCGCTGAACAATGAGAACGATTACATCGGTTCGGGCAGTATGGGTTATTCGCACGCCTTGCCGCAGTCCGACTGGACACCCGGCGCCCCTGTCCGCCTCAAGGATCTTTGGGTCTTGATCGAATCGCAGGAAACGGTGGGATGCGGACCGGATCAGTGCGAGGAATTCGTACTCGAGTATTACAGGCCTATCGTCGAACGCTTCGGACGCACGTATTACGGCTGTTGCGAACCGGTCCATGACCGCTGGCAGTACGTCAAGCGCCTTGCGAACCTCAAGCGCGTGTCGATTTCGCCGTGGTGCGATCAATCGTTCATGGCCGAAGTGCTGGGCCGCGATTGCGTCTTCTCGCGCAAGCCGAATCCGACGCTGGTGAGCACGCCCGATTTCAACGAGGAACTTATCCGCGATGATTTGCGCGTTACAATGACCGCCGCGCGCGACTGCAACCTCGAAATCATCATGAAAGACGTCCACTCTTTGTGCGGCGACCCCATGCGCTTGGCCCGCTGGGTCCAACTCGCCCGCGAAGCCTGCTTGAACGAACTGTAGGAGGTTTGGGGTTGCCAAACCCCAGACCTTTTTTACTATGTTCGGATTGCGCGATTTTGTTGACTTTTGCTTTGTTTACGGTTACACTGCTTAAAATCTGTCAGTAGTGGGTGGTGCGGAGCATTTAGAAAAAAGGATGAAGCCATGCAAGTATCGGAAGAAAAACAGAAATCGATGGATCTGGCCGAGGAATCGCGTGAAACGGAATGGAAATATCCAAGTTTCATCGCGGAGTTGTTCAAGGGCAATTTCCGCTGGGATTTGATCCATCCGTACCAGGAACAAGACCCGGAAGACAAAAAGATTGGCGATGCGTTGATTCTAAAAGCCAAGGAAGTCATGCTCAAGTTTATCGATCCCGACAAGATCGACCGCGATTATGTGTATCCTCCGGAAGCCGTCCTGGAAATGGCGAAAGCCGGTTTCTACGGGATGAAGATCTCGAAGGAATACGGCGGCCTGGGTCTGTCGCAGACAAACTATAGCCGCATAGTAGGATTCATCGGCACCTACTGTCAGAGTACTGCAACGTGGCTGTCCGCTCATCAGAGCATCGGCGTTCCGCAGCCGCTCAAGGTGGTCGGCACGGATGCACAGAAGAAAAAGTATCTGCCACGCTTGGCCGCCGGAGCGGTGTCCGCTTTCGCGTTGACCGAACCGGGCGTCGGCTCGGACCCCGCCGCGATGAAGACGACCGCCACGCCGTCTGCGGATGGTTCTTATTATTTGCTCAACGGCGAGAAGCTCTGGATCACGAATGGTCCCGATGCGGAAATCCTTATCGTCATGGTGCAGACGCCCCCGAAGGAAGTCAAAGGTAAGATGCGCCCTCAGATCTCGGCGTTCGTGGTCGACCGGAAGGATCCGGAAACCGCGAAGGGTTTCGAGGTGGCGTTTCGCTGCCGGTTCATGGGCCTGCACGGCATTTCGAACGGCTTGCTGCGCTTCAAAGACATGAAGGTGCCGGCGGAGAACCTTGTCGGCAAGACGGGCGACGGCCTCAAGATCGCGCTTATGACACTGAATACCGGTCGTTTGACCGTGCCGGCGATCGCGGGTTCCGCCTCGAAGCAGGCGATGTACTATTGTCACGACTGGGTCAATACGCGGATTCAATGGGGTGTGCCCATCGGCAAACACCAGGCCGTCGCCAATATGACCGCACGCGTGGCCGCAGAGACCTTCGCAATGGAAGCGATCAATTGGCTGGCCTGTGGGCTGGCCGATAAGGGCGGCATCGACATCCGCCTCGAAGCCGCCATGGCCAAGTACTTCTGCACGGAATCCGCATGGCGCGTCGGCGACGATTTCATGCAGATTCGCAGCGGGCGCGGTTTCGAGTCCGTTTCTTCACTGAAGGATCGCGGCGACGTGCCGATGGTGTGCGAGCGAACCATGCGCGACGCGCGCGTGGCGCGTATTCTCGAAGGCACCACGCAGATCATGGAACTCATCATCGCGCGCGAAGCCCTCGACACGCACTTCAGCTTGATCATGCCGATCGTGGACCCACGCGCGAACGTCAAGAAGTTGAGCAAGATAACGCTTCTCATGAACGCCTTCAAATTCTATGCGGTGTGGTATCCGAAGCAATGGTTGCCGACGGGAGCGCCGTCCAACGCCCGGAACCTCAACTCGAAGAACATCGCGCATCTCGCGTACTGCGCGAAGACATGCCGCAAGATGGCCCGCCGCCTGTTCCACACGATGGGCCGCTACCAGCAGAAACTCGAACGTAAGACCCTCATCCTGGCCCGCTACGTCGAGATCGGTACCGACATCTTCGCCATGACCACGAGTCTGGCCCGGGCCGACGCCATGCTGGCCAAGGATCCGAACAATAAGAGCGTCCAGGACGTCGTCGATCTGTTCTGCAACATCGCGCGCAAGCGCATCGAGAACAACTTCCGCTTGCTCTCCTGCAACCATGACGATCTTACCGACAAGGTCGGCAAGGCGTTCATGGAAGGCGAGCTGGACTGGATGAGCACCGACATCTACAGGGACTTGCCCGCAGATAAGGCCTAGTCCCGATCCAAACCAAATCCAACATGGGCAGGGATGCATCGAGCGTCCCTGCCCTTCGTGTTTTCAGGGATTGAATGCGTTTAGACGTTCGACGAGTTTTCGCCACGCATTGATCGACTTCGTGAGGTGGTCGCGCGCGTCGCCTTCGATGCCCCAGCATTGCAATCCTACGGGGCCTTTGTAGCCGAGATCTTTCAGGGTTTTCAACAGCGCGTACACGTCGAACGAACCGCTGTCCAAAGGCTGGATCATATTGCCTTTGCCGGCTTGAATGTCGGCGGCGTGGTCGGCGCCGTTGATGCTGACTGCTGCAAGGTATGGCAAGGCCGATTCGAGCACGGGTTTGAGATTCCGTTCGTCGTCTACCTTGAGCCAGTGGCATAGGTTGAACATGACACCGACGTTCGCACGGTCGGTCTTTTTGGTCACGCGGACCGCGTCGCCGACCTTTTCGAGCCAGTCGCCCGAATGTGGGTAGAGGACCACGCGGACCTCCGAGTCTTTGGCCATGTCCGCAATCTCGCGGATGAGTTCGACCGCACGGGGATCGCCGGCCAGGTCGGACGGTGGGAGGCCGCCGACGAGCAGGCATAGCATGGCGTTGCGTCCGCGCAGCATCGGCAGGCTTTCTTTGAGGCGTGGATCGTAAGGCGCGGCCCCCGGCGCAATGTTGACGCGAAAGTAGACTTGGAAAAGTTTTAGTTCGGCCGCATCGAGCGTGGCCAGTCGTTTTTCGAGATCGTCGAGCCAGAGATGTCCGAGGCCGGCGTATCCCAGTTCGTGCAGCAACTGGGCCTGTTCATCGAGGTTTCGATGTTTGCCGTCATGGGTGTCCATGCAGAGGGCGAAAAAGGGATTTGCGAATGGTTCTGCCCGCGATGTCGGAGTAACAAGCAGACTTGATAGCAGTAGGAGTAGCGTCAACTTCTTCATGCTCTTCCCTTCTGCGGATGTAGGAGTCTAACTCCGCCAGGGTCGTTCCCGCTTGATGTTCGCGAGGAGGTCCTTTGCGATGCTCACATCTTCGGCAATCTCGAAATCGAACATGCCGGCAAGCACGTGATCGGCGCCGTGGGTAAATGCGTATTGGAACGCGTCTTTCGGCGGAATCGCGCCCGCCGCCATGACCTTGAAGGCGATCCATGGTTTTTCGACGTTTTTCATGACGTCGATGACCTCCTGCGGATTGCGGCACCAGTACCCGGGCGATTCGCTGGTTGGTTCGGATATTTGGCCGGATTTGGGTGCGCTGGGATACTCGTGGTGGTGGAACGTTTTGATGTAGAAATCGGCGGCGACTTTGGCCTTCTCGCACTCGATGACGACGTTGAGATCGTGCGCGCCGACACCGGATGGTACGCCTTGTTCCTTGGCGACATCGACGGCCTTGGCTATGAGGTCCACCTTGCCTTGTCCGAGGAGTTTGTCGGCGGTTACACCCCAAAGATAGATGGCGTCGGTGCCGTTGTCGGCCAACTCGCGCACCATTTTCGTATAGGCGCTCATGTCCTCTACTACATCGGCCGTGGGACAGATGATCCACTGCATCTTCCCACCCAGTTCGTGGCGGTGTTTTTTGAGGGTATCGAGAATCCCGCCCGCTGTGTGTACCACGAGCGTGTTGACCCCGTGCTGTTCGGCGAGTTTCAACGTATCGAGAATCTTCTGTTCCGTGTTGTAGTGCGCGCAGAGATTGTAGACGTACTGCAAGTCGCGGCTATGGGTGTAATGCGTCAACAAGTTACCGCCCAGGAGCAGGCGGCTGACCGCAAGATTGCCAATCTTCCCGCAGGAAAGGCCGTTCGCGACCGGCGCTGGATTGGCGGGTTCGGAGGCGCTGGCCGTACTTGTGCGCAATGCAGCCGCTGCAGCCGGCGCCAGTAGGGCTTGCTTGATGAATGCACGGCGACTGCTATGAAATGCCATCTACACGTCTCCTTTTATCATAGCTACGGGTTCTGAGGCTCTGGTGTTGACTCGATCAATTCGGGTTCCTTCGGGGGATCGAAGGTACGCAACAGGTCCGTTACGCGCTCGTTTTTTTCGTCCAATGCGGTCATTGCTTCGGACAGGGCGGTGTCGACCGCTTCGAGGTCGTCTGAATACTGCAATTGCACTTTGCGTTTTGAGGACATCGCTTGCTATACCTTCTCGTTCTGCATCTAGGAGTTAGGAGTTAGGAGTTAGAATACCTTCTACCTTCTACCTTCTACCTTCTAACTCCTAACTTCTAACTCCTAACTTCTTCTTCTCGATCAGAGGAGCAACATCTGCATTTCTTGGATTTCGGTGGCAAACGCGGCGAGCATCACGCGACGTTGAGCGGCGTCGGACGGCGCCTTGGGTGTGCCGAACGCCAGCCACGCCTCTTCGCGCGTGCAGGACGGCCCCGGTGGCTGATCGGCGTTGCTGAAGTCTTCACGTGCAGCCGCGTCCGCCACCCATACCAATGCGGCAAGGCGCGGATCGTTTGCCGCGCCGAAGGTGCGGTTCGGCCCTTCGTGGTGCATCCATAATGCGTCCGACAGCGCTTGGGGCAGGTTCCAATGTGTGGCGAGCGCCTCGGCGGCATCGGCGTGGTCGAATCCGAGTACGTTCGTTTCTATCTGGCACAATGTTTGACCATGGCCGCCGGAACGTTTGATCAGTTTGAGATAGTCGTCTCCGACTTGGCGCAAGAGCACGATCTTACCCATGTCGTGCAACAGTCCGCAGATGAAGTCCTCGCCTTGCAGACCGAGGCTCAACGCGGCGCCAAGCCTCCGGCACCACGCTCCGACGCGCAGCGAGTGTTCCCAGATCTCGCGCACCAGGACGTGTTGCATCCGGCCGTCTTGCAAGGTCTCGAACAGTGAGATGCCGAGGACAATGTTGCGCAGTTCGCGCACGCCGAGGATGACGATGGCGAGTTTCAGGGTCCCGACGTATTGCTTCATGCCGTAGAAGGGGGAATTGCTGATTTTGAGGATTTTCGCGGCGAGTCCCGGATCGCGTTGGACGCGGTCGCTGATCTGCGAAACGGCTATCGTGGGGTCCTCGGTGATACTGAGGACGTCCGCTACGATATTGGGCAGCGCGGGCAATTCGCCCACGGATTCGATTATTTTTTCGAGTCGCTCTTGGCGCAAAGGCATGAAACGGTATCCTTATCGTGACATAAGTAGCGGGCACGGCGCATGGTTGAGCGAATACGCGGTCGTGCTGCCGACCACCAATTCCCTGACTTTCGTATGGCCGTAGGCCCCCATGATTAACAAGTCTGCGGCGCACTCGTTGGCGTACGCCACGATGGTCTCGCTCGGATCGCCTCCTCGCAGGAGGCATTCGGCCTTCACGTCGTGGGTCACGAGGTAGGCGCGCGCTTCGTCGAGCAACGGGGCCGCCTTGGTGTCGCCGACGACCAGCACGTGGCACGCCAGCCGCCAATCCGCCGCAATGTTCGCAGCGGCCTGCAAAGCGCGTTTGGCGTGGAGGGAACCGTCATAGGCGATGAGGCATCGTTTCGTGCCGGGCGTGTCGACACCGGTGACGAGCACGGGTTGTTTGGCGCCGCGTACCACGCCTGCGGTGGTCGAGCCGACGAGTCCGTCGAGCCATTGGCTGTGCTCTCCGCCACGCCCCATGACGATCATGTCGGCGAGTTCGCTTTTTTCGAGGATGCACCGCACGACCACGCCCGTCGCCTGGACGGTCTCGCAGTGCACATCGGCTTTTTCGCAGGAGTGACGGAAGGCATCGAGGGCCGCTTGGCCGCGTTCTTCGAGGAGCATCGAGATGTTGCCCTGGTAATTGACGTAGGGGGCCGTGCCGAGGCTCGCGGAGATATCGCGGAGGAATGGGCCTTCGAGAAGGCGTATGTCGACGACGTGCAATCCCAGCAGTGTGGCTTTGAATCGCTTGGCCAAGGCCACTGCGTACCGCACGCCGATAGAAGCGTAATCGCTGCCGTCCGTGGGAACGAGAATACGTTTGGTCATATGTTGCACCTCCATAGACTTCAGCGAACCAGGTCTCCGAAAGCCTTGAGTATCTTGATACCTTCCTGCTGGCTTTTTTCGGGGTGGAACTGAACGGCGTACACGTTGCCGCGCCCTACCATAGCGGCGAACTCGATGCCGTACTCGCACGTGGCCAGCACGATGCTCGGATCGGTCGGCTGGGGGTAGTAGCTATGCACGAAATACATATACGGTTCGGGTGCGGCGTCTGCGAACAAAGGACACGGGATCTCTGTTGCCGGGCGTATCCGGTTCCACCCCATGTGCGGGACTTTCAAACCGGTCTCGCGCGCGTCCGGAAAACGGACCACGCGTCCGGGCAATATACCCAAGCCTTTGTGGATACCGCCTTCTTCGCTTTCCTCGAATAACAGTTGTAGTCCGACGCATATGCCCAAGAAGGGACGCCCGCTGTGGGCCGCTTCGAGAATTGGCTCGACGAATCCGCGCGAGCGCAATCCTTCGTAACAGTCGCCAAATGCGCCTACACCGGGCAATACCACGGCATCCGCTTTGGCGATGGCCGCCGGGTCATCCGTAATCACCGCAGCATGGCCGGCCTTCTCGAAGCCTTTCTGAGCGCTTCGCAGGTTGCCCATGCCGTAATCCACAATAACGATCACTGCTCCAACATTCCTTTCGTCGAAGGCACGTCCGTCACGCGCGGATCGAGCCGAACGCCTTCGCGCATAGCGCGCGCGAAGGCTTTGAACAATCCTTCGATTATATGATGTACGTTGTTGCCGTAGCGCGCGGACAGATGCAGCGTCACGCGGGCATTCACTGCGAACGCGCGAAAAAATTCCTCGACCAATTCCGCATCGAACTCGCCCACGCGCCCTTGTGGAAAATCCGCACGGAACACGAGGAACGGGCGTCCGCTAATATCGACCGACGCTTCGGCCAAGGCCTCGTCCATCGGCGCGACCGCATGGCCGAACCGCGCCAGCCCGGCGCCGCCTTTCGGACCGGCTGCGATAGCTTGTGCGAATGCTTTGCCGAGACAGATGCCGATGTCTTCCACGGTGTGATGGGCATCGATGTGAAGATCGCCCTGCGCGGATACCTTTAGATCGAACAACCCATGCCGGGCGATATGCGTCAGCATGTGGTCGAGGAACCCAACACCCGTGGACACGTCGGACTGGCCGGTTCCATCAAGAGCGAGTACCATCGATATCCGCGTTTCTTTGGTTTCGCGAGAGATTTCCGCTTGGCGCATGGTTTCCTCCATCAAGGAGTTAGGAGTTAGGAGTTAGGAGTTAGCATGGCTCCTAACTCCTAACTCCTAACTCCTAGTTCATCCTTCATCCTTGCCTACCGTCCAAGATACAGTCGTTCGGCCAGGAACTGCGGCAAGCCCACCGCGACAATGCGGTCTGCGGCCTGCTTCACAGGATATGGCACCCGGATCTGCTCGAATTCCATGGTATCCGTGTCCAGTACACCGAAGGCCGCTCGTGGGTCCGAATCGCGCGGTTGTCCGACGGATCCCGGGTTCACGAAAAACGCCTTTTCGCGCCCACCGGCATGGTCGCGCAATGCGAACTTCGAGTCCGCATCGACGGTATACACGCCGTCCGTGGAAAAGATGCCGGGGCAATGGGTATGCCCGAAGAAGCATAAGAGGCAACCTTCCTCCTCGAGGTATTCGAGGTGCGGCAGCACATCTTCCCAACCGAAGAGATAGGTGTTGCGGTCGCCCGGCGCGCCATGCACGGCCAGAAAGTCCTTGAATCGCTTGGATTCCGGCAGACCGCGCAGCCATTCGAGATTATCGTCCGACAGGTTCTCGCGGGTCCACAACGCCGCCGCAAGCGCGATGGCGTTGAAGCCCCACGGCTCTTCGAGACCACAGGCCACCGCGTCGTGGTTGCCGCTGATCGTGACAATTCCCCGCTCGCGCATTATGTCGCAGCATTCGTTGGGCGTCGCATTGTAACCGACCACGTCGCCCAGGCAGACAATCTGATCGACACCCATACCGTCGATAGACTCCATCACGACCGTGAGCGCTTCCAAATTCGCGTGGAGGTCCGAGATGATCGCGTACCTCAAAACATCATACCTCCCACCCCTCGGTCATTCAGCCAACGTAAGCAACCACAATCCATGCTTCCGCTACAAAATACCACAACCAGCATGCGTATTGTGCAACGAAGAGTTGCCGGGAATCAAGTCGTCGTGGTTGGGAAGGGACGAAGGGTTATCCGCTCTCTCTTCCTTCCCGTTCGCTTCTCTTATTGACCGCCTGTGCAGCACGGAGTTCTTCCAAACGCTTGTGTTGGGCGTCCGCGGCCAGCCGAGCCTTGAAGGTGTGCTATGAAGTTGGAAAGCATGCCGCTTATTTTTAGGCTTTAGGCATTAGGCTGTAGGCTGTAGGCATTTCCTATAGCCTACAGCCTAAAGCCTACAGCCTAGATCGTGTGCGATAACCAATTGTGCGCGGACCTCGCCGCAAGATCCTTTCGCGATGAAAAGGAACTGTATCTCCTCCGATTTCGCGCCGCGCTCGAACCCTTCGGCGCTATTGGACATGACGGAAACGGAGGCCCGCCGAATTTGGTCAACCAGGCCGCCATCACCCGCAAAAGGGCCTTTACGAGTCAGCGCATAGACGGCGTTCGTCAATTCCCGTGCACGCTGGTACACGTGCAAATCTTCAAACGATTCCGCAGCCGAACCTTTCGGGACATGGCTGTCAATGGCTGTTCTTTCTCCCAGTCGACACAACCTACATCTCTGAGATTATAGGGCGGCTCAACGAATGTCAAACCCAATCGCCCTTCCCACCCTTCCAACCCTTCCAACCCTTCCAACCCTTCTTGGCGACTTGCGCCGAAGCGTGTGCAATGTTATAAATGACATCGAGTCGAGCGTTAGAAGGTAACGTATGAGCGTTTCCATGGAAATCATAGACGATGCGGTACACCGGATCGTGGGTGAAGCACATCCGTTGCGGGTCGTGCTGTTCGGCTCCGTCGCACGCGGCGTCACGGGTCCAGACAGCGATCTGGATTTGCTGGTCGTCATGTCGGATGGCATGGACCGGTTGGAAACGGTGTATCGTTTGCATCGGTCATTGAGAGGTCTGGGATGTGCCGCCGACATTGTGGTCGTGTCGGAGAGCGAAATCGTGGCGCTGAAGGACAATGTATCGCTCGTCATCCACACGGCACTGGCCGAGGGGCGGGAGGTTTACTATGCTGTGTGAAGAAGAATCGAACGTCTTGATCGAGACAGACGAGCAAGCGTATGAGTTTGCGCGGGTACAACCCGGGATGGGGCTGTCCCTTCTGATCTATCTCCTCGGTGACAAAGGTCGCCTCAACAGGCTGAAGTATGCTGCTCTTGCGGAAACTGGTATGGAATCTGTGGGTAAGGCGCACAAGACGACAGGAATGGACACGACCCCAGAGATCCGCCTTTTCCATCAGATATATATCCGCGTCATGGCCGCGAAAAAGATTTGGGGAAACCCCTTTGTCGCCGCGTACATTCGCCGGGAGAGCATCGCCGGCCGAATTGGATTCAAGGAAGCCATCGCTGCCGGCAAAGAGCTTGCTGCTCAGGGAGGCTTCAAATCCCTTGCGGACGTATCCAAGGCCCATGAGAAACTGAAAAGGTGTAAAGAGAAAGCGTCCACACCCAGGACTGTACTTTCGCCTGGCACGACCGAAATCGTGAACACCATCACCCGTTTGTTGGCGAGTCTCGATACGAACCAGCAGTTTTCCACTGCAACCAAGATTCTTGAAATCACCGAAATCATTATAGCAGCTAACCGAGAAATGGAACTAGACGACTGAGGAGAAGTACGCTCGGATGCTGTCCATTGCCGAAACAGTTGTTGCATGGGCAAGAGACATTTTGGATCAATAAGCTCGTCCGCGTTTCAATTACTTCAGAAGGAGGAAGTGACCATGAACACAGTATGCGATGCAGGCGTAACGAAGGCGGCACAGGCGGCGCTCGATGCGGGCGGAGGCATCCTGCGTCTCGCGCCCACCTGGGTGCCACGATCTTTTCTCCAACCGGGCAAGCGCCTCAAGCTGCATCCCGACGACTACTATGCGCTCGGCACGCATCGCGGCGGCATCGACGAGCGCTGGTTCGGCTCGACAACCCATGCCGACAACGAAGGCGCGCCCGACGACGAAGGGCTGAGCTACATCGTGAATGACGGCCAGCGATTCACGTTACGCGACGCCGTCCAGGCCCTCGGCGCGGCGATCATCGGCGACGACATCTGGAACAAGTACAAGCGCTGGCCCGTCTATAGCAAATTTTTCGATAACATGGGCCCCATCCCGCACCATCTCCACCACAATTTCGAACAGGCCGCCCTCCTCGGACGCGAAGGCAAGCCCGAATCGTACTATTTCCCGCCGCAGATGAACGCCATCGGCGACAACTTCCCGTACACCTTCTTCGGACTCGAACCCGGCACCACGCGCGCCCAAGTCGTGCGCTGCATCGAGCGCTGGAACGATGGCGATAACGGCATCCTCGATCTATCGAAGGCGTATCGCCTCAAGCCCGGCACCGGTTGGCTCGTCGGCCCCTGCATCCTCCATGCCCCCGGTTCGCTCCTCACCTACGAGCCTCAATGGGGCAGCGACGTGTTCGGCATGTACCAATCCATCGTCGAAGGACGTCCCGTGCCGTGGTCTTTGCTAGTTAAGGACATTCCACAGGACAAGCAACAGGACATCGACTTCATCGTCGACCAGATCGACTGGGAAGCCAACGTCGATCCGAGTTTCAAAGACCACCATTACCTCGAACCCATCCCGGACGGCGACACCGAGTCCGAAGGATACGTCGACCGCTGGATCGACTACGGAAGAATCGCCGGAAAACAATGGTTCTCGGCCAAGGAATTGACCGTCCAGCCTGGCGTCAAGATGACCCTCAAAGACAACGGCGCATCGAGCGTGATCGTCACCCAAGGCCGAGGCCGCATCGGCAAGCTGCCGCTCGAATGCCCCACCATGATCCGTTTCGGCGAACTCACCGAAGACGAAGTCTTCATCGGCGCTAAGGCCGCGCAAGAAGGTATCGTTATCGAGAACCTCGGCAAGGCATGCCCGTTGGTCCTCCTGCGATATTTTGGTCCGGAAGTCAACCCGCAAGCGCCCGAAGTCGGCGCGTACAGGAAGGGATAAACCATGAAAAAGATCTCGATCGGCACCTGGGCGTATTCGATTGGACCGTACGCGGACAACCCGGTCCCATGGGACGAAATCGTGTCCAAACTGGCCGCGCTGGGATTCGACGGTGTCGAACTCGGCGGTTTCGGCATCCATCCCAATCCGGACATCATGCCCGACAAGGAATCGCGCGCGAAGTGCAAGCAGGGCGTCGCAGACGCCGGCCTGGCGTTTTCCGGCCTCGCTGCGAACCTCTGGGGCGAAAAGCTCATCAACACGGCCGATAACACGCATTACCTCGACGAGTTCCGCAAGAACCTCGATTTCTGCGTCGACCTCGGCATTCCCGGCATCCGCGTCGATACCGTCCAGCCGCCGACGATCTTCGACGAGGTAGATGCCGACACGGCCCGCAAACGCGTCGTCACGACATGGAAACAGTGCGCGCGCGAGGCTGCTGACAAGGGCGTCTACGTGACATGGGAATTCGAACCGGGCTTCGCGTTCAACAAACCCTCCGACATCCTGTGCATCGTAGACGAAGTCGGCGACGACAACTTCGGAGTCCAGTTCGACACCTGCCACGCCTACATGGTTGCCGCCGTCGGCGCACGCCAGCCCGGCACGAAAGAGACCCTGCCCGGCGGCGCGCTCGAACTCGCACGGAAACTCCGCGGCAAGATCAACCACATCCACCTCATCGACTCGGACGGCACCTTGCACGGCGACGAAACCAGCACCCACGCCCCCTTCGGCACAGGCCTGCTCGATTTCGACGTACTGCTCCCAGAACTTAACCGCTCGGGCATCAAACACAACTGGTGGACTATCGATCTATGTTTCTGGCCCGACGCTTGGGCCGTAACCGCCGACTGCAAAAAGGCCATCGACAAACTCAACGCCCAATACGGCAATTGACAAAACGGCACTGGGGGCACGCAACGACGTGCCCCCAGTGCACCACGTCAGTGAGGCGCTGTTGCGATGAGCCCCGAAAGCATCATCCCCTCCCACGGCGGCTACCGCGAGCTGAAAAGCTTTCAAGTCGCCCAGTTGGTCTATGACCTGACAGTCCGGTTCTGCGAGCAATATGTGGACCACCGCAGCCGCACCCATGATCAGATGGTCCAGGCCGCGCGTAGCGGCGTGCAGAACATCGCCGAAGGCAGTCAGGCCTCCGGGACCTCCAAAAAGACCGAAATCAAACTGACCAGTGTCGCCCGGGCCAGCCTCGAAGAACTCCGCCTCGACTACGAAGATTTTCTGCGCCAGCGCCGACTCCCCCTATGGGACCGAAAAGATCCCCGTCGCGATGACCTCATCGCTCGGCGCTGCACCACCGCCGAACAAGTTGCCCAATGGATCCGCGAAACAAAAGAGCGCGGTGGACAGAGTGGACAGAGTGGACAGAGTGGACAAAAAGACGCAGCCGCTTCCGCCCCTTCCAAGCCCCCCTCCTCGCAAGCTCGGTCCACCCCGTCCACTTCGTCCACTTCGTCCACAAAGTCCACCCCGTCCACTTCGTCCACAAAGTCCCCCGCGCCCACCTACCGCGAAATCGCCGCAAACGCCGCCCTTCTCCTCATCACCGTAGCCTGCAGCCTCCTCGACCGCCAACTCGCCGCGCAAGCTGCCGCATTCCAACAAAAAGGCGGCTTCACCGAAAGCCTCTACCGCGTCCGTACCGAGGCCCGCCGCAAACCCGGCGGCGAACGCCCATAACCCTGAACGTCGGGAAAGGAGCCACCGTGAAGAAACCGAACGGATTCACGCTGATCGAACTACTGGTGGTCATCGCGATCATCGGGATTCTGGCGGCGATTCTTCTACCGGCTCTTGCGCGCGCGCGGGAAGCCGCTCGACGGACAAGTTGTGCGAATAATCTCAAGCAGTGGGGCATCATCTATAAAATGTACGCGGGCGAAGCGTCGAACCAACTATTTCCGCCGATGCAGTTGTTCTCGCCCCACGCGCCGGGGAATACGGCCCACGCGTTCGACCTCGCCTTCGGACCCAAGGCGACGGCCGTGTACCCGGAGTACATGACGGATCCGAGCATCTTGGTGTGCCCGTCGGATTCCGAGGACACGGTGGCCGGCCTCAAGGACGTCACGGGTGAGTGGTTGATTATCCGGAAGGGGAAACTCATGGGCGTGAGTTATGCCTATTTCGGCTGGTTGTTCGACCGGGTCGAGTACATTGTCGACCCGTATTACACGGTGACGTTCAGTTCGGTTGCGCCCACCTTGGCCACCTATGTTCCCGACCTAGCGGGGCTTGAAGTGCCCTCCGAGGTCGCCATTGCCATGGAGCGAATCCTGCCGCCGGCCGTCCAGACCCTCGACGAGGCTCTCGCCGATAACGACATCAACTTGGGCAATGCCGACGATCCCGACCATGACTGGAATGGGCACGGAAATGCCGCGACAACCGTCATCCACCGGCTCCGCGAGGGCATCGAACGTTTTTTGATCACCGACATCAATAGTCCCTCGGCATCGGCTGTGGCCCAGAGCGTACTCCAGGTCATGCTGGACCTGATCGGTATCCGCGAGGCAACGACGCAATTCAATCACATCCCCGGCGGATGCAATGTCCTCTTTTTCGACGGCCATGTGGAATTCATCAAATACCCCGGCCCAAAAGTACAAGGCGTCGGATTCGTCAACGAATCTGCGGCCAACGTTATCACCGCGATAACGAGGGTTGCCAGCGTTATTCGGCAGCCTTGAGCACGGCCTCGGAGACGGCTTCATCTGCGATCATGGTTCATCTCGCGACGACAGATCTTTTCTGAACCAGGCGAAGGCGAATTCGCGGTTTTCAACGGTGACGTACTCGGAATCGGGTACGAGGTCCGAGGGGCAGGGAAGAAGTATTTCCTGCGCGCCGACTTCGGCGGCGAGGCAGGCGCACTCGCGAAGCAACGCGCTGAACTGCGGAACGGATTTCATCACAGCCGGTGTCACGTATAGCTCCGCGTTGTTGGGACTCCATGGGGAAGGGGCGGGGGATTCTTCGTCGTCCCACCACAGTTCGAGGAGTGCCCGATTCTCCTCCCAGGCAATCTCGTGAATTGCCGAGAACGCCAGTTGCTGTTCGGGATCGCCCTTCATATCGTCAACCCAGGCGCCATCCATCGCTTCGCGAAAGGTGAAATCGGTAGGACACCAGTGACTGACCTTGAGCAGGTCGGCGAGGTCCGCGTTTGCCGACGTTACTTGCCCGTGAGGCAGGCGCGAGTGTCGATGCGCGTTGCTACAACGGCATCCGAGCATGTCATATTCGTAAACCACTTTTAGGCCAAAACGCCGGAGCGAAGGATAATCCCCGCTTGCGGTGTTGCTGCCAATATCGAGCGCCGTGAGTCCTGCCGCACGGGCGACCGACTCGGCTTCATCGAGGAGGACGGTTTCCAGACCTTGGTAATAGTATGCTCGGAAGTAATCGATGCATTCGACGTTCAGGCTCAATCCAAACGGTTCAGGTTCGCGCGCTACCCACAAGTCGGCGAAACCGACGATGCGTCCCGAGGTGTCTTCGGCGAGAAGAGTCATATTGCCGCGTTGCGCGTACTTCTCGAAATGCAGGGTTAGCCAGTCGTCCCGGACCCAAGGCCCGCCGGGGACGCTCTCCGCGCCGCCAGGCGGGATCTGGGCGTTCGCCGCAGCGAGTTGCGCGTTGAGTTCATCGTCGAACCAGCGTAGCGCGGGAATGTCATCTCTTCGCATCGCGCGAATTCGGACCTGGGCATCGCCCCGCAGCATGTTGCGGCAAGTCTCTTCATGTTCGAGTATCATGTTCATGTCTCTCCCAAGTAGATTCTCCGGAAGCCAAAGACGCTTTTCCTTCGTGCGACTCGTTTGTCGTACGCCCCACAACTGCGCGACCTCGCTCAATTGGGAACGAAGGCGTTTTCGTGATGCATGAAGCCGGTTGTTGACGGTACTCACGGGGATCTTCAGGAATGTCGAAATCTCCTGATAGGAATGCCCGTCGAGATAGAAGAGTGACGCTGCGGTGCGTTCGGACTCCGGAAGTCCGTCGAAGGCGGCCTTGATCGTTTCGCGCAACTCGTGCGTTGCCGCGTCTGTGGTCGGCCCCGGCGTACTCTCCGCCAGCGATTCCAGCGGTTCCGTCGGTATGTGCCTACGCCGTATCAGGCGGTCGCAATGCTTGAAGACGATCCGCTTCAACCACTCCGGAAACGCCTGTGGCTCGCGGATATTGGGCAAACAGGCGTATGCTTCGAGAAAGGCTTCCTGGGCAGCATCTTCCGCCCAGTGTGCATCGTGAAGCAGGGAACGCGCATACCCAACGGCATATGGACGATAGCGTCGTACGAGGCTGCCGTACGCCGTCGCATTGCCCGCCAAGGCTTGTTCGATGAGTGTACCGAGATCTTCCATTACGCCACCATCTTGACATACACGGACTTTCCATGAAAGTCCTCATATGTAAAGTCCCATTTCGCGCACGGAATCTTTGGAAGACCGCGCAGGCGGTTGAGACTCCATCTCAGCGGCTGCGCTCGATAGCGCGCGGTTCGATGCCGCCGACCGCTAGATAGGCTTGGTACGCGATTCTCGCTTCCTCCGTGCGTTTCTGGTCGTAATAGAGGTCGGCGAGGGCGAGTTGGAGGTCTGCGAGGCCGGGTGCGGCACGCAGGGCGTCTTCAACGTTCTCGACGGCTTTTTCGAGTTCTTTCCAATGCCGGAACGTCGAGACGCGCGCGAGCGTGACCTCCTTAAGGTAATAGCGCGCCGTCTGGTCGCCGGGGTCGATGGCGAGCGCCTTCTTGAAGTTTCCTTCAGGCTCCGAGCCGAAAGTCCCCCCATAGTATGATTTTAGGCCCTTGAGCACCTCGACCTTGGCCCGATGCCGCGCGTCGAGCGCTTCGCGGACGGCTTGGACGTCCGCGTCGGGAAGATCATCGGTAACGAGCAGTTTGGTGGGGCTTTCGTAGAAAGGCTCCAATTGTTCGAGCGTCTTGTCCACCGTGCGTTGGTACATGAGCTTCGGAGCGACGAATTCCGCCCAGGGGCGGTCGTCGGTCATGACGGCCTCGTCGCGGACGTATGCACGGATTGCGTCCTTGGACATGAGGAAACAGGATAGGACCTCGATCGGGTCATCGAGTCCGACTTCGGAGAGGGCTTGCGCGATGGGCGGTCGAGCGAGGCGTTCGCGGGCGCGCGCGAAGTCGATGTGCAGAGGCCGGTTCGACCCGATGAGGAACATGTCGGCGTTGATGAACCACGCGCAATACTCCGGAAACACGCTCGCGAATGTCGCCGTGAGCGAACGGACGATTCCGGGGTCGAGACTGTGCAGCGGCACCCATTGCGAGACCAATCCGCCCGGCGCGAGGCGTTCAAGGCAAAGCCGGTAGTACTCTTGCGTGTAGAAGGTCGAAACGCCCGCCAGGGCCAGCGGCATCGGCTCGAAGGTGATTACGTCGTAGGCTTGCCGCGTCGTCAGCAGATAGTTGCGTCCGTCGTCCACGATGAACCGGACGCGTGGGTTGGACAGGACGTCGCGGTTATCCTTCGCGAAGAATCGGGCCGCGTCGAGCACGTCCCTCGAGATCTCGACCGCATCGATACGGTCGTAATCATACAAAGCCAGCGTGCCGGCGGTCACGCCCGATCCGAAGCACATGAACAGGGCCAGGCGCGGGTTGCGGTCGAAGAGCAGCGGAAGCACGCCTTGGAACCGGTTCATCTTGACGCCTTTTTCGATCGAGGCGGTCGCCTGGACCCCGTTGATCCAGAGGACGCGGTTCGAGCCGGATGCGTTCTCCTGCGGTTCGCTGACCGCGACGACGCCCTCGACGCCTTCGCGCATGTGCAAGAGGCGGTCGCCTTTTGAAATGTATCCCGCGTTGAGGGCATGGGCGACGTTGTCCGGGGCACGGTGTAACGCCAAGGCCATGAGAATGGCGATGACGGCCAGCAAGACCGTCTTGAGTAGCCGCGAGGTCTGGCCGTCAACCATGATCAGAAGCATGCCGACGCCCAGCAGTACCAAGGCGATAATTACGATACCCGTGTGTGCCCCGACGAGTGGGATCAGCACGAATCCTCCGGCCAGCGAACCGATTACGCCCCCCAAGGTGTTCACCGAGTAAAGGCGGCCCACGTCGCCCCCGACGCCCGCACGCCGGTACGCCCGGACGGCGAGAGGGAACGTGGTCCCGAACAAGAAAGTGGGACCAAACAAAACGAGGAATGACAGGACGAATTTGGCGCGGACGATGCCTTCCCAGTGGTACCCCGCGTCCAATTGCATCGCTTGCAGCTTGGCGGGTAGCGCTGCGAACAGTGGCAAGAGGGCTACGCATGAGACGCCGATGAGTCCTTCTACCGTGCCGAAAACGAGAAAGGGTTTCCGTAAGCGGTCCGACAACCCCGCCGCAACGGCGCTGCCCACGGCCAGCCCGCATAACAGCGAAACGAGCATGGTTGTGAAGGCGTATGTGGTTCCCAGGAAGACGACCGCGAGAAGGCGGGTCCAGATGACCTCGAGCGCGAGGGCACACGCGCCCGATATCGCGAACGCCACGAGGACGACGGGATTAAGGGTTTGGGGTTTGGGGTTCGGGATCTGGGGTTTGGGGTCTTGGATCTGGGATCTGCCAAGCCCCAGCAGGCATGCCGTAACCCCAACCAGTCCGTTGATCCCTGCGCCAGCCCATGTCGCGCCGGAATAGCCCAGCGTGGGTAAGAGCCAGAACCCGGTTAGCGCGCAGCCCGCCACGGCCCCGAAGGTGTTGATACTGTATAACGCGCCGATGCGCAGCCCACGTCCCGGGGCGTTCCCGGCGATGAAGCGCGCCAGCAGCGGCAATGTCGCGCCCATCAGCGTGACCGGTACGGCCAGCAACGCCAGCGCAAGCATGGCCCGTAATGCGACGCCTGTATGGGGGAGAGGCGTCAGCATACGCAATATCGCCACGACAGCCGATTCGCCATGGGCGGCGAAGGCCAGGAAGGCAACGGCCCAAACGCCTATCCCTGCCTCGAATATACCGTACCACAACAGAGGCCTTCTAGTCCTATCTGCCAGGCGTCCACCCCAAAGACTCCCCAAGCCCAGCCCGACGAAATAGACCGCGAGCACCGCGCTCACGGCATAAGCGGTCGTACCAAACAGCAAGACGAGTCTGCGCGTCCATATTACCTGATACAGTAGTCCTGATGCGCCCGAAACGAAGAATAGGACGGCCACGGCGCCGTGACGCCACACGCGGCCAATCGCCGTCACGAGGGTTGCGGGATGAATGCCAAACACGACTGCGCGATCTCCAAGGACAGGGGCTGAGCTTGACCGCTCCAGGCGCGCATCATGCGCCAGATACGCGTCTCATGTCAAAAAGAATATGGGCCTTCTACGCGTCGCGGAACGGGGAGTCTCTTGATCGATATAATGTAACCCATTTGATACTAATGGGTTATGGTCAAGGCTCGACGGGATTTTTGGCGAAAAAAAACTGCTTGCATTTTTTGGGAAAACTGGTATAATGCGCAGTGGAACAAATGAAGAAAGACACCTGGCGCAAGCGATGGTGTTTGGAGTATTGGAGGAGTGAAAGGAGGTGGCGTGGCAGGAATGCGGGCGTTGGTAGGTTTGTATGTGGTGGATGAATCGGTAGGTCAATAGGTAGCAGCACTGATTTTAACTGGACGTGAAGGTCCAAATTCCAAGGAGGATTAGTAGCAATGAGAAAACGTGGGTTTACGCTTATTGAGTTGTTGGTCGTAATCGCGATCATCGGCATCCTGGCGGCAATCCTGCTTCCGGCCCTGGCGCGTGCGCGCGAGTCGGCGCGGCGGTCGAGCTGCCAGAACAACCTCAAGCAGATGGGTGTGGTCTGCAAGATGTATGTCAACGAAAACAGGGCGAACTCGTTCCCGACGTTAATGTTCATTGGGTGCGCGGACAACGTGTACGGCGCCCACGCGGATACGAGTGGGGCCTTCCCGAATGGTTCCGCTTTCCGTGGCGGGTTCACGATCAGCATGAACCAGATCTACCCCGAATATCTGACGGATGCGGCAGTCACGCTTTGTCCTTCGTCGGTCGGCGGTACGAACGTTATCAAGAAGTACGTTGAAGCCAACAGTCTGTCTCAAGTGTTCGACGGCAGGTCGATGGTAAATACCTCGACCGCGTTGACGGGCCTTCCGAACAAGGACTTCTATCCCTGCGAATCCGGAGTCAAAACGAACAGCTACATTTACTTTGGCTGGGCGCTTTTCTTGTCGGGCATCACCGACAGCGTCGAGGATCCGGATCCGACGGGTATTGGCACATTAGACCAAATTAATACATGGCTGCAATCCAAAACGGACATTCAGCCCAATGCGGGGGCATTCGGCCTCGCCATCGCCCAGATTTCTATTTGGGTTAGCAACGCCCAGGACGCGGCAAATCGTCCGAAATTCGACGAAGACTTCAAAGTGCCAAATTCGACTCCCGCGATGACGATCTATCGCCTCCGCGAAGGCATCGAGCGGTTCTTCATCACCGATATCAACAATCCGGGCACCACGACACAGGCCCAGAGTGTGATCTCGATTATGGCGGATTGGAACGGCACTGGTGCTGGCAAACAGTTCAACCATGTACCGGGCGGTAGCAACGTGTTGTACATGGATGGCCACTCGGAATTCTTGAAGTACCCGAATGTATGGCCGGTAAGTCCGTTGCTGGCGCGTGTGATCGGAGCGACGATGGCCGAAGGCGACATGCAATAGCATCAACAAGTAACTGAATCTCAAAGGGCGGAAACGCAAGTTTCCGCCCTTGCTGTTTCCAGTCGCGATGTTCCGGGTGTGCCCACATGACTTAAATTCGGTAGACGTTTACGGTTACGTGGAGGCCTGAATGAGTACCGGATTTTGGGATGATGGCGGAACGGGTGGCGTTGACTTTCTGTACGAGCTGAGAAGGCCCGGTGGTTGCTGGGCTGGAAATGTCGTCATGGGGGCGGTAGCCGAAAAAGGGCGCCAAAAAAGGCTTGCGACTTTTGACTTCTTGTGTTAAAGTAATGATCGTAGGCAGTGTAGGTTTCTTTTATTAGAATGACTTGGGGTATGGATTGTGGGCTATGGCTCCACAGGGCATGTGCTTTTTTCCCGCCTGTGGGTGGGCCAAGCGCCATTTTCCCAACTCGGCGGCAAGCAACTGGAGGATTTGAGGCATGTCACGTTATTTTGCACATGAGACAAGCAGGATTGGCTCGCCC